>NZ_JAGTPM010000007.1:0-410751 GCF_021147865.1 Pseudomonas sp. CDFA 610
GCGCATGTTCGGCTGGTTGAAGGAGAACCGTCGCATCGTTACGCGCTTCGACAAACTCGCAAAAAGTTATGCGGCAATGGTCTCACTGGCTTGTGCCATGCGGTGTTTGAGACAGTACTTTTCGTACAGAGCCTAGAACCTTCGCGCTAGAGCCCAGTCAAAATGTTTTTCGGACACTTTGATCTTCAGCGGACCATCGACCTTCGCGCGCGCCCACCAACAAACACCCAAGTGATGACGGGAGTTCACCGAAAGCAGTAAACTCAGTGGCAAGCCCCGTCATTTCCCCGAAGATGGAACGTTATCTCGGGCGCAGGGCTCCGCAGACGATACGCACGGTAAATTCGAAATTATCCGTAGTGAGCCCATCGATTGGCGAACGCCTCTTCAGTCGCTCATGAGGCTCACAGACCGTCCGATAGAGCATCCAAGCATCGATATTCGGAAATCGCGCTAGTGCTGCAAGTACCAACTTGTGCCGCAGCGGATCAAGCTGCCAGTCGGGAATGCGCTGACCGCGATTCCCGAGGCTCAAAGACAGCAGGCGCCGAGCCTTGATATCGCGGTTGACCTGATCTCTGGATTTGCCTGCCAATTTGGCGAAGACAAGCAGCGGCAAATTACTCGAAGCTTCATAGGTGGCTAGCATCTCGGCGCGCTGGCGTTGTATGTCAGATACTTGGGGTTCGTGCAGCTGTTCAGTCTGCGTTGGAGCAGGTAGGACAGGTGAATACTGAGCCGCGTTAAGGAGCGGTTCGTTGCTGACGGAAATTTTGGAGGCTGGAACCGTCGTCGCTGGGAAACCACTGCTGTACAGAACAGCGTTAGCGTTCGCGCTTTCCAACGAAGGTAATGAAGCTGCACCTTCTAAACGAATAGTCAGCGGAGAGCTTGCCGCTTTCAGTTGGCCCTGCCCCCACAGATCCAAACGGTTCGCCCAGTCCTGCATCATCGTCCGGCGCTGCTCCACGTACTCCGCGTGGTTGTAAGCCGCACTCACCTTATCTGGATCAGCATGAGAAAGCTGAGCATCCACCCACACCCTTGGGTATCCGATCTCGTTCAACGCAGTCGAGATCGTCGCCCTCATGCCATGACCGGTGAGTTGATCGGCGTACCCCATCCGACGCAACGCGCCATTCAGCGTGTTCTCGCTGATGCGCTTGCTCAGCTCGCTTCGATGCGCAAACAAGTAGCGCTGCGCGGGAACAACCTGATCCAGCAAGTGACGCACGATCTCGAGCGCCTGCACCGACAGCGGCACGATGTAGGGCGGAACGTTTTGGATCTGCTTACCCGGCTTTCGCATCGCTAACTGGAGCTGCTTCACCACCTCCGCCGGTATGACCCACAAACGCTTCTCCAGATCGAACTGGTCGGGCGTCGCCAACCGCAGCTCGCCCGTGCGGACACCGGTCAGCAACAACAACCGAAGGCCAAGCCGAGTTTGGTTGGCGCCACCGTAGTTTCGAAGAGCAGCCATCAATGCCGGGAGCTCGTCCATTCGGAGAAATGGATTGTGCGTAACCGGAGGTTTGGGGAGCGCGACCACCTCGAGGTCCGAAGCCGGATTGTGTTCCAGCCACTCGATCTTCACCAGCGAATAGCGGAACAATTGGTTGAACCAGGTCCGACATTTCTCGGCTGTCGTTAAGGCCTTGCGCTGTTCGATCCTGCTCAGTAAATCCAGCAGATCGTGACGATTGATATCGTAGATGGACCGCCCACCCAGCAGGGGCAGGACGTCTTTACTGAAGATTCTCAAGATCTGCGAGAGCGTGCTCTGGCGCCCTTCCTTCAGGCTTAGCCTGCGGAACTCCACCCACTGATTGAACACCGCCTCGAAGGTATGCTCCTTCGCAGCATAAGCAGCAAGTCGCTGTTGTTTGCGATGTTCATAGGGGTTGATGCCCTGGGCAACCAAGGCACGTGCTTCATTACGACGGGTACGGGCTTCTTTAAGCCCAATTTGGGGGTAACTACCGAGCGACATGCGCTTCTGCTTGCCTGCCCAGTAGTAACGGAAGAGCCAGACTTTTCCGCCTCTGGCCGTCACATTGAGCGTGAGACCATCACTGTCGCCGAGGGTGTAGTCATTGCCGGTGATTCGGGCATGCCGAACTGTCATTTCTGAGAGTGCCATCGCGAGCTCCTGAACAGAGTCAGGGCCAGATGCTCATCTCGCTACACAATCTGCTCCAGCATTAAACCGATTCATTGCTCGTCAGAATCCTGGACTCAATTCTGGACTTAAACGCACCGGATAGTACTGGATTTCAGTGGTTCCCGCTGGAACGAAAAAAGGGCCTAAAGGCCCTTATTTCGATCATTTACAGAATTCAGTGGAACTCTGTAGCGCAATATTTGGAGCGGGAAACGAGACTCGAACTCGCGACCCCGACCTTGGCAAGGTCGTGCTCTACCAACTGAGCTATTCCCGCATTGTCGTGTTGACGGGCGCCATTCTAGCGCTTCAAAAATTCCCGTCAAGCCCTTGATTCAAAAACTTATTTTTTTTCTGCCGTGGTTTTCAGGTGCGGCCAGGCGGCCCTCAGGTATTGCACCATCGACCACAAGGTCAGACCTGCTGCCACCAGCAGCAATGCGTAACCCAGAATGACCCAGAACGTGATGGCGGGCGGATTGCCAAGCAGGATCACCAGCGCCAGCATCTGTGCAGCGGTTTTCCATTTGCCCATGTTCGACACTGCCACCTGGGCTCTGGCGCCGATTTCTGCCATCCATTCGCGCAGGGCGGAAATAACGATTTCGCGACCGATGATCACAGCCGCCGGCAGCGTCAGCCACAGGTTTGCATGTGCCTGGACCAGCAGTACCAGGGCAACGGCCACCATGAGCTTGTCGGCGACCGGATCGAGAAACGCACCGAATGGCGTGCTCTGCTCCAGGCGACGCGCCAGATATCCGTCCAGCCAGTCGGTTGCCGCTGCAAAGGCAAACACCGCGCTGGCAGCCATGTAGCTCCAGTGATAGGGCATGTAGAACAACAGAATGAAGATCGGAATCAGTAAAACACGTAGTACGGTAATCAGATTAGGGATATTCATCGGCACAACTGGCTACGAGGTGAGCGGGCATTCTACTCGCTGTGCAGGTTTGCATAAATCGACTCTGCCAGCTTTTTACTGATTCCCGGTGCTTTTGCTATTTCATCGATGCTCGCACGAGACAATTCCTGAAGGCCGCCGAAGTGTTTGAGCAAGTCACGACGGCGTGTCGGCCCTACTCCCGCCACGCCTTCAAGCGTTGAAGTACGGCGGGTCTTGCCGCGTCGGGCGCGGTGTCCGGTAATTGCAAAACGGTGCGCCTCGTCACGAATCTGCTGGATGAGGTGCAGCGCCGGTGAGTCGCCTGGCAAGGTGAATTCATGAGCGGCATCGTTCAGGTACAGGGTTTCGAACCCGGCCTTTCGCGTCGTGCCCTTGGCGACCCCGAGCAGGATAAGGTCCGGTATGGCCAGCTCGTTGAGCACATCACGCGCCATCGCCATCTGCCCCTTGCCACCGTCGACCAACAGAACGTCAGGCAATTTGCCCTCCCCGTCCTTGATACGGCTGTAGCGCCGGGTCAAAGCCTGGTGCATGGCGGCGTAGTCATCGCCCGCCGTCACGCCTTCGATGTTGAAACGACGGTAGTCCGCCTTGATCGGGCCTTCCGGGCCGAACACGACGCAGGAGGCGACTGTCGCCTCACCACTTGAGTGACTGATGTCGTAGCACTCGAGCCGTACCGGCGGCTCGTCGAGGTTCAGCACCTTGGCCAGCGCGTCGAAGCGCGATGCCACATGCTGGCGATTGGCAAGACGCGCCGACAGAGCCTGTTCGGCATTGGTCACAGCCAGTTGCTGCCAGCGCGCACGGGTACCGCGCACCCGATGGCTGATGGTCATCTCGCGACCGCGCGACTCTTCAATTGCGTCGATCAGGGCCGGGAAGTCTTCATTGACAACGTTGACGATGACTTCGCTGGGCAGCTCACGATCAACGCCACCCAGGAAATACTGAGCCAGGAATGCCGACATGACTTCGCCAACCTCCTCCTCGATACCCACCTGAGGAAAGAAATTCTTGCTGCCCAGCACGCGACCGCCGCGCACCGAGATCAGATGCACGCAGGCACCGCCCGGGTTGACGAATGCCGCGACCACGTCGACATCGCCGGTGCCGCCTTCCATGCTCTGCTGATCCTGAACGCGGCGCAGCAAGGCGACCTGATCGCGCAACTCTGCCGCGCGCTCGAAATCCAGCGCCATGGCAGCTTTTTCCATTGCAGTATTCAACTCATCGCTCAAGGCATTGCTGCGCCCCTCGAGAAACATGACCGAGTGACGCACATCTTCTGCGTACACCTCAGGCTCGACCAGATCGACGCAAGGTCCTTTGCAGCGTTTGATCTGATATTGCAGACAAGGCCGGTTACGATTCTTGAAATAGCTGTCTTCGCACTGACGTACCTGGAAGGTCTTCTGCAGCAGGCTCAGACTTTCTCTGATGGCACCCGCACTCGGATAAGGCCCGAAATACCGGCCTTTGGCTCTCTTCGCGCCACGATGGATGCTCAGACGCGGAAACTTGCCGTCCGACAAAAAGACATACGGATAGGATTTATCGTCACGCAGGAGGATGTTATAGGGAGGTCGCCACTCCTTGATCAGCGTCTGCTCCAGCAACAGAGCTTCGGTTTCGTTGCCGGTGATGGTGGTTTCGATCTGAGCGATGCGCGCCACCAGTGCGCCGGTCTTCGGTGCGTGTCCGGTCTTGCGGAAATAACTGGCGAGGCGCTTCTTCAGGTTCTTGGCTTTGCCCACATACAAAAGCTTCGCTTCGGCATCGAACATGCGATAGACGCCGGGACGACCACTGCAGGTCGCGAGAAAGGCACTTGGATCAAAGGTCTGGGTCATTTTCAGGCGCTGGCGTCCACCATGCCGTGACGTACTGCCAGCAACGCCAATTCGACATCACTGCTGATGGAGAGCTTTTCAAAGATTCGGTAGCGGTAAGTATTCACGGTTTTCGGCGAAAGGCACAGCTTATCCGAGATGGTCTGGACCTTCTGGCAACCGACGATCATCAATGCTATCTGGATTTCGCGCTCGGACAGCAGGTCGAACGGCGAATTGTTGACCTGTGGCTGGAACGACTTGAGCGCCAATTGTTGAGCAATCTGCGGGCTGATGTAACGCTGACCGGCAAAGACGAGACGGATGGCCTGAACCATCTCCGCGAGGCCTGCGCCTTTGGTCATGTAACCCGCCGCGCCGGCCTGTAGCAGTCGCGTTGGAAAAGGATCCTCCTCACAGACCGTCACGGCCACGACCTTGATATCCGGATGACTGCGCAATAGCTTGCGCGTGGCTTCAAGACCACCGATACCCGGCATCTTGACGTCCATCAGCACCACATCGGGTTTGAGTTCCCGCGCCTTTTTCAAGGACTCCTCACCGGAATCGGCCTGACCTACCACCTGCAGGCCATCTATATCGGCGAGCATCCGTGTGATGCCTGTCCGAACAAGATCATGGTCATCTACAACTAGCACCCTAATCAAGCAGACACCTCGCGCAACGGACATAATGAATGCTATTCACCATAACAAAAACGGCGATGCAGACCTAGGGGATGTTGCCGTTTTCGCTCGAACCGCTCAGAGGCAGGTTCGAGCGCGGCAGAATGCCGACGATTGACCGTGTCGGCGGTAAGCGCAGGGCCTGGGCCGAACCGGCTCAGGCACAGCATGCGAAGACAACAGTATCCGCGCAGCTCGACGGACCTGCGCAGGGCTGGCGACCCTCAACTGTCGGTCGGCTTGTCGGTCGTTACGTATGAAGCCGACAGCTCCGCCATGGTGGTGGTCAGTCGCCTGATCGCGTCCTGATCCTCCTTGTCGAGCACACGATAACTGCCCAGCACTTTTTCTTCGGCAACACTTAGGTTATCGACCGGAATCGGCGTAGGCGTTCCAGTGAGCACGTAGAGTACATCGACACCCTTGGCGGCTACCGCAGCCAGGTAATCGGCCTTAGGGGCACGATCGCCGCTTTCATACTTCCCTTGAGCATTCGCTTCCACACCACCGATTTCACCAAAGGCACGCTGAGACAGGCCCAGACGTTCTCTTTCTTTTCTTAATCGGTACCCAATTCCACTCATTTGAATACACAACCCTGTTGACCCCATCCTTACGAATGGTAAAATCCAGCTAAAATTAAACTGATTTGAATGGTTTTGAACTATGCCCGGAATACGTACTGCTGCACAAGCCAAGGCCTGGCTCGAACAACAGGGTAAATCTGTTCAAGAATTCGCTCGGGAGAACAGCATTGATCCTGCGACGACCTACCAAGTGCTGGCAGGACGCAAGAAGGGAAAACGCGGCGAGGCCCATAAAGTGGCGGTTCTGCTGGGGATGAAGATCGGCAGCATCCCTTCCGAGGATGAAACATCAGAAACCGTGGCAGATTGATGGGAATTGCTCCGAAGAGTGTAAGACAGAAATCTTTACCGCCCGGCGGCACGAACGGACTGACGAAACAGCCTTTTCCGACAGTTTTTGTCCACAGCCCATTTTGTCGGCAGCCTTGCAACGAATGATCGACAATCCCTCCGATCGAATTTTCCAATTGAATGAGCGTACATGCCTGAAGTAAGCTTCAGCTCATTCAACGGAGACACACCATGCTGCAATCCACTTCATTACAGTTCGTCGTCCACGCCAGCGCCTGCCGCTCGGCTGACGCCATGACTGTGCGGATCGCTCCTGCCACGGCGTTTCTCCAGCTCAACGCGTATTACGGGTATTGGTTTAGCCACTGGCGCGCCTGATACCCATCCGGCGCCCACTTCAAGGGGACGCCAACCAGAGAATTCTCTACCCCCGGTCGGCTACCCGACCGGGGGTTTTGTTTTTTTGGCCCCTCAAACAACACCACACTGAATCGAATCGAGGAACACGACATGAACTACGCCACCTATTACCGCAACGACATCGACTTCGCCTGGCGATTTAGCAACCTCCGTTCGGGACAGCCTGCCGCCTCCGATCGGTCACTGCCAGGTGGCAATTGCACACACACGGCCGAACCGGCCCTTTGTCGAACACCCCAGTAGGGCTCTGAGCGGGAACACGACCCGCCGGCCCAGGAAGTCAGAATATGAATTCGTCCGTTGCCGTAAAACCGTCCGACCTGTCCAGCCACTCGATCACGCTGCCCCACAGCATCTCCGTCTCGACGCGCCTGCCCAGTGCCCTTGAGCTCAAGAGCAGCCTGCCGCTGAATACCGCCCTGACCGATCAGGTCGCCGCCCACCGTCGCGCCGTCAGAGCCATCCTCCAGGGTGAAGACTCACGCCTGCTGGTCATCGTAGGCCCCTGCTCCCTCCACGATCCGCAGTCCGCACTCGAATACGCAGAACGCCTGGCGGGTCTCGCCTCTGAAGTCAGCGACCAAATGCTGCTGGTCATGCGTGCCTACGTCGAAAAGCCCCGCACGACGGTCGGCTGGAAAGGCCTGGCCTACGATCCTCATCTGGACGGCAGCGACGACATGGCGGTGGGTCTGAAGCTTTCACGGGACCTGATGCGCGAAATGCTGCACATGGGCCTGCCCATTGCGACTGAAATCCTGCAGCCCATGGCAGCGGGGTACTTCGACGACCTGCTCAGTTGGGTCGCTATCGGCGCCCGCACAACCGAATCGCAGATTCATCGGGAAATGGCCAGCGGTCTGCCCATGGCGGTCGGCTTCAAGAACGGTACGGACGGTGGTGTCGCAGTCGCCAGCGACGCGATCCGCTCGGCGGCCCATCCTCATCGCCACTTCGGCATGGACAGCCACGGCCATCCGGCAATCATCGAGACACAGGGCAACGCGGACACGCATATCGTGCTGCGCGGCGGACACAGCGGACCGAACCACGACAGCGAGAGCATTGCCAACGTGCAGGCCAGTCTGGCAAAGAACCGGATTGCAGCGCGCATCATGGTCGACTGCAGCCATGCCAACAGTGGCAAGGACCCGCTACGTCAGCCGCAGGTCTTCGACAATGTGCTCCAGCAGCGTCTGCAAGGCAACCACTCACTGATCGGCATGATGATCGAAAGCCACTTGTTCGACGGCTGCCAGCCCTTGAACAAAGTCCTCGAATACGGTGTGTCGGTGACCGACGGCTGTCTGGGCTGGACGGGCACCGAGCAGTTGCTACGCCGCGCGGTTGATCGGTTGCGCTACCGATAACCGCAACACAAAGGAACTTTGTCAGGAAATACCGAACTGATTCCGGTAGGCTGTTTCTTTTTTTTCACAGGAGATTTTTCCCCATGGCTAAAGCCACTGCGCGCCACATCCTTGTTTCGAGCGAAGAGAAGTGCAACGAACTCAAGGCACAGATCGAAGGCGGCTCTGATTTTGCTGAAATCGCGAAAGCCAACTCCACCTGCCCATCCAGCCGCCAGGGCGGTGAACTGGGTTCGTTCGGTCCAGGCCAGATGGTCAAGGAATTCGACACCGTTGTGTTCAGCGCTCCGGTGAATACCGTTCAGGGTCCGGTCAAGACCCAGTTCGGCTATCACCTGCTGGAAGTGACCAGCCGTCAGGACTGATCCTGTCGCACGGTTTTGCACGCGTTACCAAACGGCTCATCTTCGGATGGGCCGTTTTCGCAGGTGGCTTGGCGAATCAGGGATTTATCTGTAGAAGATACCGCTGTCTGCAATGCGACGCCGGGCGCTTCTACGGTCAATCGGGATTCTAGTAATGCGTTTTGTTTTTTCTTCACTGATCGCCGCAACACTGGCCGTGGCCTCCTTTCCGCTGTTCGCCGCTCCGCAACACGCCCTGACCGTTTATGGTGAGGCACCCCGCTACCCCGCCAATTTTCAGCATTTCGATTACGTGAACCCTGATGCGCCGAAAGGTGGCAGCATGCGCCGCTCCGCCATCGAGATTGGTCAGTTCGATCACCTGATGCCCTTCACCGACAAGGGCATGGGCGTTTCGCAGATCAACGGCATGCTGTACTCGCCGCTGGCGGTGCGCTCGATGGACGAGCCCTACACCGTATACGGGCTGGTGGCCGAGAAGATGGAACGCAGCGCGGACGGGCTGTCCCTGCGCTTCTACCTGAACCCCAAGGCACGCTTTGCCGACGGAACAGCAATCACCGCCCACGATGTGAAATACACCTACGAACTGCTGATGACCCAAGGCAGCATGCAGTACCGCACCCAGTTCGAGGCGGTCAAAGGCCTGGAGGTCGAGTCACCGACACAGATACGCTTCGACTTCAAACACTCCGACAACCGTACCCTGCCCCTGGATCTGGCCTCGCTGCCGGTTTTTCCCGAACACTGGTGGAAGACCCGCGACTTCGCCAGTGGCGCAGGCTTTGAAGTGCCGCCGGGCAGCGGCCCATACAAGATCGCGCATGTCGATCCGGGTCGCACCATCACGTTCGAGCGTGATCCGGCATGGTGGGGCAAGGACCTGCCGGTCAGCCGCGGCCTCTATAACTTCGACACGTTCAGCATCGAGTACTTCGGCGATATCGACGTCGCACGCCAAGTGCTCAAGGGCGGCGCCTACGACTACAACCGGGAATTCTCCGCGACCGGCTATTCGATTCGCTACGACAGCCCGCAGTTGAACGACGGAAGACTGCAGAAGGCGCATCTGGCCAAGGGCGCTGTGCAAAGCTCTCAGGGTTTCGTGTTCAACCTGAGCCGGCCAATGTTTCAGGACCGACGAGTACGTCAGGCCCTGTCGCTGCTCTGGGATTTCGAATGGACCAACCGGCAGATGATGCGCAACATGTACATCCGTCAGGACAGTTACTTTTCCAATTCCGATCTTGCCGCCACCGAACTGCCGACGACAGCAGAGCTGAAGATTCTCGAACCGTTGCGTGGCAAGGTGCCAGAGCAGGTGTTCGACACCGTCTACAAGACGCCCAAGACCGATGGCACGGGCTTTATCCGCGACAAGCAACTGCAAGCTCTGGCATTGATGAAAGAAGCTGGCTGGACGCCAAAAGGCGATGAACTGGTCAACGCCGAAGGCCAGCCTTTCCGCTTTACGTTCCTCAATGGCCAGACCGGTTTTGAACGCATGCTGCTGCCCTACAAGCGCAATCTTGCGCAGATCGGCATCCATTTCGACATTCGCCGGATAGACGCGGCGCAGTACCTGAACCGGGTCATGGCTCGCGACTACGACATGATCGTCACCGGCTACCCGGTTTCCACCTCGCCGGGCTCGGAGCTGTACAACAGCTTCGGCTCCAAAGTGGCGATGGATCCGGGCTCGAGCAATTACATGACGCTGCAGGATCCGGCCGTGGATACGCTGATCGCCGGGCTGCTCAGGGCCGATAACAAGCAGACAATGACCGACTATGCGCACTGCCTGGATCGCGTGCTGCAGTGGAATTATTACTGGATTCCCAACTATTACCCGCCGGGGTCCTCGACCGTGTGGTGGAACCGCTTCGGCATTCCGAAAATTCAGGCCAGCAACAACGAAGCCATCGAAACCTGGTGGGAGGTCAGTCCCACGCCGCTGACCAACGAGCAATTCACCGCCAGGCGCGGCGCATCAGCCCTTGTTTCGGAGATGAAGTAGATGCTCGGCTACATTCTGCGGCGTCTGCTGCTGATCATCCCGACCCTGCTGTGCATTCTGCTGGTCAACTTCTTCATCGTGCAGGCGGCGCCCGGCGGCCCGGTCGAACAAGCTATCGCACGACTGCAGGGCGTTGGCGGCACCACGGCAGGTGCCAGCGCCTCGGAGTCTGCCGGTGCCGGGCAATCCAGAGCGTCTCGAGGACTGGACCCCAAGCTGATCAAGGAAATAGAGCATCAATACGGTTTCGACAAGCCACTGCATGAACGGCTGTGGCTGATGCTCAAGAACTACGCGCAACTGGACTTCGGCAACAGCTTCTTTCGCGGCGCGACGGTCACCGATCTGATTCTGCAGAAGATGCCGGTGTCCATTTCCCTGGGACTCTGGGCGACGCTTCTGACCTACCTGGTATCGATCCCATTGGGCATTCGCAAGGCCGTCAAACACGGCAGCCAGTTCGACATCTGGAGCAGCACAGCGATCATCATCGGCTACGCGACGCCCGCGTTTCTGTTCGCCATGCTGTTGATCGTAGTGTTCTGTGGCGGAACCTCCCTGAGCTGGTTCCCGGTGCGAGGGCTGGTCTCGGATAACTTCGATCAGCTATCGACGCCGGGCAAGATCGCCGATTACTTCTGGCATCTGGTACTGCCGGTATCGGCGCTGGTCATCGGCGGTTTCGCCTCGCTGACCTTGCTGACCAAACACTCGTTTCTCAACGAGATCACCCGCCAATACGTGATTACCGCCCGAGCCAAGGGCATGAGCGAACGGCGTGTGCTTTATGGCCATGTGTTTCGCAATGCGATGCTACTCGTCGTGTCAGGCATTCCGCAGGCGTTCATCAGCGTGTTCTTCGCAGGATCGCTGCTGATCGAAGTGATTTTCTCGCTCGACGGTCTGGGACGCATGAGTTACGAAGCCGCCGTTTCCCGGGATTATCCGGTGGTGTTCGGCTCGCTGTTCATCTTCACGCTGTTCGGTCTGCTGATCAAACTGGTGGGTGATGTCTGCTACACCCTGGTCGACCCCAGAATCGACTTTAACGCGAGGACGGCATGATGCGCAGTCTTTCTCCGCTTGCCCGGCGCCGCCTGGAGCGTTTTCGTGGCAATCGCCGCGGCTGGTGGTCGCTCTGGCTGTTCTGTGCCCTCTTCGCCCTCACGCTGGGCGGCGAGCTGATCGCCAATGACAAGCCGCTGGTGGTCAGCTACCAGCACTCGTTGTATTTCCCGGTGCTCAAACGTTACACCGAGCAGCAGTTCGGAGGCGAACTACCGTTCCAGCCGGACTACCGCAGTGACTATGTCCGCCGGTTGATCGACAAAGGTGATGGCTGGATGCTGTTTCCACCCATCCCGTTCAGCGACGACACGCCCAACTACGAATTGACCATCCCCGCGCCCAGCCCGCCGTCCGCGACCAACTGGCTGGGCACTGACGATCAGGCCCGCGATGTACTGGCTCGTGTCATCTTCGGCGCTCGCGTGTCGATTCTGTTTGCACTGGCACTGACCTTCATCAGCGCCTTGATCGGCATCACCGCAGGTGCGCTTCAGGGGTATTACGGCGGCTGGGTGGATTTGCTCGGGCAGCGGCTGCTGGAAGTCTGGTCGGGCCTGCCGGTGCTGTATCTGCTGATTATCCTCTCAGGCTTTGTCGAGCCGGACTTCTGGTGGTTGCTGGGCATCATGGCGTTGTTTTCCTGGCTGACGCTGGTGGACGTGGTGCGTGCCGAGTTTCTACGCGGCCGAAATCTGGAGTATGTCAAAGCCGCACGCGCCTTGGGGCTGAGCGACCGGACGGTGATTTTGCGCCACATCCTGCCCAACGCCATGAACGCCACGCTCAGCTATCTGCCGTTCATTCTCACGGGCGCTATCTCGACCCTGACAGCACTGGATTTCCTTGGCTTCGGCATGCCCGCAGGCAGTGCGTCACTGGGCGAGCTGATCGCTCAGGGCAAGCAGAACCTGCAGGCGCCCTGGCTGGGACTGACGGCGTTCTTCGCCCTCGCCCTGATCCTCACGTTGCTGGTGTTCATTGGCGAGGCGTTGCGCGATGCCTTCGACCCGAGGTCCTGAGATGCAAGAAAACCTGATCGAAATCCGCGACCTGAGCGTCGCTTTCAGCGGGCAGACAGTCGTCAGCAACCTGAGTCTGGACGTGCGGCCGGGCGAGTGCCTGGCGCTGGTCGGCGAGTCCGGATCGGGCAAGTCGGTCACCGCACACTCGATTCTGCAACTGCTGCCCAAAAGCGGCACTGTGACAACAGGCAGCATTACCTATCGTGGCCAGCAACTGGTCGGTGCGAATGATCAAACCCTGCGCGAGCTACGCGGCAACCGTATTGCCATGATCTTTCAGGAGCCCATGACGTCGCTGAACCCGCTGCACACCGTTGCCAAACAGATCGGTGAAACCCTGCTGCTGCACCGGGGCATGGGTGGTCGTGAGGCGCAGAAACGGATTGTCGAACTCCTCGAACTGGTGGGCATCCAGCAACCGCACAAACGCCTGAAGGCCTACCCGCATGAGTTGTCCGGCGGTCAGCGTCAGCGGGTGATGATTGCAATGGCACTGGCCTGCGAGCCGGAGCTGTTGATTGCCGACGAGCCGACCACGGCGCTGGACGTGACCGTACAGCGCAAGATCCTGCTGCTGCTCAAGGCGTTGCAGCAACGCCTGGGTATGTCGCTGCTGCTGATCAGCCACGACCTGAATCTGGTGCACAGCGTCGCGCAGCGGGTCTGCGTGATGCGCGCTGGCGAAATCGTCGAACAGGCCGATTGCCAATCGCTGTTCAAGGCGCCGCAGCACCCCTACAGCCGTTTACTGCTGGATGCCGAGCCCGCGGGCGAACCCCTGCCACGTGATGCGCGGGAGAAGGTACTGGAAGTCGACAACCTGAAAGTCTGGTTCTCGTTGACTGGCGGCATTCTGAGGCGGCACAAGGAATACCTCAAAGCAGTCGATGACATCAGTCTGAGCATCGAACGAGGCAAGACCCTGGGTATCGTCGGCGAATCGGGTTCCGGAAAGTCGACGCTGGGCCAGGCCATCCTGCGGCTGCTGGATTCGCGTGGCAGCATCCGCTTTCGGGGCAACGCGCTGGACGGCCTGACCCAGAAACAGATGCGGCCCTGGCGCAAAGAGATGCAGGTCGTGTTTCAGGATCCCTACGGCAGCCTCAGCCCGCGCATGTCGGTGGCGCAGATCATCGCTGAAGGTCTCGACGTGCACAGCGGTCTGGATGCGGTTCAGTGTGATGTCGAGGTGATACGCGCACTGGAGGAAGTCGGTATCGATCCGCAGAGCCGTCATCGCTATCCGCATGAGTTCTCCGGCGGCCAGCGGCAGCGCATCGCCATCGCAAGGGCGCTGGTGCTCAAACCCGCGCTGATTCTGCTCGACGAACCCACCTCGGCGCTGGATCGCACCGTGCAAAAGCAGGTCGTTGCCCTGCTGCGCGAACTGCAGGAGAAACACGGGCTAACCTACCTGTTCATCAGCCACGATCTGGCGGTGGTCAAGGCCTTGGCCCATGATGTAATCGTGGTCAAGGATGGCAAGGTGGTCGAGCGAGGCCCCAGCCACGCGGTATTCGATTCGCCACAGCAGCCCTACACACGGGAACTGCTGGCGGCAGCGCACCCGGGTTTTATCTGATCGTGTGAAAAAAGGGCAGTCTGTGCGGCCAGGCGCCCGCTTCTGACGGAACACCCCCATGAACGACAATAATCTCAACGACTATCAAAGCATCCGGCGCCTGGCAATCCGCTCGCTGTTCGAAATCATCGAGCAATCCAGCGAAGGGACGGTCATCGTCGACAAGAACGCACGCATCGTCTGGATCAACGAGCGGTATGCACGACGCTTCGGGTTGCAGGACCCGACGCTGGCCATCGGGCAGCCATGCGAGAAGGTGATACCGGGCAGCCTGCTGCGTCAGGTGGCGGGCAACGGACAGCCCATTCTGCTGGATATGATGGACACCGCCAAAGACCCCTTGGTGGTCATGCGCCTGCCCATCCACGATGACATGGGAGGACTGATCGGTGCCATCGGGTTTGCGCTGTTCGACCAGTTGCAGACGCTGTCTCCCCTGCTCACCCGCTACCTGAGCATGCAACAGGAACTGGCCACCACACGCTCGCTGCTCAAGGCCCGTCAGGCCAAATACAGTTTCGCGCACTTCATCGGCACCAGCGAGGCGTCGCTGGAGGTCAAGCGCCGCGCCAGACGTGGCGCCAATACTCAGTCAACCGTATTGCTGCTGGGCGAAACCGGCACTGGCAAGGAGCTGCTCGCTCACGCCATTCACAACGCGTCGCCCCGAGCCGGCAAGCCGTTCGTGAGCATCAACAGCGCTGCGATCCCGGAAAACCTGCTGGAAGCAGAGTTCTTCGGCACCGCGCCCGGTGCTTTCACGGGTGCCGACCGCAAGGGTCGCCCCGGAAAACTGAAAATCGCTCAGGGCGGCACACTGTTTCTCGACGAGATCGGAGACATGCCCCTGGCCCTGCAAAGCAAGCTGCTGCGCGTGCTGCAGGAAAAGGAATACGAGCCGGTCGGCTCCAACGAAGTCTTTCAGAGCGACGTTCGCCTGATCGCGGCAACGTCTACTGACCTTGAAGCCGCCATCCAGCGCGGTGAATTTCGCGCCGATCTTTACTACCGTCTGAGCGTACTGCCGATCAAAGTACCGCCTCTGCGCGATCGCCTGGAAGACCTCCCGGCGCTCAGTGAGGCGATTCTGGAAGAGCTACGCAGCCATCATGAGCTGGAAAGCGAAGCGCTGGGGGTGCTCGCCCGGCATGCCTGGCCTGGCAACATCCGTGAGTTGCGCAACGTACTGGAGCGTGCCGCGCTACTGAGTGACGAGTCCTTGCTGACCGCTGCGGACATTCAGGCGGCCATCGGAACGCTGATACCGTTGAAGACGGCCGCTGCCAGTGTCAACAGTCCCGTGCAACAGGAAACCTTCACCGAGGCGCGTCGGCGTTTCGACCGGCACCTGATCGAAACCACCCTGCGCCAGTGCGCGGGCAGCGTTGTGCTGGCGGCCAGTCAACTTGGCCTGGGTCGCTCCACTCTCTATAAGAAAATGGCGACCTTGGGCATTGCCGAGTCTCCCTAAAGAGACAACGGTCTCTTTAGGGAGATAACGCCGAGCAGCCCGCAATCAGGCGTTTTTTTAACCACTGGAACGCCGCCTGGCTGGGTGAAGCTTGCCTATCTGTCCCGATTTGTAGACATAAAACCCGCCTACCTTCCATTCAGACTAAAAATCTCCATACATTTCAATACGTTGCTCACATGGCACGAAACCCGCTATGTCGACTGAAGCTGTTCCGGCTTCATTAAAAACAATAACAACAGGAGACACCTGATGAGCGTCCTCATCGCACTGGCAGCGCTTGCGCTGTTGATGCTTGCCGCCTACCGCGGCTACAGCGTCATTCTTTTCGCCCCCATCGCGGCCTTGGGCGCGGTTCTGCTGACTGATCCCTCGGCGGTGGCCCCGGCCTTCACCGGGGTGTTCATGGACAAGATGGTCGGCTTCATCAAGCTGTATTTCCCGGTTTTCCTGCTGGGCGCAGTGTTTGGCAAGCTGATCGAACTGTCCGGGTTTTCACGCTCCATTGTGGCGGCCGCCATCGGTGTGCTCGGCACACGCCAGGCCATGCTGGTGATCGTGCTGGTCTGCGCGCTGCTGACCTACGGCGGCGTTTCACTGTTCGTCGTCGTGTTTGCGGTCTATCCATTCGCCGCGGAGATGTTCAGGCAGAGCAATATCCCCAAACGCCTCATTCCGGCCACCATCGCGCTGGGCGCGTTTTCGTTCACCATGGACGCCCTGCCCGGCACGCCGCAGATTCAAAACATCATCCCGACCACCTTCTTCAACACCACCGCATGGGCGGCCCCCTGGCTTGGGGTCATCGGCACGATCTTCGTGTTCAGCGCAGGCATGCTTTACCTGCAGCGCCAGCGCAACAAGGCGCAATACGCTGGCGAAGGCTACGGCACGCAATTGCGCAACGAACCCGAGACTGCGTCTGACCTCAAGTTGCCCAATCCCTGGCTGGCCCTGTCACCGCTGGTGGCCGTGGGCGTCATGAACCTGCTGTTCACTTGGTGGATTCCGCAGTGGTATGGCAAGACCCACACCCTTGCGCTGCCGGGCATGGCAGCACCCGTGCAGACCGAAGTGGCCAAGGTCACGGCCATCTGGGCGGTCGAAGCGGCGCTGCTGGTGGGCATTCTGATGGTGCTGATCTTCGGCTTCCGGGCCATTCGAAGCAGGCTCGCAGAAGGCACCAAGAGCGCAGTGGGCGGCGCACTGCTGGCCGCCATGAACACCGCCTCCGAGTACGGCTTCGGCGCAGTCATCGCCTCACTGCCGGGGTTTCTGGTGCTGGCCAATGGTCTCAAGAGCATCCCCAACCCACTGGTCAACGAGGCGATCACCGTGACGCTGCTGGCCGGCATCACCGGCTCCGCGTCGGGCGGCATGAGTATTGCCCTGGCTGCCATGTCGCAAGAGTTCATCGCCGCCGCCAACGCCGCGAACATTCCGCTGGAGGTTCTGCACCGGGTCGCCGCCATGGCCAGCGGCGGCATGGACACGCTCCCGCACAACGGCGCAGTGATCACCCTGCTGGCGGTGACCGGGCTCACCCACCGCGAGGCCTACAAGGATATTTTCGGCATCACATTGATCAAGACGCTGGCGGTATTCGTCGTCATCGCAACGTTCTATGCCACTGGCATCGTGTAAGGAATCGATTATGAATCTGCAAAGCAAAACCGCATTGGTGACAGGCTCCACCAGCGGCATCGGCTTAGGTATCGCGCTCGAACTGGCCAAGGCTGGCGCCGATGTGATCCTCAACGGCTTTGGTGACACATCCGAGGTGATCAGCCAGATCGAACAGGCTGGCGGCAGGGTCGGCCACCACCCTGCCGATGTGAGTGACCCTGCGCAGATCGCGGACATGATCGCCTACGCCGAGCGTGAGTTCGGCGGCGTCGACATTCTGGTCAATAACGCAGGTATTCAGCACGTCAGCAGTGTCGAGGAGTTTCCGGTCGAGCGCTGGGATTCGATCCTCGCCATCAACCTGTCCTCGGTGTTCCACACCACGCGCCTAAGCCTGCCAGGCATGAGCAGAAAAGGCTGGGGGCGGATCATCAACATCGCTTCAGTACACGGTCTGGTCGGTTCAACCGGCAAGGCGGCGTACGTGGCCGCCAAACATGGCGTGATCGGCCTGACCAAGGTTGTGGCGCTGGAAACCGCATCCACCCAGATCACCTGCAACGCCATCTGTCCTGGATGGGTGTTGACGCCATTGGTACAGCAGCAGATCGACAAACGAGGTGGAACCGAGCAGGCGCGATACGACCTGCTGGCGGAAAAGCAGCCGTCGCTGGATTTCGTCACGCCGCAACAACTGGGTGAACTGGCGCTCTTCCTGTGCAGCGATGCGGCCGTTCAAGTGCGCGGTGCGGCCTGGAACGTTGACGGCGGCTGGCTGGCCCAGTGACAGCCTTGCTCGTCAGTTCTGGGACGGGGGTTCGTCGTCGACCAGCCCCCACTCGACCATGCTCGGTTTAGCCGCGCCGATCGGTGCAGCAGGCGCTGTCGTCAAGGCGTTCACCCCATTTTCGCCGTGCAGCTTGAGGCGCAGCCTTACGTTATTCTGCGAATCCGCATGTTTCAGCGCCTCCTCTTCGCTGATAGCGCCCTCCACCGCAAGGTTGAACAGCGCGGTGTCGAAGGTCTGCATGCCGAGGCTGCCGGATTTCTCCATGATCCCTTTGAGCTCGTTCAACTGGTTACGCTGGATCAGATCACGGATGGTTGGCGTCCCCATCATCACCTCCACCGCTGCACGGCGCTTGCCATCCGGGGTTTTGACCAGACGCTGAGACACGAACGCCTTGAGGTTGTTGCCCAGATCATGCAGCAGTTGCGGACGGCGTTCTTCCGGGAAGAAATTGATGATTCGGTCCAGCGCCTGGTTGGCGTTATTGGCGTGCAGGGTCGAAATCGCCAGGTGCCCGGTGTCGGCGAACGCCAGCGCGTGCTCCATGGTTTCGCGGTCACGAATCTCACCGATCAGAATCACATCCGGGGCCTGACGCAGGGTGTTTTTCAGCGCCGCCCTGAAACTGCGGGTGTCGACGCCGACTTCCCGCTGATTGACGATGGATTTCTTGTGCCGGTGAATGAATTCGACCGGGTCTTCGATGGTGATGATATGGCCGCTGGCGTTACGGTTGCGATAGTCGATCAAGGCCGCCAGCGAGGTGGATTTACCCGAGCCGGTGGCACCGACGAACAGTACAAGACCGTGCTTTTCCATGATCACATCAAGCAGGACCGGCGGCAGATACAGGTCTTCGAAGCGTGGGATGTCCAGCTTGATGTTACGCGCGACAATTGACACTTCATTGCGCTGCATGAAGATATTGATCCGGAAACGCCCGATGCCGGCCAGTGAAACGGCGAGGTTCATTTCCAGCTCTCGCAGAAACTCCAGTTTCTGCTCTTCGTCCATCAGGCCCTGAGCAATCTTCGCCACTTCGCCCGGCTTGAGAGTTTCGGTGCCGAGCGGTTTGAGCACGCCATTGAATTTGGCGCAGGGCGGCGCTCCAGTGGAAAGATAGAGGTCCGATCCGTCCTGACTGGCCAGAATCTTCAACAACGCCGGGAAATCCATAATCACTACCGTACGAAATCAGGGTGGAAAAACGTTTGCCTGCCGCCTGAGCGCCAGATGCTGCAAGGACAGGCATAATGGCAGGCTTTTACAGTTGCTGGGTATCGAGACATGAAAGCACAGGCCCGCCATATCCTGGTGAAAACTGCCGAAGAGGCCGAACAGCTCAAGCAGCGAATCGCCAAGGGCGAGGCGTTTGACGTGTTGGCCAAAAAGCATTCTAGCTGCCCGTCCGGCAAACGCGGCGGCGATCTGGGCGAAGTCCGGCCAGGACAGATGGTCGGGGCTATCGATCAGGTGATTTTCAAGAAGCCGCTGCGCACCGTCCACGGGCCGATCAAAAGCAAGTTCGGCTACCACCTGGTGCAGGTTTTTTACAGGGACTGACGAAAACGGCCCGCCTGCGCAAAACGCGGGCGGGCCGTCAATTCAACCTTAACGGTTACTTTGCAGAAATCGCGCTGTCCACCAGCACCTGGGCTTCTTCGACCAGACGCTTCAGGTGATCCTCGCCCACGAAGCTTTCTGCGTAGATCTTGTAGATGTCTTCGGTACCCGATGGGCGCGCCGCGAACCAGCCGTTTTCAGTCATGACTTTCACACCACCAAACGCCTGATCATTGCCCGGCGCGTTGCTCAGCACGCTCTGGATCGACTCGCCCGCCAGCTCGGTGGACGTGACCTGCTCCGGCGACAGCTTGCTCAGCAACGCCTTCTGCTGAGGGTTGGCCTTGGCATCGACACGGGTCGAATATGGCTTGCCCAACTGCTCGGTCATGGTCTGGTAATGCTCGCCTGGATCACGTCCCGTGCGTGCAGTGATTTCAGCCGCCAGCAACGCTGGAATCAGACCGTCCTTGTCGGTGGTCCACACCGTACCATCGCGACGCAGGAACGAAGCGCCAGCGCTTTCCTCGCCACCAAAGCCCAGCGAACCGTCGAACAGACCGTCAGCGAAGTACTTGAAACCTACCGGCACTTCGTAAAGGCGGCGACCCAGACGCGCAGCGACACGGTCGATCATGCCGCTGCTGACCACGGTCTTGCCGACTGCGGCGTCAGCGCGCCACTCGGGACGGTTCTGAAACAGATAGTCGATGGACACAGCCAGGTAGCTGTTGGGCGTCATCAACCCGCCGGTCGGGGTCACGATACCGTGGCGGTCATGGTCGGGGTCGCAGGCAAAGGCGACCTGATAGCGATCCTTGAGACCGATCAGGCTTTGCATCGCGTGGCTGGACGACGGGTCCATACGGATCTGACCATCCCAGTCCACGCTCATGAAGCGGAACGTCGGGTCGACGAACTTGTTCACCACGTCCAGGTTCAAGCCGTAATGCTCGCCGATCGCCGTCCAGTAGTTGACCCCTGCTCCGCCCAGCGGATCTACGCCAAGGCGCAGTCCTGCATCGCGAATCGCGTCCATGTCGATGACATTCTTCAGGTCTGCCACGTACGTATTGACGTAGTCATGACGATGCGTGGTGTCGGCGCGCAGGGCCTTTTCATGGCTCATGCGCGACACGCCCAGAACCTTCTCGGCCAACAATTCGTTGGCCTTGTTTTCGATCCACTTGGTGACGTCGCTGTCGGCCGGGCCGCCGTTAGGTGGGTTGTACTTGAAGCCGCCGCTCTGTGGCGGGTTGTGCGATGGCGTGATGACGATGCCGTCAGCAAGGCCGGAGGTACGGCCGCGGTTGTAGCAAATGATCGCGTGGGACACGGCAGGTGTCGGCGTGTACTCGTCGCCCTGGGAGATCATCACCTGCACACCGTTGGCCGCCAGCACTTCAAGCGCGGAGGCCGCGGCAGGCGTGGACAGCGCGTGGGTGTCGGCACCCAGGAACAGCGGGCCGTCGATGCCCTTGGCCTGACGGTACAGGCAGATGGCCTGGCTGATGGCCAGAACGTGCCAATCGTTGAAGCTCAGTTCGAACGAGGTGCCGCGATGCCCGGAGGTGCCGAACGAGACACGCTGGGTGGCGACCGAAGCATCGGGCTGGCCGGTGTAGTAAGCCGTGACCAGTCTCGGGATATCGACCAGTAACTGCGCAGGTGCCAGCTTGCCGGCGAAAGGACTGAGACTCATACAACCTCCGTGGATAAAAAAGGAAAATTCGGACAGGAAAAACCGAACGGACCGCGAGCGATGCGGCAGTTTACTGGCAGTTCGACAGCGATGCTTGACTATCGATCCTTAAGTCGTTGACCCGACTGGACGCCACCAGGCAGGAAACAACTGCGTCACCTTGCGTTCGGCAAAGCGGTCATCGATCAGCATCACCACCCCGCGATCACTCTGGCTACGAATGACCCGTCCCGCCGCCTGTATGACTTTCTGCACGCCGGGATACAGATAGGTGTAATCGTAGCCAGCGCCAAACAAGGCCGCCATGCGCTGCTTGAACTGTTCATTGACGGGATTGAGCTGCGGCAGGCCAAGCGTGGCGATGAAAGCACCGATCAGCCGGGCACCCGGCAAATCGATCCCTTCGCCGAAAGCTCCGCCGAGTACCGCAAAACCGATGCCCTGGCTGCTCAGGGTGAAACGTTCGAGAAAAGCATGACGCTCGCTCTCTCCCATTCCCCTGGCCTGCTGCCACAAAGTGATATGCGGATGAGTACGCGCCATCAGTTCGGCGACCTGTTGCAGGTAATCGAAACTGCTGAAGAACGCCAGGTAATTGCCCGGCCGAGTCTGAAACTGCTCCGCCATCAATTCGACAATAGGTGCCAGCGATGCCTGCCGATGGGTATAGCGCGTGGAGATTCGGCTGACAATGCGCACCTCCAGTTGCTCATGGTGGAACGGCGACTCCACATCGATCCATACGGTGCTGGCAGGCAGGCCCAGCAGATCCCGATAGTAGTGACTGGGGTTGAGCGTGGCGGAGAACAGCACAGTACTGCGTGCTGCCATCAGGCGCGGTTGAATAAAGCGCGCCGGCACCACATTGCGCAGACTCAGACGCGACAGGCTGCCCTTGCTGCCGACATCCCGCTTGGCAATGTCGAACAGGAAGTGCTCATCGAACAGCTCCGCGATGCGCACAAAGCCGATGGCTTCCAGATAGAAACCTTGCAACGCAACGTCCACCGCGTGTGGGTGCTCGTTGAAATGATCGCCGATGGTTGAAATGCAGAGATTGAGGCTGTTGAGAAACTTTTCCGGCAGCTGTGTATAGGCCTGATAGACGCCCGCCTGCTCCTTGTGCAGCGCGGTCCACTGCCGGCTCACACGCTGCAAGGCTTTCTTCACTGACTCAGGCGCTGTGTGGATCAATGTCTTGATCGTATTTTGGTCGAGGCTGGCGCTGTACATCTGCCGCGCGCGCTCGACCATGTTGTGTGCTTCGTCTACCAGTGTCGCGACGCGCCACTGATTCAACTGGCCCAGGCCGAACAGCAGCGCGCTCAGGTCGAAGTAATAGTTGTAGTCGGCGACGACAACGTCGGCCCAGCGCGCCAGCTCCTGACTCAGGTAATACGGACAGACCTGATGCTGCAACGCAACGTCGCGCACACCGGCCTGATCCAGCCAGAGCGATTGCACGGCAGCAGACCGCGCAGCAGGCAGGCGGTCATAAAAGCCCTTCGCAAGCGGACAGGAGTCGCCATTGCAGGCTTTGTCCGGGTGCTCGCAGGCCTTGTCCCGCGCCACCAGTTCCAGCACTCGCAATCCGAGCGTCGGTTCGCTTTTGCCGATCACCTGCAAGGCATCGAGCGCCAATCTGCGACCCGGCGTCTTGGCGGTCAGAAAGAACACCTTGTCGAGCGTCTGGACCGGCATCGCCTTGAGCAGCGGAAACAGCGTACCAATGGTCTTGCCGATGCCAGTCGGGGCTTGCGCCATCAGGCAACGGCCGGTGCTCACAGCCTTGTAGACCGACTCCGCCAGCGTTCGCTGCCCCGTACGAAACGCTGCATGAGGGAAGGCCAGCGTGCCCAGTGACTGATGCAGCCGTTGAGTGTGAGCCAGTTCCTGACGCGCCCAGTTCAGAAACAGCGCGCACTGCTGTTCGAAAAATGCTCGCAGCGCCTCGGCACTGAACGGCTCGACAATCAGCGTTTCCTGCTCGCTGACGATGTTGAAATACACCAGTGCCAGTGTGACGTCTTGCAGACCAAGTTGCTGGCAGAGCAACCAGCCGTAGACTTTCACTTGAGCCCAGTGCAACTGACGGTGGTTGGCAGGCAAGGCGTCCAGCTCGCCGCGATAGGTTTTCACTTCTTCAAGCTGATTGCGGGCCGGGTCGTAGCCATCCGCCCTGCCCCTGACAGTCAGCTCATGGTAGTCACCCGTCAGGCTCAGTTCGGCCTGATAGTCGGCAGCTCGCCGGGAAGCAACGGTGCGATGCCCCGCGATACCTTCCTGAGCCGTGGGCGATGGCGTAAAGCGCAGGTCGAGGTCGCCCACCTTGGCGGTGAACTCGCATAACGCCCTCACGGCCACCGTATACCGTTGCGTGGGCAGGCGGTCGAGGACGGACACAGGTTCAGCGCGGGCGGTAGGGGTAGAAGTCACTGCGAGGAAAAGCCATTGATGATAAATACTGGACAGGCGTCCAGTTAACAGCCTGGCGGCGGCGCTGGCAAACACAAATGGATCGACGGGCAATCACTTGGCCACATAAGCGCTACTTGCCTGCTCGAACGCTTCGCCAAGGGCGATGAACACCGACTCGGATTCATCGTTGACGGCACAGCCAATACGCAGATGCTGTCGATGCAGTCCGCCTATGCTGAACAACTCGCCAGGTGTGATGAGCACCCGCTGCTCCAGAAGCGCCGTGAAGACCTTTCGCATGTCGACCGGAGACCGGGTCTCTGCCCAGACGCCGCTGCCACCTGCCGGTATTTCATAGCGCAGCGCTCGCGCCAGATGCAGATCCAGCCAACCGGTTGTCCGCCGCATACGTTCGCTTAATGCCAAACGTAACGAAGCCAGGTACGGGTCCAGACGTCCACTCGTGTACAGCCTGGCGATTGCCTTTTGACGAATCGGCGACAGCTCGAATGAACGCAGCATGAAATAGCGTTGCCAGTCCCGCTCCTGCACCTGGCACAACAGGTAGCCATACGGTGCGTCCGGTCCCAGTGTTTTGGCGAAGGACCCCAGAATCAGCAAGTGCTGCGGGTCGATCAGATGACGCAGACGGTTAGCCTGACGCGCAAACAGCAGCTCGCCGTGGCTGTCATTTTCCAGGACCCAGACCTTGTGGCGGTTGAGTAACAGGGCGGCAGCGCTTGTATTGTCGTCAGAGCGAATGCTGCCCCGGACCGGGTTGAGCAGCGATGACAGCAGCGCCAGGCTGATCCGCTCGCTCAGCAGCACCCGTTCAAGCTCGTCCAGATCAATGTCTGCGCGCTCGTCCAGCGGGATTTCGATGACACGTATGTCGAACGCCTGCAGAAGCCGCAATAACGTCCACGGACACGGAGACTCGACCAGAACAGTTGTACCGCGCAACTCCAGGGTCTCGATCACGGCCTTGAGCATGCCCGGCAGGTCCGGCCCTATATAGACGTTGTCGGCGTACCAGCCCTGCCCGGCATCGCGTGTATAGCGGGCCGCAAGCGCTGCGCGTAGCTCAACATCACCGAACGGCTGAAATCCCGCGCCGCCGGAACGAGGATACAGCCGCGCCAGCTCCCGCTCCATGATCAGCAGCGGACAGCTTGATTCCCTGGCTGCGCTCGGCTCGTCACTGCCCAGCAGGTGCACGCCCGGACGGCGCGCGCTTCGGCAGTACAGGTCCAGAAGCGGGCTGTCGTTGTCTCTTTCTGCATGATCACCCTCGCTGCCGTTGCTGGGGATGGAGTAATAGCCTGATTTGGGCAACGAGCAGACCCGCTGCTCTTTTTCCAGCATCGAGTAGGCACTTTGCACCGTCGAGATGGACACCTTGAGACGCCTGGCCAACTGACGCAGCGAGGGCAGTTTGGCCGGTGATGTGTCCTGCGCCTCGTTGACCAGACGCAATAGATAGCGGTAGACCGCCTGATAGGCGAAATCCGTTTTGTTTTTCATCCAAGAATTACCTGGCGCTCAGCCAATAAGAGATTCCAGGCAGCCGCGACCCGACCGATACCGAAGCCGGCATGGTCGGGGCTGCAACGCAGGCCTAACGCCCGGAAAGGATCTGCACCACGGATTCACCGGTGGCTGGATCAATCGTCAGTATCCGGCGCTTGTCCGGGTCGGCGGCGCGAATTCGGGCGATGATCGAACCATCGTCGTTGAAGTCCACCCGTTGCCGGGTGTACAGACTGCGCAGCCCCTCGATCGTGAGACCGCTGATGTCCATCAACCAATGAAGCAACTGATCAGGCGCTGTGGCACCAGCCAGTACCTTGTGCAGGTCAGGAAGCGCAATCAGCATTCCGGGATGGCAGCGCCGCAGAAAAGCTTCCAGGCCACGCCCTTCGTGCACAAAGGGAGAGAACAGCAGGCAGATCAGTTGCGTTTCATTCAGGCCGTAGCCTTCCTGAGCGAAACTGGCAGCCAGATGACGACGCGCTTCGATACGCTCATCGCCCTCATAGGCACTCAAGGCCTGCTCGATAAGGCGCGCAGGCATCTGCTTGGCGCGCATCAGGGATCTTGCCATTGTCAGGTATTCGGCGATCCCGTCGGCGTAGCTGCGGTCCTGCAGAAACTGCGTGGCAAGCCCGCGCATGTGCGCCATCAACAGTGGATTGGCACAATCGGACTCACTGAAACTGAAAGCCAGGTCGTCGAATCGAAAGCCCAGAAACTCCGTCAGCAGAGTCCAGTGCTCGTCGGCATTGCAACTCACCAGATCAGCAATGCCGATCAGCGCTGGCGCGCTCGGCCTGAAGGCAGAACCGACAGGGCGGGCAACCCGGTTCGGCCCCTCTTCGTCGCCATACAGCTCTTGATAAAATGCCTCGCCGACATGATCCAGCGTCCTGAGCACGCTGTTGGCGCTCTGGTTCTTCCAGCGACCGACGCCCTGCCCCGTGCCTTGCGCCAGACGCATGATCCAGGTGATGTACTGTTTCTGCTCCTTTCGAGAATCGCCGCTGACCAGCGCATCCACGCCCTTGCCCCAGCACGACGCCCGCCCCAGAAACTCGGCCAGCCCCAGGTAGCAACTGTTGCAGAACGTGGTGCGCGCATCGCCCGCCGAGAGGTGACCGGCCAACAATATGTCGGAGCGATTCTGTTCACGCCCCGCGCTGGAAAACGGCAGATCCGGCTCGAAGGGCTGGACGTACTGGTTATCGAACACCAGCATCTCGACCCGCGGATCATCGTAAAGAAACAGCGCGCCGTAGCTTCTGTCGATGTTGTCCATGACCGCCGGGGTCATGCCTGCATGACGCCGGTTGGCCACACGCAGGTTGAACGTCCCTGGCGCGCGGCAGGCAATGCTCAGTTGGGCAGCCCGGACAAACGCCAGCGTGTAGGCACTGTCCTTGCCACCGCCAAAAGCGACCAGCACCTTGAACGAAGAAATTCGCTCTATGCCACCGGCAGCCACAATCAAGCGCTGGATCAACAGTTGCAAGGCCGTGCGTTCGGCGCGCGAGAAATAACCCAGCAAACGTTGCAGCACTTGCTGGTACACATAGTTCATTGCCTGTTCGTGAATCACACTCATCGTGTTCCCCCTGCCTGTTTATTCCGGCAAGGCACCCTGCGCATATGGCATTCAACATCAGGCTGTCCAACACATCTGAAATCGACCATGACTCATTCCCTGAGTAATAATTACCCAACTATTATCAGTATCCCTGAAACAATTACAAGGCACAGATCCGGGCGGAAAACAGTGCAGTTAACGATGAGCGGTTTAGCTGTTAAACAAAGTGTTTATTGCCAGAGCAGTTTATCCATGTGGACCCGGCAACCCGACAACTGATCACGCGGAAGGCCCCACCCCATGAACACGGGCACTTCGCCGACAATCCGACAGCGATACATACAGCCAAATACTTATGAGTCGTAGGAAATATTAGTTAAAAGACAGACGTTCTGAAGGACTGATTAAACATAAATAATCATGCTGGCGGCCATTCAATATTCAACATTCATACGCCAGACGCAATGCGTTCAGCCATGATCCGGAACAGCACACCTTACCGACATTATTTGACGACCCGCAGACTATTGCCGTTGCTCGTACTTTATTTTTCCATTCGGCAATTACTTTAATGTCGAAGACAAGGCATGCTCTCTACATTCCTGTCCGTCATTGTCGGCAAGAACATCATGTGCACCCGGATACAAAAAAGCCTTCCACTGGGAAGGCTTTCAGTTCGGTGCAACTTCTGGCTTCTACCTTGCGCAGACCTCAGTCAGACGCGATCTCCAGCACTGCTCTCCCACCGATCGGGCAGGTGTCCATGTAACGGTGCGCCTGTACCACTTGCTCGAACGGGAAGCTGCGCGTCTGCAATGGCGCCAACACGCGGTCAGCGGTCAGTTGGTTGAGGTCACGCAGCGCCCGCTTCAGCGCTTCTTCGTCCTGAGTGATGCCCAGTTCCGGCTTGCCGGTAAAATTGCCCAGGCAGTGAACGTAGAACTGAATGTTCTTCTGGAACGCAGCGCAGGCCGGGAATGGCGTCTGGTTGCCACCTTGCAGACCATAGAGCACCAGACTGCCTCGCGGCGCCAGCACATCCCCCATCAACGACATCTGTGGCCCACCCAGACCATCGAAGACCGCATCGACACCACGGTTATCGGTGTACTTGTTGATCGCCATCAACAGGTCCTGTTCTTCGGTGACCACCACCTTGTCGGCGCCCAGCGACAGCAGATACTCGCGGGCATCTTCGGTCTTGGTGGCGGCGATGACACGCACGCCCAGCGCCTTGCCCATCTGAACGAATGACGGTCCGGCGCAATGGCTGGCGTCGGTCACCAGCACATACTGACCGGCCTTGACCCGCGCCAGATCGACATAGGCAAAGTAAGCCACCAGATACGGTGTGTAGTGCACGCTGGCCTGAACCGGCGTCAGCACATCCGGATAACGGACCAGCGCCTTGCGCGGCAGCACAATCGACTCGCCGTACACCGGATGCTCATTGGCGTCCGCTGCGGGGAAGCTGGCGACCTTTTCGCCAACGCTCAGGTCATCGACACCCTCGCCCAACGCGGTCACCACACCAGCCATCTCGTATCCCAGACCAGCCGGAAGCCGGGCATGGGTAGAGGCCAGATTTTGTCGCCAGAGAACGTCATACCAGCTGACACCGATCGCCTGGACGCGCACTTGCACCTCACCGGGTGCAGGCAACGCGTCGGGATGCTCTTCGATCTTGAGCACCTCGGCCGGGCCAAACTGGTTAAAACGGATCATGCGGGACATTGAGAACCTCGCCTCGTAAACCTTGATGCCACAAACTCTATCCGGGCATTGCCGGTAACACTATCAGTGGCTATTAATAGTCGACATGCCTGTCATCGATTGTCCCTGAAAGGCTGCACAGCTTGCCAGACAACGCTTGTGCGGCGATTCGAAGATGGCCGCCATTGTTCGCATGTCGACGAAACATTGCAACCCATGTGGGCATTTAACGCAGGTCAATGATCTTTCTGTTAATTTTTGATTCGTGAAATCGACGTTTGCTCGTACTATCGCACCCTGCCCCCGCTTCCATTCGACAAATGGCCCGAGACCCTTCGTATGAATCGCAACGACCTGCGTCGCGTCGACCTCAATCTGCTCATCGTCTTTGAAACCCTGATGCATGAACGAAGCGTCACACGCGCGGCGGAGAAACTGTTCCTCGGCCAACCGGCGATCAGCGCCGCCCTCTCAAGGCTGCGCGGGCTGTTCGACGATCCACTGTTCGTACGCACCGGCCGCAGCATGGAGCCGACCGCACGCGCCACCGAGATCTTCGGCCTGCTTTCCCCGGCGCTGGACTCCATCTCCACGGCCGTCAGCCGCGCGTCGGAGTTCGACCCGGCCACCAGCACCTCGGTTTTTCGTATCGGCCTGTCCGACGACGTCGAATTCGCCCTGCTGCCAACCTTGCTCAAACGTCTGCGTTCGGAAGCGCCGGGCATCGTGCTGGTCATCCGACGGGTCAATTACATCCTGATGCCGCCACTGCTGGCATCGGGCGAAATCTCGGTCGGCGTCAGCTACACCCAAGACCTGCCCGCCAACGCCAAGCGCAAGGTCCTGCGCCGCAGCAAGCCGCAACTGCTGCGCGCCGACTCGATCCCCGGCCCACTGAGCCTCGACGACTTCTGCGCCCGCCCCCACGCCCTCGTGTCCTTCGCAGGCGACCTGAGCGGATTCATCGACGAGCACCTCGAACAACTGGACCGCAAACGCCACGTCGTCCTCGCCGTCCCCCAATTCAATGGCCTGGCAACACTGCTGACCGGCACCGACATCATCGCCACCGTCCCGGACTACGCCGCCCAAGTGCTGACCGCAGCGGGCGGCGTGCGGGCTGAAGAACTGCCGATTGAAACGCGTACCTTTGAATTGCACATGGCGTGGCGTGGCGCGCAGGACAATGATCCAGGGGAGCGGTGGTTGCGGTCGCGGATTCAGATGTTTTTTGGGGATCCTGACAGTCTCTAGGTTTCGTCGGGCGGGCGGTTTTTCTGATCATTTCTGCCTTTCAACAAACCATGGAGTTCCATCCACCTCCAGTGGATTGCTACATTGGGGGCATATCTGAGGGCATGCTTTGGATGGTTTGAAAAGGATGCCCCCAGCCCAAGGTCAAGTGGCCCATTGATGAGGATAGCTTCGACCGGACACTCCGCGATTCGATAGACCGCCCTGAGGCTTTCAGTGGCGGCCCGGACCACAGGCTTGGGGGAATAACGTTTCAAGCTCTTTTATGAAACGTTATCTTCCCCCAAATCAATCCTATGACTGCAGCAACCGAAGAAGCGGCCAGCACGCTGAGTTTGGCGGACGACAGCAATGCAGCATCGGAAAACGCCAACGATGCAATAAAGATAGACATCGTGAAGCCAATCCCTGCCAACAGGCCAACTAGCCCTACTCCACTCCACGTCACACCATCGGGCAACTTGCAGATGTTCAGTTTGACCAGAGCAAAGCTGGCCAGAATGACGCCCAGCGGTTTTCCAAGCACCAACGCCAGCATCACACCCACAAACACTTTCTGAGAAAGCGCCTCATCCAAATTGGCACCTGCAAAGCTCACCCCGGCGTTAGCCAGCGCGAACAGGGGCATGACGCCAAAAGCCACCCATGGGTGCAACCCAACCTGGATTCGCTGAACGGGTGGCAGCACTTCGCGCTGCGCGTGGCGCAATTGCTTGAGTGGTTCTGCGACGGCCTGCGGATTGTCTTTGGCCTGAGAAAAGCGGTCCATTAACTCATGGAAGGTCCGCCCGATTGTTTCCAGTGGGCGCTCCGTTGCGGGCTTGGAGTTCACCGGCGTCATGAGCCCAAGTATCACTCCCGCCAGCGTTGGATGAACGCCAGTCTTCAGCAGCCCAAACCAGACGATGGCACCCGGCACCACATAGGCATATGCCTTGCCTATGCCCATTCGCTGTAAAGCCAATACCAGTGCCAAACCGCCCAACGCGATTACCAACCCCAGATAATCCAGGCTTGCGGTGTAAAAGATCGCGATGATCAAAATCGCGACGATGTCATCGATAATGGCCAGTGCCAACAGCAGAATCCGCACGCCACTCGGGATAGATTTCCCCAGCAAGGCGAGCACCCCGACGGCAAAAGCAATGTCAGTCGCGGTAGGCACAGCCCAGCCAGCACTCGCCTCGCTACCATGATTGAGCAGCGTATAGATGATCGCAGGCATCATGACACCGCCCAGCGCCGCCCCTAAAGGCAGTGTCGCGAGTTTCATATTCGCCAGTGCGCCGTCCTTGATCTCTTGGCGGATTTCAGCCCCAACCACCAAAAAGAAGATCGTCATCAGGCCATCGTTCACCAGAAAATGCAGTGAGCGGGAGACGCTGAAATCGCCCACCCCCAAGGTGACCTGCGTGTGCCAGAAATGCTCATAGGATTCGGCGACCGGACTATTGGCCCAAATCAGCGCCGCCAACGCCGCGAGCAAAAGGACGATCCCGCTGACTGCTTCAATATGAGAGAACCGCTCCAGCGCAGAAAACGCACGTTCGGTTAAAACCTGAGGACGGGGAATAGCTGCAGAGGCCGAGTTTTTTTCAGACACGATAACGCTCCGTTGGCGGCCCGACCAACGCTTGCATTTAACCTGCGCAGTGCCGTATGCAGCAACGCACCCAGCGCGATCATAAGAAGCTGGCCGATGAGATGCAAATTGCCATGGCCCAGTGCGCCATGAAACTTCTGACTTGGGGCACACTCAATCAGCCGTAGTCTGTGGCGCAAGTCACTGACTTTCATTGAAGCGTGACCACGACTGGCCCAATTATTTATAAGGACTGATTATGATCGCTCGCTGGCGCTGGCTGATGAGTCAACTGACCAAGCGACTGTGGTTCAGAGCCAGCCTGTTTTCCTTGCTCGGACTGTGAACTGGTTTATCTGCGCGGCCTGACAGTGGATGATCTGTTCGATGACTTCTTCGCCCCCATCGCCAGAGACGGTGCTGCGCTCCTGGAAGTGGATGTGCGCCTGCTGACGGCGCTTGCCAGCCTTGCACAAATCAATCCGGAGCTATTCCAGAAATCATGTGCCAAGCACGCGGATCTTTTACTCAAGCGCGCGAATAGCGCGCTTACCCTGCAAGAGGATAAAGACCAACTCCGCGCACTGGCCCGACCGCTGGCGGTTTAGCCTACTGCCTCGCTTGACGCGGCGCTGATTCATCCGCCAACGGCTGGATAAAGCCGCGAGCCAACTGCTGATACAACTCAGGCCCCATTCTTGAACTTACTGCCTTGGCGATCAGGGAGACAGCCATCAGGCTGATCACCATTGAGTGGCTGTCAATCATTTCCATGACGATGATCGCGGACGTGATGGGCGACTGGGTCACTGCAGCCAGAAAACCGACCATGCACAGGGCGATCATGGGTTGCATGGCCAAGCCGAATAGATCAGCGACGTTTGCACCTACGGCGGCCCCCACGGCCAGGGCCGGGGCAAAGATGCCGCCAGGAATGCCCGAGAAATAAGTCACCACTGTGGCGAGAAAGCGCGTGATTGGAGCGTGCCATGGCAAGCTGATTTCGGAAGCGATGACGTGGGACGTGACACCGTACCCACTGCCAAAAGACATACCACCGCTTAGCCAACCCAATATCGCCACAATCAAGCCACAGATCCCGGCGAACCAGACAGGATGCCGGGCGCGCCACTCCCAGACTACAAATCGACGATGTCGCTGAGGCCATAGCAGCATTTGGCTGAACAATCCGCCCAACAGCCCGCAGCCGACACCGATCGCCATCACTGGCGCGACGATATCGACATTGATGCCCTCTATGTTGAAGTGACCGAAGTAGTTGTAATTACCTTGCAAGGCAATTGCGACCATCCCAGACAAGATGATGGTACTGAGCAACACCCCGCTCGTGCGGGTTTCCAGCTTGCGTCCCAGTTCTTCCACAGCGAAAGCGATGCCAGCCAGAGGGGTGTTGAACGCGGCGGCAATACCTGCCGCACCGCCAGCCAGAATAAGGTCCTCAGCGCGAATGACCCGTGCGTTGGGCAAAAAACGATGAAAGAAATGCATGATCGAGGCCGCGACTTGCACCGAGGGGCCTTCGCGCCCAGCCGAAAAGCCCCCAGTCAATGCCAAGGCACCTAGCCCTATCTTGGCGAAAGCTATGCGAAGCGAAATCAGACTGCCCACCCGCTTGCCCTGATGAATCAGGCGGGTCGCCGCGATCACTTGAGGGATGCCGCTGCCCTGTGCTCCGACAAAAAAGCGGGTGGTCAGCCAGACAACCATCATGCCGATCAGTGGGGTGTAAATGAAGGGTAGCCACGGCCGCTCGGCAGTCTGCTGGGCAAATTGCGCCAGAGCCATATCGGCCAGACGAGCAAACATAACCACCAGCAGTCCCGCCATGGTCGCGGCCACCCAAAGCGTGATACGGGTGCGCCAGCGCATTGAGGCGAAACGGCGGCGTATCAGCATTATCGGTTTGATCACTCAATGGTTTCCAGTTGCGGTTCAACGTGATGTGTCAGCAAGACTACTCAAATAAACGACGACGTCCAAACACAATTGGAGGGCTACTCGCCTGGTGATCTGGCCCACCCGGGGTATCGCTTCGACCAGATGGTCAACCCGTTGTCTTTTGGTAACGGAGGGCGGTACGCATCGCACTGACTGGGTTTGTCATTCCATTCATGGCGGTCTATACCCGGCGCTTATGCTGCAACACGATTATCTGTGGATGACCACCGTCAACTGCCGCCCCAACAGCCACTGAAGCTTGCGCGCACGACGGAAGCTGGTGACTTGCAACTGTGTTTCGATGGGAAGTGCTGACACCTCGCAGGCCAAGTCTGAAACCTGACACTCGACGACTAAGAATCAATTCAATCCGACTGATTTGGCCGAACTTTCGGCAAACACTGTCAGATAGGGGAACCAAATATCTCGTTCTACCCTCGGAACAGCGGGCATCAATACAAATGCACGCAATGCGTGCCCTAACCAAGGAGGCTCTCATGGGTCAAAACCCAAAGGATGATCTACCCATCAATCCTCAGCCCGTCGGTGAGGACGGCATTCCTGCTCCCAGCGGAGCCGCGAACCTCATTGATACCGACTATGTCATCGGCCAGGACAACATCAAGGGTGACTTTTCCTTTTCGCTAGATATCCATGGCAAAGTCTTCATCATTTCGGCAGCGGCAATATTGCTGTTCGTCATTCTGACATTAGCGTTACAGAATGAGGTCGAGCCCCTTTTCAGCTCGATCCGCAACTGGCTGACAAGCCGCCTGGCATGGTTTTTCATGAGCGTGGCCAACATCTTTGTTGTGCTGTGCCTGGTGCTGATTGTTTCTCCATTAGGCAAGGTTCGCTTGGGCGGAAGAGACGCCAGGCCAGACCACACTTACATTGGCTGGTTTTCAATGCTCTTTGCCGCAGGCATGGGTATCGGACTGATGTTCTACGGCGTTGCCGAACCTATGTCGCACTACGCCGCGTCAATGGGTGGTGTCACTCTCGACGCTAATGGCGCGCGTACCGACTGGGCTCCGCTGGCAGGGGCTGCAGGCGATATGAAAGGGGCCGCCGACCTGGCAATGGCCTCAACAATCTTCCACTGGGGCCTGCACCCTTGGGCGATCTACGCGATTGTTGCGCTGTCCCTTGCTCTTTTTTCCTACAACAAAGGTCTGCCACTCTCAATACGCTCGATCTTCTATCCATTGCTGGGAGAACGTGTCTGGGGATGGCCAGGGCATATCATCGATATACTCGCGGTTTTCGCCACGCTATTCGGATTGGCGACATCACTAGGGATCGGTGCAGAACAGGCCGCTGCGGGGATTGAATACCTGTTCGGTATCAAGTCCTCGAACCTGAGCAAAGTTGTGCTGATCATTGGCATTACACTGATAGCACTGTGGTCGGTGTTGTCAGGCCTGGACAAAGGTGTGAAGCTGCTGTCCCAGATCAACATGGGTTTGGCGCTGTTGCTGCTTCTGTTCATTATCATCGTAGGCCCGACTCTCGCAATTTTCAGCGGGTTCTTCAAGAATCTGGTGACCTACGCAGAGTACCTTCCGGCACTGTCCAACCCGTTCGGAAGAACTGACACCGAGTTCACTCAAGGCTGGACTGCCTTCTATTGGGCCTGGTGGATCAGTTGGTCACCTTTTGTCGGGATGTTTATCGCCCGTGTCAGTCGCGGTCGGACCGTTCGGGAATTCCTGATCTCAGTGTTGTTGGTACCTACACTCGTTTCAGTATTGTGGATGACAACATTCGGCGGAACGGCTATTGACCAAGCCACCGTCCAGGGATTTGTCGGTGTCAAGGATGCTGTCCTGGAGCTCAAGTTGTTCGCAATGCTCGGGCATTTACCGCTCAAGGACATCACCTCGTTTCTGGGGATCATCCTGGTCATTGTTTTCTTCATTACATCCTCTGACTCCGGGTCTCTGGTGATCGACACCATCACAGCCGGTGGCAAAGTCGACGCACCTGTTCCACAGCGCGTTTTTTGGGCAGTCATCGAAGGTGTGATCGCCATCGCGTTGTTGCTCGGTGGTGGTCTGGTGGCATTGCAGGCGATGGCAGTTTCCACCGGCCTGCCGTTCGCGATCGTACTGATGCTGGGGTGCATTTCATTGATCAAAGGCCTGATGTCTGAGCCCCGATCGTAATACCGCACAGGATGACTTAACAACATCTGACATTGTCTGCGAGACGCGTAACTCTGCCGAGGAGTTGCGCGCTCACGGGCACCTATTGAGGATGGCATGTTGCAAGCAACTATCGATCTTTTCATCAGTGTTGTCAGGGACCAGCGGAACACTTCTGCTGCTCGCATTCTTATTGACAAGTATCGGAGTACTTGACTTGCCTGAGCCTTGGTGTGGGCAGCGTGGCAATCGCACTGGCTGTGCAGAATATATTGATTGGACGGCCATTACGAAATAGAAGTCCCCATGTCTACCAGCAAAAAGGCTTGATCAAGCGGAGCAGTAGATCAATCCCACAGCGTTCCGATGGGAGTGGATGGGGAGTAATGGTTAGCTATCTGCGCCTGCAGCAACTCGGCAGTAGCAAGGGCATCGGTCAGCGCGTGATGCGCATGGTAGTTTGGCAGGTTATAGCGCACGCGGCTGTCCGCCAGCCTGATCGAGGGCTGAGGACGACGCAGAAGCCGGTCGAGCCATCCAGGTTTCTGTCTATGCATTCGTGCTTCCAACTGCATGGTGTCAATGACCGGAAACTGCAGCCCTTCTCCCAGATAACGGCGAAACGCCTGATCAAGAAAGCCTCGCTCGATATTACGGTAATGCACAACCATCACCCTCCCTGCCATCGCCCCCAACAGGGCATCCACAACCTCCGTCAGCGGAGGAGCCTGCAAAATATCGGTATGCGTGATGTGGTGGAAGGTAATCGATTGACTACTCAGCTCTGAGGGAGGCTTGATCACCCGATAAAATGCCTGACCGCAATGTACACGTTGCAAGCTGAACGGCATCAGGCCGATGCTGACAATGCTATGAGCCTGCGCGTTGAGGCCAGTGGTCTCCACATCCATCGCCAGCAGTTGCACCTGCTCTATGGGTGTCTTTGCGTCAACGGCGCCAGCTTCATAGAACCTTCGCACGCAAGGATTGATCGCGTTATGAGCCAACGTCTGAAATCTGTCGGCCCAATCCACGGTTTCAGCGTTGCTTGCGGAGTGGCTACTCATCATTACGACTGACGCCCTTTGCCCGGATAGCGAAATCGCAGAAAATTCTGCGCATTGCTCAACACCTGAAATGCCTCTTTTAGGTTGTGCCTTTCACTGGTGGAAAATCGCTCAGGCTCAATATAGTTATCCGGCGTCGCCCCCTGCTCAAGGGCGTCTGCCTGATGCCGGATTCGGACCATGGACAAAAATTCTAATGCGTAACGTAGATGCTCCACTGCATCGGGCTGTAAACGCTGGGTCGTGCTGATTGCATCAAGGCGATCAAACGAGTTCTGCGCCGTAGTGCCGCATGCCAGAGCGTGGATACGGATGAGGTCGGTCAGGGGCGCTGTTCCCCTGCCCTTCAAATTGATAATTCTTTTCTGCTGGCCATCTGTTTCCACTACAAAAGTACGGAAGAACCCCAACGGCGGTGTACGATTCAGCGCAATCCGGGCCATTGCGTTAAGAAACCCGGGATGGGTGCTGGATTTTTCAGCACACAACGTCTTGAGCGCGTGAACGAGATCAAGCTGCCCATAAACACCATCGAGGTCGAAAAAAATACTGCTGTTAAGTAACGTCCCGGCGTTTGGTTTTTCAATCCATCGCTCAAAGTAGGCTCGCCAGATCCGTAATGGCTGCCGCCACTGATCATTGGTGGCCATCACCCCACCCTTGCAATAGCTATAGCCGCACGCTGCGAGGCCATCACTGACGAATGTGGCAAGACTGTGAAAATAACCGTCATGCAGAACAGGGTCGAACCGATCATCCAACACTAGAGCGTTATCCTGGTCGGTCACCAACAATTGCTCATCTCGAGCCATCGAGCCCAGCACCATGAAGCAGTAAGGTACTGGCGGCGGGCCCAGTTCTTTCTCCGCCAACTCAATCAGACGCTGGGTAAAGGCCCGGCCAATACCTGAAATAGCGCTACCGATCATGTGCGCAGTCGCGCCGTCCCGCACCATCCGAATGTAGGTGGCGCGAAGATCACGCAGCAATGAGCGCAGTCCCGCGACAGACGTTTGATTGGATATTCGGTTGACCAGGTACAAGCTACTCTGGGACTCGTAACGGATGATATCCGACAGATTAATCAGTCCTAAGGTATGGCCCTTGTGGACGACTGGCAGGTGATGAATATTACGCCTCAGCATGACCAGCATCGCCTCGAACACCGAGTCGTCTGCCTGTATTGCTACGGGATCGCTGGACATGACCTCACTGATAGATGTCGATACCCCGCTTCGCCCCAAGGCAACTACACGCGTACGCAGATCCCGATCAGTGACGATACCGACCATCTTGGCTGCTTCGCCTTCAACCACAGCCATCACTACCACACAAGAAACACTTTGTTCGGTCATGACTTTGGCGGCGTCATGCACCGAGGTATCGGATGCGACCCAAACCAGAGCACGAGAAATCAAAGCGCGACATTTGAGCTGGATCAATTCGCTTGCACGGCCTTGGGCATCGACGGCGGACTTGAGTCTGGAGTGGCCTTCCGCCTCAACGAAATCGGCAAAGGCATCGTGCTGCGCACATAACTGGGCGAACACCTCTGCGGGAATAAAGTAGATCAGGCTGTCTTCCAGGGCGCGGGCAGGAAAGCGAACTTTGTTGCTTCGCAGCAAACCTGCCTGGCCGAAGATGTCTCCTTCAACGAGTCGGTTGTAGAGCTCACCATTTCGGCGATAAACCTCTACTGCCCCGCTGCGCACGTAGTGCAGGTCCTGGATGATCGCTCCCGCCTCAAGAATATCGCTGCCGGCCTTGAAATAGCCGACTTCAACGCGCTGTGCGATAGCATCCAGCGATGCCTGCGGCAACGTATCGAAAGGTGCGAAGCGTTGAAGATGGTCGCGAATCTCCAGTAACTCGATTTGCATGGAACCTCAAGGTCGATGAACAAGGTGGGCCCGGCAAAGTACCCAGGCAGGATCAGTGCTGCAGTCATGCGCCACCAGATCACATGTCAGAGAGATGTTCAACCAACCCATGCCCGTGTGAAGAGGCACGCGTGGAAAAGCGGCTTCATTACTGTTTTTCCGGGTAGCGTGCAACGGGTCGTCTTGTCATGGACATTTGTGTAACATGCGTCACCGGGTGTCACCGCAAACCGCGGCAAGGCAGGTTTAACTTAGCGCAGGTCGGGCCGCCGCGCGGGGTTATCACGCCTATGAACCTGGATCCCTCGCGTCTTGAAAAAGACCATAGCCATAGTACAACACCTGCTGCGCTGGCTTTTCTCACCCGTTTTTTCGCTGCCGAATCCGCTGGCGGCCTGATTTTGATGGCGGCTGCGTTTGCCGCGCTCGTCGTCGCGAACTCCTCATGGTCTGAAGCTTACTTTTCAACCCTGCATATCAAACTCTTTGGTCTTTCGATCGAACATTGGGTCAACGATGGGTTGATGGCTATTTTCTTCATGCTGGTCGGCCTCGAAATCAAGCGTGAAATGCTCGTGGGTCAGTTATCCAGCTGGAACCAGCGCGCACTTCCGGGCTTTGCCGCACTGGGAGGGATGCTCATACCGGCATTGATCTACATTGCCATCAACTGGGGAAATCCTGAAACCCTGGGTGGTTGGGCAATTCCTGCGGCAACGGACATTGCTTTTGCGCTGGGCGTTCTGTCCCTGCTGGGCAAGCGTGTTCCTGTCTCTTTGAAAATTTTCCTGTCTGCCCTGGCGATTCTCGATGACCTTGGGGCAGTGGTTATCATCGCACTGTTCTACACCAGCGGTTTATCCATCAGTATGCTTCTGGCTTCGCTGGCCGTGATCGTTTTTCTGTTCGTGCTCAACCGTTGCGGAGTGAAGAGGATTTGGCCTTACTTGGTGGCGGGCGGTTTACTGTGGTTCTTCATGCTCCAGTCCGGCATTCACGCAACGTTGGCGGGAGTCATTCTCGCACTTTGCATTCCGCTGGGTGATCCGAACAACGAGCGCAAGTCTCCACTTATCTATCTGGAGGAAAAACTGCATCCGTGGGTGGCTTTCGCCGTCGTGCCCGTCTTTGGTTTTGCCAACGCCGGAGTGTCGCTTGCAGGTATTTCACCCGGTAATCTGGTTGATCCAGTGCCGCTGGGCGTAGCTTTGGGGCTCTTGCTGGGTAAGCAAGTGGGCGTGTTCGGTCTCTCCGCGCTGGCCATTCGTTCAGGTCTGGCAAGACTGCCGGAAGGATGTGGTTGGCTCCAGCTATACGGCATGGCACTGCTATGCGGCATTGGCTTCACGATGAGCCTGTTTATCGGGGCGCTGGCCTTTGCCGGAAATCCACTTTTGGTGGATGAGGTAAAAGTCGGTGTGTTACTGGGTTCTGTGCTTTCCGCTGTTCTAGGGGTTGCCGTTCTTCTCAGCGCCAGGCCGCTCCTGTTGGAGCCTGATATCAACCGGCCAGGCAGCCACGTACCCAATCCGCTGGATTAAGTCAGCGGCCTATAGTGACCGACAGTTCAGACAATTAAAGTCATCCAGATGCAGGGGCAAGTCTTCGTGACTACCCTGAAAGCGGCGGGGTAACTGCCCCGTCGCCAGTACCTTGGTCACAGGTCACATTTCAAGCGCGACGGCGTACCACAAACCACCTGCGAATGCAGGGTACCCTCCAGCTATCGCAACCGGCGTATAGCACGCCCCAAAGGCCGTGACATTTCCGATAAGAGCCGCGTCTCGGTGACCAGGTGCACCACTCTCCCCAAATAATCGCAACTACCGTTTAGTGTCAGCACCCGTTTATGGCTCTAGCTTGCTTGAGGTGCGCATCCAGGGACGGTTGGCACGTCAGGACGGCCCAAACGAAAAGCCGCGACTGGCCGCACTGCGCTCATAGTCCAGAAGACACTCATAGTCAGCTTCAATGGCCGGCAGGACTTCCTTGATCGCGAGGTCACGGGAAACCTCAGGAAGCTGGCCCAAGGCTTCGTTCATTGCGTTTCTGATTGAATCGGCGTCCGCAGCCGTTTGACCAATCGAGGTTATGTAAGGCAGGCACGGACTGCGCGCACTCCGCACGAGGATCCTGAGGCCTTCGATCTCGGCACTGTTATCTCTTGCAAGATAGTCGTAGGTGACGCTGTCGATGGACGCCAAATCGCCCTCGCCTGCTTTCAGCCGCCGCATGCTCTCCCGGTGGGATCCGGTGAAGGTGAGTTTCGAGAAAAATCCACGGTCGCTGATCCCGGCCAGCGTGTGGCGCAATAAATTCATTCCTGAGTTGGAATCCCGGGTGTTGATCAGGCCATGGCTGCCCTGGAAACCCGCCAGGTCTGTAACGGCCGAGTCCCCCCTGCAGAGCAGTACACTGCAATGGTCCCCACCCGAGCTATGCGCAAGCTCATAGCTCGGGCGCCCTATCAGCCTCACCTTTCCCCGCAATGATGTGACGAATGGATAGCCACAGGTCTGGGATAACAACAGATTCGGGGAAAGCCAGTGCGCCGCGAGATCAACGATCTGTTTATGCCCTCGGCGCTCACCGAGAATCTCCAGGATGCGCTCAAGCCAGGCTTGCTGTGCCTGTAAAACCCTGGCGGGAGCGAGGTACATTGAAAGATCGCTGGTCATATGAAATCCATTCAAAGGGTGCGATTGCCGCTGATCACAGCGGGAAACGGTTGGCAGGTGTCTCGAGGCCCAAGCGATCCCTCAGTGACCCGGGTTCATATTCCTTACGGAACACCCCTTTGGCTTGCAGCAAGGGCACCACGCCTCGGGTGAATGCTTCGAAGTCAGTGGGCAAAAACGGAAACATGAGGTTGTAGCCATCGACGGCATTCGACTCGTATAACGCTGAAAGCTTATCGGCAATATGCTCTGCCGTTCCGATCAGCAGCCAGGTACTTGAACTCTTGACCAACCGGCGCCCTATCTCGCGGATGGACAGGGAGGTGTCGTACTGCTTGAGCAACGCCAGCTCCGTTCGAATGCCATCAAACTCGGACTCATCCGGCAACGCTGGCAATGGTCCGTCCGGCGATAGACCTGTCAAGTCCAGGCGGGTGTAGCTGGAGACCAGGTCAATCGCCACAGCATCGATAATAAGGCTGTCCTCCAGGTGCCGACGTCGTTCCTCCTCAGTCTCATCCCCGATTACCACCGGGAGCACGCCGGTGATGACTTTCAGATCACTGGAATGCCTACCCTTCAACTCGAGCCGACGGTTCAAATCGGCCCTGTAAGCCAGTCCTTCTTCGACCGAGTTGATAAAACAAAAGTGCACGTCCGCATGGGCGGCGGCCAGGTTTTTGCCTGCGTCAGAAGACCCCGCCTGGGCAAGGACCGGATGGCCTTGGGGTGGACGCGGGACGTTAAGCGGCCCACGTACGTTAAAATGAGCACCTTTGTGGTTGATCGGGCGGATTTTCGATGGGTCGGCAAAGTCGCCGGTACCCTTGTCAAACTTTAGCGCACCTTCTTCCCAGGAGTCCCAGAGCTGTTTGACAACGTGGATGAATTCCTCGGCCCGCAGATAACGATCGCCGTGTTTCGTTAAGCCTGACAACCCGAAATTCGAGGCCTCCTCTTCCAGCCAGGACGTCACGATATTCCAGCTGGCTCGCCCCGCGCTGAGGTAGTCCAGCGAAGCAAAATAACGCGCGAGATTGAAGGGCTCGTTATAGGAAGTCGAAGCCGTGCCCATCAGCCCGATGTGCTCGGTAACCGAGGCCAGTGCGGACAATAGCGTTATCGGCTCCAAGCGGGCGTTGGCATAGTGCCTCAACCCGCTCGCCACGGAGTCCCAGACTGCGACGTGATCCGCAACAAAAACCGCATCAAACTTCGCCGCCTCCGCCGCCTGCACGAGTTTTACGTAGTAACCCAGCGTCAATATCTCTTGGGTCGGTGCCAGCGGGTGGCGCCAGGAAAAACGATGATCGCCCTGGGGGTTAAAAAAGAACAAATTCAAAATCATACTTTTATTCGACATAACGCCTCCGCGACCTTACCCACGTCGCATTGATTTTCACTGGGCCGTCTTGACGGTATGTTCGGCGACCCACTGCGCCGCGACTTTCGCGGGGTCCTTGTGATCGATGTCAACCAGCCGATTGAGTTGCTTGAGGTCGTCATCGGTCAGTTTTGCAGAGACCTCGTTGAGCACTTGGGTGACGTCGGGGGTCAGCAACGCCTTGCGACCCAGTGGCGTGATGTTTTGCAGAGGCTGTTGATGCTTGTCGTCCTCAAGGACAACCCAAGGCTCTTTCGCCAGAATGCCTTGCGTGGAGACCACCGTGGCCACGTCGATAGCGCCGGAGTTCAACGCCAGCCGCGACAACGGCCCGCCCATGTCCAGCGACTTGATGCTCTTGAAGTTGATGCCGTAGACCGCCTTCAACCCGGGCAGGCCTAACGCAGCTGTGGCGACCTCGGGAGGCCCACCCAGGGTGAAATCACCCGAGACGGGCGCCAGGTCGGACAAGGTGCGCAGGTTGTACTTTTCTGCGGTCTTTTTGGTGACAGCCCAGGCGGTAATGGAGCCTGCGGACGAAGGCTCAAGCAGTTGGAGGTCCGCCGGCAACTTCTGTTGCAAAGCGCCGAGGATCTCCTTTTGGCTGGTCAGGGCGGTCTTGTCGTCATAGAAACTCAACAGTGACCCCAGGTATTCGGGTACGACGTCTATATCGCCGTTTTCCAGGGCCTGGGCGATGATCTGGCGGTTGCCGAGATTGAGTCGGGTCTTGACGTCTATCCCTTGATTTTTCAAGGCTGACGCATAGATGTTGGCGAGAATCGTCTGCTCGGAAAAATTGGCCCCTCCAATGGTGATGGACTGAGCGCTGGCAAACGCGCTGCCCACCAGCAAGCCTAACCCCAGCAGCAATGAAACCGAGTGCGCTGAGCGAGCCTTCGAACGTTGTTTGTTTTTCATGTGGGTTTGCACCTCTGCAGAGTTAATACACACTTTCAAATGCCTCAGGTCATGTAGCGCTTAGTTCGATTTTTCCCGCCCGCCATTTTCTAACCATGAATCTTTCTATCATTGAACAAACCCATTCACTGACAATCGCCAGTGCCGACACCATCAGTGCGCCGCCAATAATTTGCGGCGTATCATTTCGGCCCAGTCCATCAATAAGAAACCTGCCCAGCCCACCAAAGCCGGCATACGCGGCGATGGTGGCCGTGGCGATAAGTTGCACCAGGGCTGATCGGAACCCTGAAAAGATCAGCGGAAAAGCCAGCGGCAACTCGAGCTGAAAAAACATCTGCCCTCTGCGCATGCCCATCGATCTGGCAGCCTGCTTCAGAGATGAATCCACCTGATCGATGCCAACATAGGTATTGGTTAATATCGGCGGGATGCTCATGGTCACCAACGCGATAATCACCGTGCTGGTTTCATAGCCAATGAGCATGATTGCAAGTATCACAATACCCAGGGACGGTAATGCTCGCCCAATATTGAACAGCCCTATCGCCACCTGCGCGCCTTTGCGATAGTTAGCCAACAGTACGCCAAGCGGCAACGCTATTGCGCAAGCAATAACCAGGCTCAAGGACACATAATAAATATGCTCTGCCAGCCGAGTCAGGATGCCGTTTTCACCCAACCAATTATCAGGAAGAGAAAACCAAAGGTAGACACTTGCGATCATGTTCATCAGCGCACCCAAGGCACCAGCCATTTATTGATTGAATAAAACAGAAAATCAAAACATAACGCCAACATCACGGTCAGGACCAGGCTGACCGCCACAGGTGTAGTGAAACTTTGAGCCAGACCGGTAATGAACAGCTGGCCCAGTCCTCCTTGTCCAATCAAGGCAGTAACAGTCACCAGTCCCACCAAAGTAACCGAGGTTGTTCGTAAGCCTGCCAATAACGCAGGCAGCGCCAGTGGAAGTTCAACCCCGAGGAATCTCTGCATGCGCGTATACCCGAGCGCACGGGCTTCCTCCAATACGTCCGCAGGGTTACTCGCAAGCCCCGCCAAGGTGTTCTGTAACACGATAAGCAAGGAATACAGGCTCAAACCAATGACCGCCGTGGTCTTGGATAAACCGGTAAAAGGCATTATCAAAATAAACAGTGCCAGCGACGGAATGGTAAAGAGTATGCCGCAGCCATAAATCATCGGCCGTGCCAGTCCTGGCTGCCACAACGTCAAGAGCACCATTGCACCCGCTAACAGCATCCCTGTACACAGGCCCAAAGTCACCAGTTGAATATGATCAATTAACAGCTGGCCGATCTGCTGCCAGTTTTCAACGATCCAGGACCAGTCAATCATTGCGCACTTCCGAAGCGGCGCTCATTGAGTGCGCTGTGAAGGCTGGCAATCGACAGGCAACCTTCATAACCGCCGGCGGCGTCCACGCGAACAACCACACCGATCGGTGCCGTTAGAATTTTAACCAGGGCGTGATGCAATGAGTCGTTACTCGACACCGTGGTCAGCTCCGGAACAGCCACGTCCGATTCACTGACCCACTTCAACGGGTTGGACTTATCATCCAGGAGAAGTTTGAATTCACAACTGACCTCATCCACCGGAAGATCAGCAACCTTCATCAGCGAAAGTCTTTTTAACAGCGGATCTTTGCCGATAAAGTTCTTCACAAACTCGCTGGCAGGATGGGCAAGGATGTTGTGAGGGGTATCGAACTGAACAAGCTTTCCTTCGCCCTCGAAGATGGCAATTCGATCACCAATCTTGATGGCCTCCTCCATATCATGGGTCACCAGGATAATGGTTTTATGCAAACGTCTCTGAAGCGCAATCAGTTCATCCTGCAGTCGTTCGCGTATCACCGGATCAAGCGCGGCGAAGGGTTCGTCCATCAATACAACCGGTGGGTCCGAGGCCAATGCCCTTGCCAGAGCAACACGACTTTGCTGCCCGCCCGACAGCTGATCAGGGTAGCGGTCCAGAAATTCCGGCTGAAGCCCAACCAGGGAGATGAGCTCGCTCACGCGCTGGCGAATTTTATGTTTGCCCCAGCCCAACAGACGCGGAACTGCGCCAATATTTTCGGCAACCGTCTGGTGGGGAAATAAGGCGGCGCTCTGCATCATGAAACCAATACCACGGCGTAGCGTAACGACGTCAAGTTCATCGGTCGCCACGCCGTTGACACAGATACGGCCACTGTCCTGGGTATCCAGCCTGTTGATCATGCGCAAAATGGTGGTTTTGCCGCACCCACTTGGCCCCACAAATACACAGATCTCACCCTCCCGGACGTGAAGCGTTAAGTCGCTCACGGCCATTCGCGGGATGCCTTTATAAGTTTTCTTGATTGCTTCAAAACGTATCATTTTCCGACGCCCACATTAGCTTGCCTATTGTTAGTGCTCAGCAGGATGGCGAGGACAATCCACGGGACTGACCAGATGTTTCTGCAATAACTGGAAATAGCCATGAATGACATAGCCATTGTTTCGCGCGATCCATTGTTCACGCCTGGCTCTATATACCCCGGGTAAGTAAAACCAAGGCAAACCGGGAAGATCGTGATGAACCAGGTGAAGATTGAGATTGAGAAACAGCCAACTTAAAAGCCCTGAGGACTCATTGATCACCGTACGGTGTTCTGGCAGCGCTGACGGCCGATGCTCGTAAAACGACCTGATCATGGCAATCGACAAGGCCGGCAGCGAAACCAAGAATAGGTACTGCATGGCACTGATGGCGCTGTATTGCTCAACCAATGCCAGCACTACGCCAACACTTAGTAGATGAGCAAACCACATCCGCCAAGCGATTCGCCCGGTCAGAAATAGCCCTCCGATCTCGCTGCCCACGAGGGTTATCACCGCCAACGGAGCGCCTATAAGCAAACGACCACCCACGGTCTTGTTTACCCATAATAACGTTCTGATATAGCGAGGCGAGCGCAACCAAAAAGCACCGGTAACATAACGACTTTCCGGATCTTGGCCCGGCAGGGTCAACACCTCGTCGTGGTGATGCGCCAAATGCGTATCCCTGTAAATGTCATAGGGGTACCACACGGCAAATGGCAGAAATCCCAACGCTTTATTTATACCAGGCCAACGCGTTGGATGACCGTGGATAAGCTCATGCTGAATCGACATCCACAGCACAACCAGTGGAACCAACAGGACAAGGCTGAGTACTTCGCTAAGTGCGCTCCCACAAAAAATAATAAACGCCCAAGCCAGATAAAACCCGACTAACAACAGCCAGGTGGGCCATTCAGTCTTACTCGTTACGGTAGTGCTCAGCTTAGCAATTTCAGCTCGATGAGCTTCATCCAGATAGTTTGGCATTGTTGTCAATCGTGATAGATCTTGCTTGGAACAGGCGCCCAATCGCTCACGCTTCAGGCTGCAACCCCATAGCTGGGTATTGCCGGAAGATGACTGGCTGGACTGACGGTATGGAAGTGCCCAACAACGATGATTCACATGGCGTAGAGAAGAAACGCCAAGCCTTCGCTGATTGCACTGCAGGCTTCGCTGTTGGCCTGACAAGGGAGGGGTTTGCCGGTAACGAATGCAGCGGCAATGGAGGAAAAGGAACTGATGTGGAGATTGCCGGCGTGATAAACCGCTGCATGGGCGCCGTCATGCGACAGAGCCTCAAGGCTAATTTGGAAGATTCGGGCGCCGGACATAGTCGTACCATAAGAATAGGATTGAACATATCCGGCGGTCCGGTAAAAGCAAGGTAGCACGATAATTAATATCATCAAGAAATATATTTTATTATGCTTATTCCATAAAGAAATAAGCTCTAGCGGGTTCCACTGATCCCTCAGGCTACTTGAGCAGCGCGTCTTTCCCCCTTCTCCATTGGCGCGTAACAGAGCAGTCGTCGAAACAGAGCAAGCTGCGAGCAATTCAGAACGTTAACACTCGCCTCAACCAACGGTAGCAACCACTCTTCCATCCACGCCGGGGGCTCGGCGAGGCGAACTCCAAAGTCCTGCTGCTTCCACTGGCTGACGCGCATGCTGAATCGCCAAACTCGGCATACGGCCGTATTTTCTATTCCACTACTACTCGCACTCTTGCCAGATTCGCGACCCGCGTAAACTCCGTCGTGGCGTCACCTTCACGCTGGACGGTGGCGCGGAGCACGGGATAGTAGGTGCCAGGTTCCGAGTAAATAAGTGTCTTATGTACCGCGAGCGTTTCTGACGGCTGATGAGGAAGTGGAGCATCCAGAAAATCATTGTTCCCCGTCTGACTCCATTCTGTTTTCACAATTTTGCCGGCAGATGCCGGGACGGTAATGTCACCCAGCAACGTAACGGGCTCCCCGACTTTGGCAATGATTCTCTCGCCGCTCCTTGACGTCAGTTTCACACCTGGCTGGATACCCTGCCTGGCTGATGCGTCTGCGGGTAACGAGACTTGGCCGTTATTGAGCGCATACTGAGTGGAGCGAGGCGGCGCTCTATCATCTTCCACCCAGGCACTCACGTCCCTGACCGCTTGTTCGAGGATGCCGTTGTAATCGATGAGTCTCACAAATTGATTGTCGGCCGCGCCCGAAGCCACAACGCTGCCATCCAGATGGTCCGCATTATCGTTTAACCAGATCCGCACCTTCGCGTCGTACTGATCCCCCTCTTCTGCCTTCAATCGCTGGCCATACCAGTCGGCATCCCAAGGGTAGGCATCGACATCAAGTGCATTGGCGATGATTATCATCTTGCTGTTTATTTTGCCGGTGAAGCTACCGCCTCCGCTGACACCTTTGCTGATTATTGAGCCTGCTTCCTGAGGGCGTTGCGGGTAGCGCGGTGAACCGTCTGCATTGCGAAACTGATCCCACACAGCAAATCCATCAGAAACCGGTACCTGATGCCGATGGTAGGAGGTCAACGCAATTGCCCAGCGATTATCGACACGAATCCTGGTTCCAGTTCTCAGAGTATTGAGCGTGTCGGCCTGATTTTGCTCGGACAGCTTAATGACTTCGTGCTCGGCATCTAACGACCCAAGCAGTTTTCGATTGCCCCCTTCTGCTCCGTCGAGGGTAAAGTCCAACCAAGCGCTGTTTTTGAGGTGCGACAACCCGGCCACGTGCAAACTTAATGGCTTACCCTCCGAGTCACGATCTATCTTTTGAACCGACACTACGCGGTCAACTTTCGCCCTTCGGACAAGATTGCCCAGCATGGATTGCTCAGTGCCCAGGTAGCCAGGTTTTTTCCAGAAGTCATCTGCATAACCGGGATCAATGCCTTTGACCGAACTGGCAAACCCCAGTAAACCTTGCGGGTCGTTGAGACCCAGGATGTAAGCGTAATTATCCCAACCGCGAAGGGGCACGCCCATTGCTGTGACCTCCGCCAGAACGGAGGCCTGTGTGGCGTCAAGTGCTGCAAAAGGATCGCCACTGCCTCCCGGTCGCATAGCGTCGGCAATGTTTGATGCCTTATCTTCGAGTACAAGACGTGCAAAAGCACGTACGAAAAAATTGGTTGGAATTGATGTTGGGACGCCAATGACGAATGGGACGGCACCATCCCATACCCCCGACGAGTTCTCAGCCGCAGCGATGGTCAGATAAGATCCGCCGCTGCCACCATAGATATAGCCGTGGATCTGAGAGGCGGAAAGTCCATAGTATTCCCCGGCAACCACCTTAGAAAACTTTGCAGCCGCAGCGTTGGCTCGATAGCCAGAAGGTGAAACAGTGTCCACGGTGTAAGCACCGCTGTCGGCACCAAATTTGATGACACGATCCGGGACGCTGCCATCTCCCAAGGGATAAACCTTGTGGAAGAAACGCCCTTTCCATTGGGCTTTCGGCGGAAAGAAAAAACTGAACTTAACATCGGTGCCTTCGAAGTGCCCGGAAACGCGATGCGTCAGAACAGGGCTTTTCAAATCTTCTCGGCTATCTATTATCGGGCGGTCGAACTGCGGGTCGACGCAGTCTTGAGTAATGAACATTATCCCGCCCGCTGGTGTTTCGCACGACGGGGATTGAGACGCGGCGCCAGTCAATGTCGACAGCCCACCCAGAGACACTGCAACTACTAAGCATCTGCAAACAGCGGACTTTCTTTTGAAACCGTGACCACGATGGAGATCCGTGCCAAGGCGCGGAGCCACTGGATTCAGGTTTTCAGCGTTGTTCATAATGGCTGTGAAATTCCTTGAGAGGCTTCAATGGCGGCAGGCCGACACGGCTGGGTAAATTTTTGAGTCGCCTGGAGGATGAGACGGCTCCGGTTGAGTCTCTCACTTTCCGGCTTGAGAAGCGTAATTTGCTTTACCAGGCGCTCACCTGCGTCTGATCAGCCGTTCTCCTGTCTGGTGATTGCGGCCCGCCACCTGTGTTGTCGGCCGAACCTGGAACACTGACTCATTGTGGCAATCGGATCAGATCGTAGAGGTCATCAGCTGAGGCTACAGTTTATAGTTCACTGTTAGAAATGCGTTCCGCGGCGCGCCATAACTTACCGTGTCGAAGTCGCCCTTCTGCGTTGCATATTTTTTATCAAACACATTATTAACATTGATAGATACGTCCATGTGACGTGTCATCTCATAACGGGCCATCAGTGACGTCAACGCGTAGGGATCCTGTTCCGCTACCCGTGTGCTGGTACTGCTGCTCAAGAAGCGGCTTTGCCATCTGATGCCGCCACCCAACGTCAGCTTCTCCCATATTCCGGGCAATCTGTACGTCGTGAACATCTGAGCGGTAGTGCGTGGCACCTGAGCATTTAGCCTGGTGTCATTACCATCTTTGGCCGTGAAAGCAGCCACGCCAGCGTAGACATTCCAATCGGTAGCAACCTCACCCTGCATGTCAAACTCGATCCCACGGGATTTGGTGCCATCAACACCTTTATAAGCCTGGGCTCCGCCTGGGGTAAGAAGACTGCCGTCCGCTTGTGCAGCATTGTCCAGTTCGGTGTCAAACAATGCGACAGACGCATTCAGTCTACCTTCCAGGTATTCAGCCTTGAGGCCAATTTCTTTCGTCTTGCCTTCAGTAGGCGTAAGGACGTTGCCGTTGCGGTCTCGAAATGATGATTGAGGATTATAGATGCCGGTATAACTGACATAAGCAGAATACGTACCGTCAATGTCGTATATCAAACCTGCATAAGGCGTGAATTCATTACTCTTTTTATAACTGAACGGCGCTCCACCTGCGGTCTCGTCAATCTCGTACCGATTGAACCGCCCGCCGACAATCAACTTCAATGGGTCAGCCAAAGAGAATCTCGCTGCGCTGTAGAAACCGCGCTGCTTGATCTCGGTATGGGTGGGTATTGACGTCATTGCATCGAAGTCAGGCTTGGGGAAGTGGCTGTTCCAATCGTAGATATTGATGGGCGTGAACCCTGAAAAAAAGGGGCTGACGTCATCTTTGTTCGAGGTATATCGAGAACTCATACCTCCCACCATCAGGTCATGTTGGCGTCCCATCAAGTCAAAGGGACCGCTCGCCATCACATCCAAGGTGTTTTGACGGCTTTTACCTGTGCCAGCCAACACTATCGGATAAGCGCCATCAGGAAAACTGCCTAGCCCAGTATCCTGGTCAGGTGTACCAGAACTCCCCATGAGCTGAGTGTCATACTTGGTACGGTACTGATTCACGACACCGTGGACTTTCCAACCGTTATCGAACCGGTGCTCCAGTTCGACAAAAGCACTCTGCCGGGTACTGTCCCAGCGGCTCCAGTCCGCTGCCACAGATTTGGAACGCGACCATTCTGCCTCTGAGCCATTGCTGAACCATAGAGGCGTGCCGCCCCAGGTCGGTCGCTTCGGGGAACTATTCTGGTAGTCGTAACCTACACCCAACGTAGTGTCTTCAGTGAGATCTGCCTCAATGATCCCGTAGAGCGCTTGCTTTTGTGTTTGATAACCGTCGAGGTAAGAGTGGCCATCATTATTGACCCCTACCATACGTGCCCGAACGCGACCGTCGGTTGTCAGGGGTACAGAAATGTCCCCCACTTCTCTAAAACTGTCCCATGACCCCGCACTGATGGAGGTGGAGGCCGAAAACTCCGACGTGGGTCTTTTGCGGACCAGGTTGACCGCAGCCGACGGATTGCCCGTGCCGGTGAGAAGTCCGCTCGCCCCACGCACAATTTCGACACGGTCATAAAACGCTGTTTCCAGATCACTGATACCGCTGCCGTTTATGACATCGCCGATGACAGCCGGTATGCCGTCATACTGGATGTTGTCGATCAGAAAGCCACGGGAATAAAAACTCGTGCGCTGGCTGTCTGATTGGTACGAGGAGATGCCAGTCGTGTTCTCCAGCACACCCTGAACTGAATCGAGCTTTTGATCGTCCATGCGTTGACGTGTCACCACTGAAACGGATTGCGGCGTTTCCCGAAGCGTGAGCGGCAAGCGAGTGGCGGCTGTTGTCTGACCGAGGGTGTAAAGCCCTGTGCCTTCTGTCTCGGTTTCGCCGGGTGCTCCTGTCCCGCTTATCGTCAGGGACGGGAGGAACATCACGCCCTGAGACGGAGAGTTTTCGTCGGCGTTGACCGTGTCCTTTGCCATCACACAATTTGAATGTCCCAAAAGCACAAGCAGCGCTGCAGCAACCGGTTTCTTCACCAGACGTTGAGGCACGCCATGGCGCCCTCTTCCGCAGTCAGTCAACGAACTCGACATGAGTCATTCCTTATCAAGAATAAACAGACAACGGCCGACCATAGAGAAGCGGATTTGAAGACCCACGACTCAACCGGAACCAGACCGAAGGACAGAAGTGACGAATTAATCTCAAGTGAAACTGATTAGCATTCGTTGTGGCGCAATTTAGCAACACGCTGCTGTTGTCAGATATCGAGGGATGGCCAGATTATTTTTCAGTTCAGCCAATGTGTGCGGCGGGGAGTTTCCCGATTGCAATTGAGCATGCCCCCCCTCAATTTAAGTTGCGATCAGGTCTACAGTTTTCTGAACAGAGGCCGAAAAAAACAAGCATCAAGGCGCATGGATGAGGCCTATTAAATCTATCGAGTCTCGCACCATGTCCATCCCGTTTTTACGCCGTGATCGTTATGCACTCCGACAGTTGATAGCTGCCATCAAAAGCGGCGAAGCACCTGACGTCAAAGGTTGCGGGGAGGCCCCGGTAATCCTTGATGCCTGGGGAACTCTCGAATCATCCCGGCGTGAGTCTCAATCGCGGATAAGCCAGCTTGAAAAAGAGCTTGAAGCTGCGCGTGAACGACTTCACGAATCGGCAGCTAGCGCGTCAACCTACGCCGTCAGATTCGACCTGGTGAATCGAGCCTCCAGCGAGGGCCTTTGGGATATGGAGGTTGTAGCTGGCGACCCGATCAATCCCAAGAACCGCTTTTGGTGGTCGCAGCAATTTCGCAATCTTCTCGGGTTTAATGACGAACTTGATTTCCCGAATGTCTTGGCGAGTTGGGCTGATCGCCTGCATCCGCAGGACAAGCAGGAGACGCTTGACGCCTTTGCTCGACATCTCAACGACAAGTCGGGCAACACGCCTTATAAAGTGAAAAACCGGCTCGCGATGAAGGATGGTTCCTACCGTTGGTTCCATGCACAAGGTGAGACACTTCGTGATGAACGAGGAACGCCGATCCGGGTCGCTGGCTCGCTACGAGATATTCATGATCAGTTGGAACGCGAGCAGGAACATGACGTCATCATCACCCGCTTCGAACTGGCCAGGGAAATGCTCTCCGATGGCTTGTGGGACATGGAGGTCATTGCCGGGGATCCTGTGAACGCCAAGAACCCGTTCTGGTGGTCGCCTCAGTTCCGAAGACTGCTTGGTTTTGAAACGGTTGAAGAGTTTCCCGATGTTCTGGATAGCTGGGCATCCAGGTTGCACCCGGATGATAAAGAGCGAAGCCTTAACGCTTTCGGCGCCCACTTGAATGATAGGTCAGGAAAAACTCCATTCGACATCGAGTATCGGTTGAAGATGAAGAGTGGCGAATACCGTTGGTTCAGAGCACGAGGTCAGACCCGGCGCGATGCGAAAGGATCTCCGCTTCGCGTAGTCGGCGCTCTTGTGGATGTCCACCTGCAGCACGAGCAGAATGCGTTGCGACAGTCGGAAGTTACGCATCAACGGACCCTGGAGGCCAGCCTCGCTCAGTTGTCGCAAATTGTAGGTACGATACAAGGCATTGCGAGCCAGACAAACCTGCTGGCGCTGAACGCGGCGATTGAAGCTGCACGTGCAGGTGAGGCTGGGCGCGGTTTCGCTGTCGTGGCCGACGAGGTTCGTAAACTTGCGACGCGTACTACCGAAGCCACCGAACAAGCCGCAGGGATGATTGCTCGCTGAGCGGCAGCCTTTCACTCAGGTCATGTAACGGACACGTGGAATCGACCAGTTGCCGCTGCCACGGCAGCAACCGGTTGAATCATGCAAGACGTGATGCTCACTCCTCGGCGAGATCGCTTACTCGTCGCGGTTAAACGTTATCAGGAAGCAGGATTGAAGGCACATGCAAAGAATCACCCGCAGTAAGGGCACTTGCGCGGGTGGTGAGATATTGCACAGGGGCCTTACCTACGGTTTTGCGGAACATGGTGATGAAGCCACTGGAGCCTTCATAACCGAGTTCTGATGCAACCGTTTGTACGCTCTCCCCTTTGATCATGCGTTGCAGTGACAGAATCACATGCAACTGGCGACGCCAACGCCCAAAGCTCATCCCTATCTCCTGCAGCAAAAGCCGACTCATGCTGCGCTCACTCATGCCTATGCGAGATGCCCAGTCGTGCACTGAAATCTTGACCGCAGGGTCGGCCAGGAGCATTTCAGCGAGACGGCGCAGACGCCTGTCGCGAGGCATCGGCAAATGCAGGTCCTGCACGGGGGCTGCCGACAATTCGTCCAACAACGTTGCGATCAGGCGGTCTTCGCGTGCGCTGGTGACGGCATCTTCCGAGAATCCTGCCGCCTTGAGCAGCAATTCACGCAACAGTGGCGAGACCCCAATCGTGCAGCAACCTTGCGGAAGGTCTGGGGCTGCGTCGGGTTCCACAAATAAGCAGTAACATTCCGTTTCTCCCGAGCCACGTGTCGCATGTGACAAACCGCCGGGTATCCATACGGCACATTGCGGCGGAACGATCCATACGCCTTCTTCGATTTCACAATTGAGCACGCCGCGCACGGAATAAAGCAGTTGCGCCTTGCGATGTTGATGGCTTGCTTGCTCCCAGTCCTTGCTCACCATAGAGGCACTGAGCGCAACGACTGTCCGCGAGATGCCATCAACATCCCACTTCGGAACCGTATCTCTATTAACGATGTTCGCCATACCTAGTGTGCACCCTCGCTAAACCAAGATGAATCTGGCTGATTCGAACAATACTATGGCCAAGCTGTGCAATCACGCCGACCTGCCTACAGGGTATCCTGAAACTGCAGGCCATCACACAGATTTGGCGATCTTGTCGGAGGAGTATTGAAATGCGTATAGAGGCCAACCAATTCCCACTCGTATGGTTGCAAAAAGCTACGCGGGGCTATAGCCAGGAAGACTCACTTGCCCAGTTCGAAGCGTTGCTTGCTCGCCATGAACCCTTCGTCCTCCTCAGTAACGAAGGGCTGGATAACGAGCAGACCGAACACTCACCAGACGAAATGAAACAAATGGCTCTGTGGATGAAGCGCCATAAAAGCGAGCTCAAGCAGTATGTCAAAGCCTCGATTTATGTCGAATCAAGTCTTACCAAACGCTTGGCAGGCAAAGCATTCTCAGTTGTTTACGAGAAATTCTGGGGCTATCCCATGCTCATGACAGCGACTGAAAACGAGGCCTTGTTGCTGGCGGAGACATTATTAAAACCCAAGGTCATGAAAGCGGCTTCTACATAGGCGCTTACCCCGACATTGGCCTCAAACAGGAACGCGACATTGCCCGTGGCGCACGCCGCGATGTGACGAACCAAATCGCACCGCTCAAGGCCGCATCTGGATGAGCCTTATAAATTCCCGGCAGCCTGGGCAACCAACACCTGCGGCCGATGAGAAAACAGCTGCAGGAACGCCCCGCCGAGCGCACACCTGCCATGACAAAGAAACACACTGTATAGCCGTGAAGGCTGGTCCAGCCACCGCCCATGGTGATCAGCGTCCCCATCAATATGGGTGCGATGCCGCCGCCAATGAACATCGCGGTGGTGATGATGCCGTTGGCGGTCGATGTGGCAGAAGGCTGTGCAGAGTCAGAGGCCACTGCGTAGTAGATCGGCCCGATCTGCGTTGGCGACCAGGCCTCTGTCAAATTGTTTTTACCGGGCTTGCACTGCCGGAGAAACCTCCTCCAGATCAGACAGTGACCGAGTGAAAGATATATTCAGCCTGCGATCCAGCATCCAGTTCAACGCCCGCCAGGTCCAGACGAGTGTGAAGATCAGCATCATCGGCACGAACTTTCCAGGACACGTTTGTCGACACAGGATCGTCAGCCCTGACATGCCTTATGGCCTGGCGCAGTAACACGCGGTCAGCCAGGTAAACAGCCAGTGCATTGCCTTTCCAGGCGGCGACATTCATTCCCATCTGCTCACACACGGCAACCTTGGCCTCGGCGTCATCACGGTCAGCCTGGCGGGAGCGTTGAATCTGATCCTCCAGGACAGGGTCAATGACCCGATCGGAAAACAATACTTCGCCTGACTCCCAGACCTCCGGCGGACAAACCTTTTCCTCGGGACGAAGCGTGAGAAACGGGTTGATCTCCATGGGGTAGATTCGACAGACCAACGGCCGGTCTTCATAGATTGCGCAGCGGTTATCCTCACCCAGACTCGGGCACTGTGTCAGCGCGTTGCCTGCAAAGATGGCGACCACCTGGATGCGTGCCTCGCCACTGATCACTTCCGTAGCCCGCTGGACGCTGTGGGCGTAGTGCGCCGGCTCGAGGTAGGTCGAGCGATCGAACGCTTCAAGTATGACGGCAACATCGTTGCCGCGATCCAGCCACTCTTCGGCCTCTTGGAGCGTGAGGGGTATGAGACGTCCTTTGCAGCAGACTCCGCATCCATTGCATGCAAACGTGATCGGGCCGTTTTTTGCGGGCATATCGGATTGGCTTTGGGGGTTCATGGTCAGTCCTTAACGCTCACCCTTCACACTTCGTGTAGCGGCGCCGGCAAAAAAGAAAAAGGGTATACATCAAATATAGCGCGGCAATCAGCCATCAAATGGTTACCAATTATTGTAAGCAGGCCCTCGTCAGCCGACGGCCTGCATTCGTCAACGCGACGCCGCCCTGTTTTCAGCCATCGGGTATCCATAGTTCGTGTTGCAGGTCCAGGCCCACATCGATGCGGGCCTGGACCTGCAAGGTCACCGAAACAGTCGGGCTGTGCTGAACCACGAACCCGTATTCATCTTGTGAAATCTGAATGTTACGTTCGCGACCTCACTCCCTCAATGCTCGGCAGTGGCTCAAGCCAACTCGGCCAAAGACGCCGGATTGAAACCCTTGAGGCCGGTAAAATCACCTCGTTCCACTTTAGCGACCCAATCCTTGTCAGTCAGCAGAACACGCCCCACTGCAATCAGATCAAACTCTTCGCGCTCCATGCGCTCGATGAGACGATCCAGACTCGCAGACGTTGATCCCTCGCCTGCAAAGGCGTGAGTGACATCGTTGTCCAGCCCGACCGAGCCGACACTGATGGTCGTGGCTCCCGTCACTTTCTTCGCCCAGCCCGCGCAGTTAAGCCCGTTCTCACCGTCAATCTCGGGAAACTCAGGGTCCCAGAAGCGTCGCTGCGAGCAATGCAAGACATCAACCCCCGCCTCCACCAACGGCAACAGCCAATCTTCCATCATCGCGGGAGTCTCGGCGATTCGCACCCCAAAATCCTGCTGCTTCCACTGGCTGACGCGCATGATGACAGGAAATTCGGGACCGACTGCATGACGAACGGCAGACACAATCTCAGCCGCGAAACGCGAGCGTTCTTTGATTGTCGGTCCGCCATAACGATCGGTGCGTTGATTGGTACCCGCCCAGAAAAACTGATCAATCAAATAACCATGAGCCCCATGGATCTCGACGGTGTCGAAACCCAGACGTTTGGCATCGGCCGCTGCCTTGGCGAACGCTGCAACTGTATCTGCAATATCCTCTTCGCTCATCGCCTTGCCGCGGGGATCATTGGGTGAATCAAGGCCGGATGGGCTTTCAACCGGTGCGTCAGGTTCCCAGCCGCTGGCATCGCGTACTGCACCGGTGTGCCACAGCTGCGGCCCCATGCGGCCACCCGCTTGGTGGACAGAATCGATCACATGCTTCCAACCGGCGAGCGCTGCCTGACCATGGAAAAAAGGAATACCGGCGCCGTTACGTGAGGCAGGACGATCAACGACCGTGCCTTCCGACAAGATCAAGCCCACCTGCCCCTCGGCACGCCGCCGGTAGTACGTCGCGCTTCCCTCGGCGGGAATGCCATGCGGCGAAAATTGCCTGGTCATCGGCGCCATGACAATTCTGTTTTTCAGTTCAAGCGACCGAATCGAAAAAGGACGAAATAAAATGCTGGTATCAGGGTTCGACATGGGATGGACTCCGTTTGCTTTTGGAAGCCATATAAGTATATTTTGTAAACCAAATGTCAATTAGGCACCTGGAGTCGCCCAGGTATACAAGAGGAAACCTCGATGCTGGAAATCAAGCCCCAATGCTTCTCGTCGGAGTGCCCAAGCCGGGCACTTTTCGACCAGATCGCAGACAAGTGGTCAATGATGGTTCTGGCCGTACTTGATGACGAGCCACATCGTTTCAATGCGATCAAACGTCGTCTGGAGGGTGTTACTCAAAAGGCGCTTACACAGTGTTTGCGGAGACTGGAGCGTAATGGCCTGGTCTTGCGCAAGGTGATCACATTCTCTCCCGTGGCGGTGCAATATGAAATTACCCCGCTGGGTCGAACACTCCAGCAGCCGTTTCGCGAATTGCACAAATGGACGCTCGACAAACTGCCTGAAGTCGAGTCGGCCCGGTTGAAGTTCGACGAAGCCACAGCGGCAAACTGAAGGTGTGAAAGCCGCACGAAGCCATGCGATGCGGCCTCGACACTGCGTCACTTACGCCTTGCCTTGCGGCCATGCGAGCATTGCTACATCAACGAGACGGGCAAGCGTCTGGCTGGTTGCACCGACCGAAGGCAGATTCACAATCGACTGCAATGTCCCGAAGTAATACCAGGACAGCAGATCTACATCTACGTCCTGCCCAATCTCACCAGCCGACTGCCCCTCAGTCAGAATTTCCAAAAAAAGCTGACGCTGCTTGCAGGCAGCGGCGTTTGCCGCTCTCTTTCCTGTGGCACTAAGGTCTTCCTGCTCAGCGTTGCTGCGAGAAATCAAACAACCAGGCGGGCGCGTTGCATCGGATTCTCTGGGCAGAAACTCGCGTAGCAGCGCTTCCACGCTCGCTTTGGAGTTTTGTACGCGAGTGGATTTCATTCGGGACAATACGCGCTCGGTATACAACTGGAGGGACTCGTTGAAGAGCCCGTCCTTGTCTTGAAAGCGCTGATACAGGCTTGATCGAGACAATCCAGTCGCCTCTGTCAGATCGCTAACAGATGCATTTGCATACCCGTGACGCCAGAAAACGCCTATAGCGGCTTTCAATACTGCGCTTTCATCATATTGCGGTTTACCGCTCATGATTCCTCCGTTGACACGCTGGAACGATCAGTACAGGATAGATGGACTGATCGTTCCATGATACGGAAAACTCATCATGATTAACCCGTCAAACAGGCAAATGAAACCACCGCGCATTGCCATTGCAGGCGCTACGGGCCGCGTAGGAATGCGGTTGATCAATCAACTGGCACCTGACCCGGTCACCCTGGTCGCCCTTTCACGCAAACAGTCATCCCCGTTCTCCATCGCGGGTGTGGCGTCTGCGACAGTGGATTTTGATCAACCGTCAACGCTCGAAAAGGCACTTGCAGGCGTCGATAAACTGTTCATCACTCACGGTACGTCTGCGCAACAGGTCGCCAATGAAATTGCCCTCATTGACGCTGCGGTAGAAGCAGGTGTGCAGCACATCGTAAAGATTTCGGTGATGGGGCCATCGACCCCTATGAATCCATTCGCCTGGCATTCAGCGATAGAAGCTCATTTGGCTCGGCAACCCCTGGCGTCCACCGTGTTGAGACCTACCACATTCATGGACGTACTCAAAAGCGCCGGCAATGCCATTGCTGCGGGCACCTGGGCTGGTGCGGCAGGCGATGGCCGTGTCAACCTGATAGACACTCGAGATGTGGCCGATTGTTCGCGCATAGCGCTACTGGAAGAGGTGGAAAAAGGCTCCCGGCGTGCCTATCACCTGACAGGACCCGGAAACTGGACCATGCCCCAAATTGCCGAGCAATTATCCGTTTTGCTAGGCCACGCGGTCAGCTATACCCACAGGACCCCCGACGCCCAGTATGCTGCGCTGATTGCCGACGGGCGCTCTCCGTTCGAGGCTGAACTTCTCGTGGGGCTTGATCGGATTTTCCATGATTGCGTACTGACAGAACGAACCTTCACGGTAGAAGACCTCACCGGTACAGCGCCCCGCTCGTTACCGGACTGGCTTCGTGAAAACCTCGATACTTTCAGAGGACAGGAGCGCTGAAAGCCTCGCATCCACTACAACCGTTCTGCGCCAAAGGTTCCCGAACATGAGAGCACTCAAACATCCGGAAGCCAGTGAGTTCGTTCTAGAGCGCGTTCTGTATGCGTTAAGCGACCCTGTGCGCATGGAGATGGTTCGCCGTCTGTACGGCATGGCCGAAGCGACCTGTGGTGAGCTGGATGGAGGACGCCCCAAATCAAGCGCCTCTCATCACTTCAGGGTTCTGCGTGATGCAGGGTTGATGCGCACACGCACGGTCGGTACAACCCACATGAACTCTCTTCGCAAGGATGAGCTCGAAAGGCGTTTTCCAGGGTTGCTTGACTCCATTCTCAGTCACTCCACCTGACCAGACTGTCGTTGGATCAAACCTTCAACAACCGCTTCGTGGTCTCCATCGCCCTGCCCAGCGACTGCCCCGTACGCTGGAGTTTGTTCAACAGACTGGCCCCCAGCCAAAGCTGATAGAGGGTTTCCGCCAGTTCACGGGCATCTCCGGCAGGCAGGCATTTATCAGCCTGGCCCTGCTCGATGCAGGTGGTGATACGAGACACCACTCGCTCAGTACCGTCACGCAGGGTCAGGCGCATGGTCTCGGACAGGTCGGAAACTTCGGCGCTGAGCTTGACCACCAGACACTCATCGCCGTGTCCGTCCGGCACGCAGCGATCCTGCCAGCCCTGCCAGTAATTCATCAAACGCTCGTAATCGTTCAGATCAGGCAGCGTGAAGCGTCGCTCCATATCAGCGAGATAACCGACGAAGTAGTCCTCCAGCAAGGCCTGGCCATAGAGTTCCTTGGATTTGAAGTAGTGGTAGAACGAACCCTTCGGCACGCCTGCCGCCTGCAAGAGTTCGTTCAGGCCAACGCTGGTGAATCCACGCTCGGCCATCATGCGATGGCCGGTGTCGAGCAGGTGTTGGCGAGTGTCGTCGTAGGTCGGTTTCATGGGGCGGATTACCAGGCAATAGACCAGTCGTATTCGAAGGACCGAGAGTTTGCCACATCCGGCCGTGAAAAACCTCGGGTTAAAAAACTACTAGACGACTGGTCTATTTAGAAACTATGCTGCGCCCCGTCAACCTATTCCACAGGTGCTCAGGACACGCAAATTCGTTGCACGTCGCTGATGCCTGACCAACTCAAAGGGTGCGCTATGAAAATCTTGATGGTTTTGACCTCACATGATCAGCTCGGCAACACCGGCAAGAAAACCGGCTTCTGGCTGGAAGAATTCGCAGCCCCCTACTTCGCCTTCAAGGACGCCGGCGCAGCAATCACACTGGTTTCGCCAGCGGGCGGCCAGCCGCCGCTGGATCCGAAGAGCGATGAGCCGGATGCGCAGACTGCCGAGACCGACCGCTTCCGCAACGACCCCGCCGCTCAACAGGCACTGGCCACCACCGGGCGTCTGGCAGATGTCAGCGCTGAGGACTTTGATGCCGTGTTCTACCCGGGCGGTCATGGCCCGCTGTGGGACCTGGCCGAAGACAAGCATTCCATCGCGCTGATTGAAGCGTTTGATCGCAGCAACAAGCCACATGGCTTCGTTTGCCACGCACCGGGCGTGTTGCGTCATGTCGTCGGGGCTGATGGCAAACCGCTGATCCAGCACCGCGAAGTCACCGGATTCACCAACGCCGAAGAAGCGGCGGTCGGCCTGACCGATGTCGTCCCTTTCCTGATCGAGGACGAATTTCAACGCCTTGGCGGCCACTACTCCAAAGTCGCTGACTGGCAAGTCCATGTGGTCGTCGACGGGCAACTGGTCACCGGCCAGAACCCTGCCAGCTCCGCAGCAGTCGCCGAGCAACTTTTGAAGATGCTTGGCTGATTTGTCTATCCGGCACCTCATGAAACCGTGTGCCTGACACACGGTTTTATTTTTACGCAATTACTAGTCGACTGGTCTAATCAGACCACACAAGGTACACCGATGAAAAACAGCACTTTCTTCACTCCCGCCAAACTGGGTTCCCACACGCTGAAAAACCGCATTGTTCTGCCGCCGCTGACCCGTCAGCGCAGCACGCAGCCGGGCAACATCGCCAACGAGTTGATGGCCGAGTATTACCAGCAGCGCGTCGGCGCGGGTCTGCTGATCACTGAGGGCACGCAGATCGAGCCGCGCGGTCAGGGTTATGCCTGGACTCCGGGCATTCATACCGCGGAGCAGATCGCCGGATGGCGCAAAGTGACCGAAGCCGTTCATGCCAAAGACGGCGTGATCTTCGCCCAGCTCTGGCATGTGGGCCGTGTGTCTCATACCGCCTTGCAGCCAAACGGCGACGCCCCCGTATCGGCCTCTGCCGTGGCCACAGATCGCGTCAGCGTGTTTATCGAGACCGCCCCCGGCGCAGGCGAGCTGGTTCCACCTTCCGCGCCACGAGCGCTGAGCACTGACGAAGTCCAGGAACTGATCCAGCTCTACATTCAGGCGGCGCGCAATGCCATGGAAGCAGGCTTCGACGGTATCGAACTGCACTGCGCCAATGGTTATCTGGTCAACCAGTTCATCTCCGCGCATAGCAACCTTCGCACCGATCAGTACGGCGGATCCCTGCAAAACCGCCTGCGTTTTCTGCGCGAAGTAGTGGCGGGCGTGGCCGAATGCATCGGCAAGGAAAAGGTCGGCGTGCGTTTTGCGCCACTGTTCACGACCACCGACGAAGCCCGCACTTACCTGGGTATGGTCGAGGAAGATCCGCACACCACGTACATCGAGGCAATCAAAGTGCTTCAGGATGTGGGGATCGCCTACCTGTCCATCGCCGAAGCCGACTGGGACAACGCGCCTGCCATGCCGGAAACCTTCCGCCGTGCAGTGCGCGACACCTTTAAGGGCGCGATCATCTACGCAGGTCGCTACAACGGAGAATCGGGTGCCAAACTGCTGGACTCAGGACTGGCAGACTTCGTCGCATTCGGTCGCCCGTTCATGGCCAACCCTGACCTGCCTGCGCGGATCAAACATGACTGGCCCTTGAATGAGCTGAACCCGGCGACGGTGTATGGCGGCAGTGCCGAGGGTTATACGGATTACCCTGTTTATCGGGATTGACCCATAGGATTCATCAGGCGCGCGCTTACAAGAGCGCGCACCAACCTGTCAGCACACCAGCCTGCTCTGCATTTGCTGCGGCTGATGCTGGCTATCCACTGCTCTGGCACCTCATTTGCGTGTGTTTTTGGCACACACAGACGCAGGGAGCATTGAAATGAGAGAGTGGATAGCCGATGACAAGGTCGGTGGTGATTTTCTGCAAACCATCAGAAATGGCGTTATCGACACGGGACGCAATTTATCCGAGCCACTAGGCGGAAGTGCCAAGGACATAGCCTGTGCGGTCATTGAAGACTTCAGGCTGATGGGTGGCGCTACAGGACGTACTGAGTTTGGCCGTCTGTTTGTCAATTTCCTGTGGGTCGATCAACAATGGCGCGGAACCGGGCTCGGCGCCGAGGCATTGCACAGGCTTGAAGCGCTGGCAATCGAGAGAGGCTGTGTGGATTCCATCATTGAAACGCTGGATGATGGGGTTGCCGGCTGGTATCAACGCATTGGCTATGAGCTGATCGCGCAAATCCCCAAGTATTGCGGACCGTGGAACCGGCACATTCTTTTGAAGTCGTTCACTGGATGATTCATCCATGCGCAGACATGCGCAGACTGTCGCGTTGATCAGCCCTTCAACGTGATCGAACGAATGGCCAGATCGCCACAGCCAACGATTCACTCGCAAAAGAGGCTGACCTCACAGCGCTGCTTGCTCACAAGGATGTTCTCACCATGTCGTTACAACGCATTCGTCCTCTCGCCATCTGTGTCTTCCATCACTGCGGGAAGATTCTGGTGAATGAGTTCTACGACGAGGCCAAGCAGCAAACCTTCTTTCGCCCTGTCGGCGGAGGCATTGAGTTTGGCGAAAGGAGTAGCGATGCCATCATCCGGGAAGTGCAGGAAGAGCTGGGGCTGTCAATCGGCAACCTGCGGCTGATCGGTACGCTGGAAAGCATTTTCACTTACGCTGGCAAGCCGGGACACGAAATAGTCCAGGTCTATGACGCGACGTTTGATGACGCGACTGTGTATGAAAAGCGGCTGCTGGAAGGGCAAGAGAGCGACGGATCGTGTTTCAGGGCAGCGTGGCATACAGCGTCCAGCTTTTCCGCCGAATCCCCCCTCGTACCTGAAGGCCTGTCAGAACTGCTCAAGACGGCTTCGCTGCTTTGATGGGCAGCAGATCATGAAAAACATCGAACCGTGGGAGGCAGCTTTCCGGCTATCTGCCGGGAACCGGCAGTCAATCAGCACGTACAGCGCATTAGATGCAACCGCCACACTATCCCACGCCCTACGTGCAAAAGCGTAGCCAGGCACTTCACCGCTCACCCCATCATCTGCCACAACGACGCCCCTACACCGGTAATGCTCTCCCCTGCAATCAGCCCCGCCGCCGTAGTAATCGCGAACCGCTCGGTAACGCTCGCCCAGCGGCAGCTCACCAGCCAGGTCACGATTGCGCCGAGGGCCATCATCAGCGATACCGACGCGGGCAGCACGAAGGCCAGGCCCAGTGCGGCGGTGCTGGGGAGGAATCTGGCGCGGCGTGCGGGCAATACGCTGTCGAGAATGCCCAGCAACAGCCCGGCCAGCCCGCCGATGAAGATTGCCCAGCGAACACTGGCGGACAGCGAGTCCAGCCCGTGGGTCAGGGTTTGCGCCACGGCTTTCCAGGTGGCGACAGCGGGCGCAGGCCATTCTTCGGTGAGCAACATGCCCTGCGGATCAGGGATCAGCGCCAGATAGGCCAACACGCCGACGATGCTGCCGACGAAGATTCCCAGGGTTTGCGCGATCAGTTGTTTGCGCGGCGTGGCGCCAATGGCACGGCCGACCTTGAAGTCGTTCATCAGGTCAGTGCACTGCCCGGCCGAACCGCCTGCGGTGTTGGCACTCATCAGGTTGATCGGCACCTGACCCGGCGCAACGATGCCGAAGCTGAGTTGGGACAACTGGCCAATGGCGCCGATGGGCGGAATGCCGGTTGCGCCAACCACTCGGGCCGCCACTGCGGCCAGGCAGATGGCCAATGGAATGGTCAGCAGCGCCATCCACAGATTGATGCCGAAAAGCAGCGCCTGCAGGCTGACCACCAGCACGATCGCCAGCGCAAAGCCGGCCGCCGGTCCAGGCTTTGGCAGAGTCCAGGTTTTGCCGCCCTGCGCCCTGGTGGTTTTGTGCAAGGCCCAAAGCCGTATTGCCAGCGACGCGAGTGTCGAGAAGACCATCAGGCTCACACCCGGCCACAACAGCCATTCCACCAGAGCGGCGAACTGCGGGCCGCTGCTGTCGGACGGCAACTGCACCAGCCCCTGCTCCAGCAGCCAGGGCGCCAGCCCGCCCCATGCCAGCACGGCGCCGAGCAGCAACGTCAGGCCAACGCGAATGCCAATGATCGCGCCGAAACCCACCAGCAGCAGCGAAGGGTCGGCGGTAAAGGTCAGACGCTCCAGCTGGGCGTTGGGCGACCAGCGTGGCAACGCCCACATGAAGGTATCGACCCATTTGACCGATGCTGACAATAACGCGGCGCTCAGCAGCACTTTGAGGCGTGCCGCGGCTTCATGGCCGTGGTTGTAGATGTGCAGCAGGGTTTCCAGCGTCGCCATGCCTTCGGGAAACTTCAGCGCTTTATCGTTGAGCAGCGAGGGGCGCAGGTACCAGGCGATCCAGATACCCAGAAAACTCACCGAGAACACCCAGGCGATCATCGGAACGGCATCCAGTTGCTGGCCGGTCAGCAGCGTGTAGGCAGGGATCGGCGCAACCAGCCCGCCGGAAATGATCGATGCGGCGGCAGAAGCGACGGTCTGGTTGATGTTGCTTTCATGCAGGGTCCAGGGCAATTGCGTGGTCGAACGACGGGCCAGGCCTTGCCAGATGCCATAGCCGATCAGCAAGGCGATGATCGACATGTTGAACGACCAGCCAATCTTGAGTCCCGCGTATACATTGGAGGGTGTCAGGAGGATGCCGAGCACGATTCCGGTAACGACAGCGCGCAGACTCAGCTCACGTTCTACAGGTCCGGCCAGCGAAGTCGTCGACGAAAGCGATGGCGAGGCGTGGTGCATGCGAATTCCTTATCGGCAATGAAGCAGCGCGGTCACTCAACGCCGCGGCCTAACAAGTGAGTGCTGTATCGTCGCAAGGTTCAGGGTGCCGTGCAAAGCTGCCGGGCAAGGTCGATCAGACTGTCGGCTTCATAGTCCCAGTCCTGGGCATAATCCGCGTCAGGCGCAGGGGCTCCTCCGTACTCCATGGGCCGATGGACAAAAGCCGTCATCAGGCCGCAATCCCTTGCTGCCGCCAGATCGCTGTGGTGGCATGCCACCAGACACAATTGCTGTGGCTTCAGGCCCAGTGCATCGACTGTTGTCAGGTAGGCGGCAGGCTCCGGTTTGTAGGTCTGGGCAAACTCCGCTCCCAGCAAGGCGTCCCACTGCAGACCGTTGTAGCGGTTCATCGCGATCATCAGCTCAACATTGGCGTTTGACAGGGTCACGACAGGCAGACGCTCGCGCAGCCGCACCAGCCCTTCCGGCACATCGGGCCAAGGATCAAGCCGCCGCCAGGCATGAGCGAGCCGCCATAACTCATCAGGCTGAATGCGACTGACGTCCAGACCGTGGGTGGTCAAAAGCTGCTGCAGCGTCTCGTGGTGCAGGGTGTCCAGCACTACAAAGCCTCTCGCCTCATTGATGCACTCGCGCATCGCCGGGGCGTAAAGCTTTCTCCACTGCAACGCGAAATCGGCCGGTCTGACCGAAGGCAGGTTGCTGGCCAGAAACGCTGCTGTTTCGCGGGCAATACCCGAATGCCAGTCAACCACTGTGCCGAAGACATCAAACGCCAGCGCTTTTGGAAGCGTCATCGGGTTCCTCCTGAAATTGCCATCGGGAACCACTGTAGTGAGTAAACGCGCGTCTGGCGAACATGGATTGATCGGACGATGCTGGCCGGATCATCCTGGCTGGTGAGAGGTGCGTGCCTGCGAAGCCGATTTTGCGTCCAGTTTCAGGTTCTTGCGGATGGCCGCATCCAGAAAACCCGCCGGCAAAAAGCGGCGCATGAATTGAAACTGGCCTGCCGTTTTACCGGCGGTGTAACGCAGCTTCGGACGCTGGGCACGGGCGGCCTTGAGCACCACTTGGGCGACTACATCCGGGCTGTCGGCACTGGCCATGGCGTGGTTGACCGCTTTGGACACCCGCGCCCGGACGTCCTGATAAAGCTCCAGCTTGGCATCAGCTTCAAGGTTGTTGGTTTCGAATGATGTTCGGGTATAGCCAGGCTCGATGACCGTGACCCTGATACCGAATGTGCGCACTTCGTGATCCAGAGACTCCGAATACCCTTCCACCGCATGTTTGGTGGCCGCATACAACGCCACGAATGGCACCGGCACGATGCCCAGAATGGAACCGATGTTGATGATCCGGCCGCCGCCCTGCCGACGCATGTGCGGCACGACGGCGCGAGTGGTGCGCACAATGCCCAGAAAGTTGGTGTCGAAAATGGCCTTGGCCTGCTCGATTGAACTCTCTTCGGCCGCTGCTGGCGCAATTCCGAAACCGGCGTTGTTGACCAGCAGGTCAATGCGCCCTTCCAGCACCAGCAGCTCCTTTATCGCCGCCTCGACGGACGCATCGTCCGTCACATCGAGAGCCAGCATCGAAAAATTGCGCTGGCCACTGCGGGTTCCTTTCCGGCTGGTTCCGTACACGGTATAGCCTGCCGCAGCGAGCGCGTTGGCTGTGGCTTCGCCGATGCCGGAAGAAGCGCCGGTCACCAGCGCTACAGGTTTGTGTGTCGTCATAGAGGTGCCTTCGCGGGTCGACTGACTGAAGATAGCGCTATGATGATGATCGAAATCATAACCGTCAATATTTTTGATGCTGATCAACATCAATACTACCTGTCGGCCGGATGAAGAGCCTCTATCCCCCGCTTGCGAAGGTCGGGCAAGGCAAAAACAGGCGAAGAAACGGGGTCTACGTGCTGTAAATGAGCATTCCGAGCCTGTTTTAACGCAGCCTCACCGAGCGTAGCCACCTTTCGTACAGAGCCTGGGGCCAGAACCTTTGCGAAGCGCGGTCGAGATAAGTGCGGGAAAGTGAGCAGGCAGTGCGCCGAGGCCTTGCAGGTCAATGTACCCAGCGCACCTTGTACAGATGAAGGTCCGAGACCGGCACACGCACCCCGCCGCCGCCTTCGCGATCCGCCAGATGAAAGCCGTAGGCCCACCAGTTTTCCTCCACCTCGACCCAGGCCATGCGCTCACCCAGAACGCTCAGTGCCTTGACCCTTGAGGCCGAGCGTAAAGGCTCGAACGACGAAAACGCCCCATAGTCCGGACTGAACAGCCAGACACCGTCATCGGTCGTGACTGCATAACGACCATCGCCAAGCGCCGACAGATCATGGCCGTCACGCCTTCCCGGCAACGTCCAGCGTCCAGCTTCATGCAGCGCAGGTGATGCGCGCTCACCGCTCAGCGTAAAGGCCTGCAACAGGTCATGGGACAGTGCGAACAGACGCTGACGCCGGGTATCCCAGACCACGCCGTGACCCGAAGGGAGCGGCGACTCGAACAGCGGCCTTTCGTTGCGATACCGATCATAGAGCTGCAGTCGGTCGCCATTGGGCTCAATCGACAACGCGACTGCGATCAAACCGTCGGGCAAGTACTCGGCCGAATGCGCCATCGGCGCCAAAGCGCGAAACAGGACCCGGCCGGATGCCCTGTCCAGCAAAACCACGCCACCTGCGGAAGACGTCACCAGAATGGCGCGGCCACCCTCGACCGGCTTGCATTCGTCAATATGCGACAGCAGCTTCTGGCGATAGGCGTCTGGCAGATCTTTCGCCTGGCCGGCGCTCCAGCGCCAGACCTCGGTGGCGCTCGCCACTTGCACTCGGTACTCGCGGACTTGATCGTCCCCACAGGCGTAAAGTCTTTCGGCCGACCGGGCGGCAGTCGCTGTGCTGGTAAGCAGAAGTACAAGCAGACAGTGCAATGTTCGCATCATCGAACCTCATGGGCCGGGCAGACGAAAAAACGCTTACAGGAAAAAGCAGGCCCGCAACGGAATCAGGGCCGCACCACGGGCTGCGGCGTCACAACTCTGCTGCCCCATTACCAGACGTGGTCTTGTGGCTGTAATGCCGTAACGGTCGCCGCCCCAGTATTCGACGCGTGCCATCAGGGCGTCGCCCAGCGCGACCGGCAATTGCCCACCAAACACGATGGCCTGAGGATCGAGAATGCCGCTGAGCGAATTGATGATACGGTTCAGGCAAGGCATCACCCGGTCGACCCAGGCGTCAACACCTGGCCATTGAGGATCGAACCGCAGCGATATGTCTTCGATGGAATCGACATCCACCCCCTGCTCCTGAAGCATTTCCAGCAGGTAACGCAGCGCCGGACGCACTTGCTGCTCTTCGCGCGTGAGTATCGAACTGAGTTCGCCTGCGTTGCCGTTGGCACCGAAAAACGGCTTGCCCTCGATCACCAGCCCGCCGCCAAAACCGTAGTTGAACCCCAGGTACACGAAGGAACGCGCCCAGCGCCCGGCACCACACAGGCTTTCGCCTACCGCAGCAGCGCTGACACTGTTTTCGATCCACACTGGCAGGCCGAACGTCTCTTCCAACAGCGGCTGCAGATCGATCAATGACCAGTCACGCAATGGCTCCGGCGCGTTGATCTGCCGACGGTTGGCGACAAAATAACCGTTGATCGAGAACCCGACACCGATCAGGCTCGCCTTGTCCACGCCATTACGCGAACAGATCCTGTCCAGCGCAGTGCTCAAGCGCTCCAGTGTGGTCTGCCGGCTCAAGGGCGGAAATCGAAAACGCACCTCTTCTACCAGCTCGCAATCCAGCGCAGTCAACGAAAGGATGGCGCAGTCGGTATTGATCGCGATGCCGACGCTGAAGGCGGTTCTGGCCGCCAATTGCAGACTCGGCGAAGGCTTGCCGCGTCCTGCACCAGACGCAGGCGGGCCGGCCTGCAACAGGTCGCGCGCCAGCAGCATACTGATGATGCGGTGAGTCGACTGCTGAGTCAGGTAGCTCAATTGACCGACACGGGACTGACTGATACGGCCTTCACGCCGGATGAGATCCAGAATGAACCGCTCGTTATCCGACACATGAATCCCTTCGTTAAGCGTGTGCTTGGGCAAGAAACGTTCTCCTTTGCCAGAGTACTTGTGAATAGGCCATATATTTTCACACTTAACGTTTAAATATGATGACAATTTCAAAAACGCTGGACGCTGGGCTTCTGGCAACCTGTTCACATCCTCAGCGTGCCTCTCTAGGCGTGCTTTCTATCACTCATAGCGAACTCACTAACGACGAAATCTCAAGCCGAGTACTGCCAGTCATTTTTATTTAACACTTAAAGCGTAAATAAAAAGCCAGACCTCTTCGGCCTTCACGAGATTTCACCATGCTGACCAGAACCCGTGCTTTTTACCCGCTTGTTTCCGGCGCCGTACTGCTGACTCTCATCCCCCCTGCGGTTGCTCAGGAACCCTTCGGCAAAAGCGATACGCCTGCTGCAGAAAGCGTCACGGTCACGGGGTACGTCAAACAGAATCGCGAGGAAATCCGCGCCAAACGCAACACGTCGCAGGTCGCCGATTTCATCTCATCTGACGAACTGGGCCAGCAGCCCGATCTGAACGTGGCTGACTCCCTGCGCCGGTTGCCGGACGTGACCACCGAGTTCGACGAGGACGAAGGTCGCTTCGTCTCCATACGCGGCCTGCCCTCACGCTTCACCACAACCACCTTCGACGGGGCGATGATCCCCGATGGATGGTTCGCGCTGGGCCGACAGACCGACCTGGAAGCCATCCCCGGCGTCGCTCTCAAACGAGTAGGGGTTTACAAGAGCCTGACGCCCGACCTGCAACCGGCCATTGCCGGGATCGTCGACCTGCAACCGATCAGCGCGTTCGATTACAGCGGCTTTCAGGCCGTTGCCGATACCAAGATCGGGCACTACAGCAACATGAGCGTGCCGGGCGGACCTTCCAGCCCTTCTGCGATCATCGACGGCAGAGTCAATGACCGCTTCGGCGAGGACAAGCAGTTCGGCTATATGTTGGCGGGTAGCTTCTCCGACCGCAGTCGCGATCAGGAAAAGGACATCCGCACCATCAATTACAGCGCGGCTGGCACGCCGTCGGTGGACCGCCGTGATCAGGCGCAGTACACCAACCGACTGGATCGCTGGAGCCTGCTGGGCCGCCTCGAATACAAACCCAGCGAAAACCTTTATTCATCGCTGCTCGGCGCGCACTACAGCTACGACTCCGACGAATACCGCTACTTGAACATTCTCGAAGGCCGCTCACCGCGCAACGTCACCGACGTTAGCGGCAGTTATGCCCAGGGCCGCAATCGTTATCGCGTCGATTACTTTCCTGAAACCACGGCGACGGATCTGGCCATCTGGGACGTTGACTTCAAACCCGCCGATCAACAGCGCCTGACCAGCAAGCTCTATGCGGCACGCAGTACCTATGAGCGCAAGGACGATGGCCAGTTTGAATTCCGTTCGGCTTACGGCTCCAGTTTCGGCTATCAGTACGACCTTACGAGTCAGGACTCTGACAATCGCGACATGTCCACCATCACCCCCGCCAACCCTTCGGCGGCGACCACGCCGGCAAACTATCAGTTGTTCACTATCCAGCCGGAAAAGCTGGAGCGCCAGCAGACCATCAAGGAATGGCAAGGGACCTACGGCTTCAACACCGACCCGCAGGACCGTGGGCCTGGCGTCAGGGTGGGCACGAGTTGGCGACGCATGGAAGTCACGCAGGACATTGATCAACAGAGCTTCCTGCCCACCAGTGCCGCCAGCCTCCCCGCCAGTTCGTTCAGCAATGCAGGTGACTACTACAAGGCAACCAACCGTTTCTTCGCAGACAACCCTGGGCTGTTTCGGCTCGATCAGGCCAACAGCACCCTGCTCAGCACTCAGAATGACCTCAGTTATCAGGAAGACATTGCCGCAGGCTTCGGTCTGCTCAGGTACCGCGGCGAGCGTTTCGAAATCCTTGGTGGCGCTCGCTATGAACACACTCGATTCGATTCCTCGGCCTTTCAGAACAACAGCGGCACACTCAACCCAAGTAGCAACTCCGGCAGTTATGACAACGTACTGCCTTCCTTCAGCGCCTTTTACGACCTGACGGCTTCAGTGCGTGTACGTGCGGGTTTCAGCCAGTCACTGGGCCGGCCGAACCCGGAATATGTGGTACCGCTGAACAGCGTCAGTCAGGTGGACGGCGCAGTCAGCATCAACCGCGGCAACCCGAGCCTTAAACCGATCACCTCCAATAACTATGATCTGGCAGCCGATTATTACTTCGGTCAGGGAGCGCTGCTGTCCATGGCGCTGTTTCAGAAAGACCTGAAGAACGAGATATTTGTCGGCAGTTCCAGCAGTACGGACAGCACGGGTGTTCAGACCACCATCTCACAACCCCTCAACACCTCGACGGCACAGGTTCGCGGCGTATCCGTAAACCTTATCAAGGACCGCCTGGCGTTTCTGCCCGCACCGTTCGACGGGCTGGGCTTCAAGCTCAACAGCACCTGGCTGGACGGCTCGATGAATGTGCCGATGGTCGACGGCTCGACACGTCGGGCAAGCCAATTGGTCGGCGCGCCCAAGCAGCAATACAACGCCACGTTGATGTACGCCATCGGTGATATCAGGTCGCAGATCAGCTACGCCGTGGTCGGCGACCGGCGCACCAGCCTCAGCGTCCAGAACCCGCGCCAGGACAAGTTCGAAGAGCGCTATGGGCAACTGGACGCCCAGGTCAGCTACGCGCTCAACGCCAACCTGACCCTCTACACCGAAGGGCGGAACCTCACCGACCAGAAGCGCCTGATTCGCGACGCGGACAACAACCTGCTTGAGCGCAACAGCTTCGGCCAGTCCTTATGGGTCGGCATGAAGGTCAAGCTCTGACCTGCTCACTGACTCGATTAACACCCAAGAACCCTCAGGAGATACCCTTCGATGCAATCGTCTATGTCCATTGTCAGCTTGATTGAAGGCGCCAGTCCGGTTGCCCGGACCGTCATGTTTATCCTCTTGCTGGCCTCTGCAGTCAGTTGGCTGCTGATTTTTATTCGCAGCGTCGACTTGCGGCGCGACAGCAATCACCTGGCCGACTTCGAGCAACGCTTCCATTCAGGCATCGACCTCAATCAGTTGTACAAAGAACTGCCCGACCAGCCTGGCGGCGCAGGCAAGGTGTTTCGCGAAGGCTTTCGTAACTTCTGCCAACTGACCCACGGCGACACCGACCCCACAATCACCATGGAGGCTGTGGGCAGCGCACTGCGTCTGGCGTTGTCGCGCGAAGGCATGCGCCTGAATCGTCGCCTGGTGATACTGTCGACCATCAGTTCGGTCAGCCCCTACATCGGCCTGTTCGGCACGGTGTGGGGAATCATGGGGTCGTTTCAGGCTTTGGGAGCAACCGCGCAGGCGACGCTCGCCACGGTAGCGCCGTGGATTGCCGAAGCGCTGGTGGCCACCGCCATCGGTCTGTTCACCGCCATTCCTGCCGTGATTGCCTACAACTTTTTGTCGAAAAAGGTCGCCGACGTGCAGACCCGGCTGGCCGATCTGGCTGAAGAGCTACACACCCTGCTACTGACCAGCCTGCATACCCGCGGTCATCTGGATATCAGCACGAGGGAAACCGCATGAATCAGAAAGGTTCTTTCCACGCGGTTTCCCGGGGCAGGATTTCCAGCGAAATGAACGTCGTGCCATTCATTGATGTGGTGCTGGTGCTGCTGGTGATTTTCATGGTCGCCACGCCGCTGATGACTCAGGGCGTACACGTCGATCTGCCTCGCCTGGGGGCGCAGGCCATCGACACGCCGGATCACCCGCCACTGGTCATCAGCATCGACGCCGAAGGCCTGTACTACCTGAATCGCGGCGAGAACCAGCGTGTTCAACTGGCGCTGCCAACCGTGGGCCAGCAAGTACGGGATATGCTCGGCGATCAGGCCAATACCGCCGTGCTGATTCGTGGCGACCGGGCTGTCAGCTATGGGCGGATCATGGAACTGATGGGCACCTTGCAACAGGCCGGCGTGCCCAATGTCGGGCTGATTTCGCAGCCTGCGGATGCCGCGCCATGAAGATTTCGCAGAAACCTGCATCACCGCTTCCCGAGGTAGGCGTCTCGTTCACTCCGGCCAGCCATCGGCTACCCGAGTCCGGCGTGCGCTGTCGCTTCAGCACTCACCGTAGCGATCGCACGTGCAGAACCGTACCCATCCGGTATCTGGCGATCAGGCCTGACCTCAGGCTGGTTGCCCCACCAAGCATGCCGCTGCCACGCGACCCGGCGCCTGCTTCGGCAAGCGCGGCATTGCTGCTCATCCCGTTGGTGGTGGCCGTACATTTTCTGGCGGCGTGGCTCGGCAGCACGGCATCTGCTCCATCAACAGCCGAGCCAGACAGGCAGACGCTGGTGATCCACACCGGACTGGCTGCGGACCCTGCCATTGCTGCGGCTGCCGCCAGCGCTCGCGCTGCCGAGGCGCAACGTCAGCAGGCGGTCGAGCAACAGAAACAGGCGGTAGCAGAACAGGCCGCCAGAGAACAGGCTCGGCTCGAAGCCAGCCGACTGGCAGAACAGGCTGATGTGCAGGCGCGACAGAAACCGCCACGACAGCCCCCGTCCAAACCGGCGCCGCATCCAGCCCCGACTGTGCCCGCCCAAGCCCCCTCCCCGGCACCGGCCACTTCAACCACTGCACCGGCCGCAGCCGAGGCGAAACCTGCGCCGTCGGCGTCCGGACCCGCGACCGATGTCGCCGCAACCGCTGGCAAACAGTACCTGCCGCTGACCAAGGCAGCGCCTGACTATCCGGCGGCAGCGCTCGAAAACGAGCTGGAAGGCGACTGCACGGTGGAGTACGACCTCATGCCCGATGGCACGACGACGGCAGCACGCCTGGTCAAGGGGCAGTGCGATGCGTCCCACTTCGGGGCCGCCTCGCTCAAGGCCGCCGCCGGTTTCCGGTACAGCCCGCAGGTCGCCGGCGGACACCCGGTCAAGGTCATCGGGGTACGCAACACGTTCCGTTACCGGTTGCAGAATGCTCAGTGAGGCTACGCGGCAGCAGGTGTAGCGCTGCCCTGCCGACACTACGTTCATCATTCCGGATGATAGTAACCTTCGATTTATTCGATTCGTTAATAACACCCTGCGAGCAACAGAATCCGCCCATCCTTTACTATCGGCGGAACTTCTCATGCCCCAGACACTCGCTCATTTGCGCTACCCCCTCACTGCCCTGGCACTGGTCGTGATCAGCGCCTGTGGTCGCGCACCTGAGGCTACTCAGGCACCCGCTGCGGCCAAGGTCAGCGTCGCCAAGGTGCTGGAACAACCCGTCAACGAATGGGACGAGTTCACCGGCCGCCTTGAAGCGCCGGAAACCGTCGAAGTTCGTCCACGTGTATCCGGCCAGATCGATCAGGTGGCCTTTACCGACGGTTCGCTGGTCAAGAAAGGCGACCTGCTGTTCCAGATCGACCCGCGTCCGTTCCAGTCGGAAGTACGTCGCCTCGAGGCCCAATTGCAGCAAGCGCGGGCCGTGGCCGTACGCAGCGAAAATGAAGCCCAGCGTGGCGAGCGCCTGCGCACCAACAATGCCATTTCCGCCGAACTGGCAGACTCGCGCACGACCTCCGCGCAGGAAGCCAAGGCCGGGGTCGCCGCGATTCAGGCGCAACTGGATCTGGCGCGCCTGAACCTTAGTTTCACTCGCGTGACCGCGCCTATCACAGGTCGCGTCAGCCGTGCCGAGATCACTGCCGGGAACATCGTGACAGCCGATGTGACAGCGCTGACCAGCGTGGTGTCCACCGACAAGGTCTATGCCTACTTCGACGCCGACGAACGCGTGTTCCTCAAGTACACCGAACTCGCGCGCAAGGGTCAGCGTGGCCAGACCACCCCGGTTTACCTGGGCCTGTCCAACGAGAACGGTAATCCGCACCTGGGCCAGATGAACTTCGTCGACAACCAGGTCAACCCGCGCACCGGCACCATCCGTGGCCGCGCCGTGTTCGACAACACCGACGGCAGCTTCACACCCGGTCTGTATGCGCGCCTCAAGCTGGTCGGCAGCGGCACCTACTCGGCCGTGCTGATCAACGATGAGGCGGTCGGCACCGACCTGGGCAAGAAGTTCGTGCTGGTCATGGACAAGGACAACAAGCCGGCTTATCGCCCGGTCGAGCTGGGCCCGAAAATCGAAGGCCTGCGTATTGTCCGCAACGGCCTGGGCAAGGACGACACCATCGTCGTCAAAGGCTTGCAGCGTGTCCGCCCCGGCCAGCCTGTGGACCCTGAAGTCACGCCGATGGCCAGCGCCGACACCCTTGCCCTGCTCCTCAAGCAACGTCAGGCCCTTGAAGCCAGCAACCCGCAACAGTCGGCGCCCAACGCGACCGCCAAACTCGCCAGCGCCACTGCGCCTCGCGGCTAAGGGACTCGTTCGATGAACTTCTCAAAATTCTTTATCTCGCGGCCGATCTTCGCCGCGGTGCTCTCGCTGCTGATCCTCATCGCTGGCGCCATCTCGCTGTTCCAGCTGCCGATCAGCGAATACCCGGAAGTCGTGCCGCCTACCGTCGTCGTGCGGGCCAACTTCCCCGGCGCCAACCCCAAGGTGATCGGCGAAACCGTGGCCTCACCGCTGGAACAGGCCATCACCGGCGTCGAGAACATGCTTTACATGTCGTCGCAGGCCACTGCCGACGGCAAGCTGACCCTGACCATCACCTTCGCGCTGGGCACCGACCTGGACAACGCACAGGTGCAGGTGCAGAACCGCGTGACGCGCACCGAACCCAAGCTGCCTGAAGAGGTGACGCGGATCGGTATCACGGTCGACAAGGCCTCGCCTGACCTGACCATGGTTGTGCACCTGACCTCGCCGGATCAGCGCTACGACATGCTGTACCTGTCCAACTACGCCGTCTTGAACATCAAGGATGAACTGGCGCGACTGGGCGGTGTGGGCGATGTGCAGTTGTTCGGCATGGGCGATTACTCGCTGCGGGTCTGGCTCGATCCGAACAAGACCGCGTCGCGCAACCTGACGGCTACCGACGTGGTCAATGCGATCCGCGAGCAGAACCGTCAGGTCGCCGCAGGCCAGTTGGGCGCGCCACCTTCCCCCAATGCCACCAGTTTCCAGATGTCGATCAACACTCAGGGCCGCCTGGTCACCGAGGAAGAGTTCGAGAACGTCGTCATCCGTGCCGGTGCCGATGGCGAAATCACGCGTTTGAAAGACGTTGCCCGTGTCGAACTGGGTTCCAGCCAGTACGCCCTGCGCTCGCTGCTGAATAATCAGCCCGCCGTTGCATTGCCGATTTTCCAGCGTCCGGGCTCCAACGCGATCGATATTTCCAATGACGTGCGGGCCAAGATGGCCGAGCTGAAGAAAGGCTTCCCCGAGGGGATGGACTACAGCATCGTCTATGACCCGACCATCTTCGTGCGCGGCTCCATTGAAGCGGTGATCCACACCCTGTTCGAAGCACTGATTCTGGTGGTGCTGGTGGTGATCCTGTTCCTGCAGACCTGGCGCGCCTCGATCATTCCGCTGGTCGCGGTACCGGTGTCGCTGATCGGTACATTTGCCGTGATGCACCTGTTCGGCTTCTCGCTCAATGCGCTGTCACTGTTCGGGCTGGTGCTGGCGATCGGTATCGTGGTGGACGACGCCATCGTGGTGGTGGAGAACGTCGAACGTAACATTGAGCTGGGGCTTGAACCGGTCGAAGCAACTCACAAAGCGATGGGCGAAGTGACCGGGCCGATCATCGCCACGGCATTGGTGCTCTGCGCGGTATTCGTACCGGCAGCGTTCATTTCCGGGCTTACCGGACAATTCTATAAACAGTTCGCGCTGACCATTGCCATCTCGACCGTGATCTCGGCGTTCAACTCACTGACCCTGTCGCCTGCACTGGCCGCCGTGCTACTCAAGGCTCACGGCGCGCCGAAGGACCGTTTCTCGCGCTTCCTCGACAGGATGCTGGGCGGCTGGCTGTTCCGTCCGTTCAACCGCTTCTTCGAGAAAGCCAGCCATGGCTACGTCGGCACGGTTGCACGCGTGATTCGCAGCAGCGGCATCGCCCTGCTGGTGTATGCAGGCCTGATGGTGCTGACCTGGATGGGTTTCAACAGTACGCCAACCGGTTTCGTACCCAGCCAGGACAAGCAGTACCTGGTGGCCTTCGCCCAACTGCCGGATGCGGCCAGCCTGGACCGTACCGAAGAAGTCATCAAGCGCATGTCCGACCTTGCCCTGAAACAGCCGGGCGTGGAAAACGCGATTGCCTTCCCGGGCCTGTCGATCAACGGCTTCACCAACAGCCCGAACAATGGCGTGGTGTTCGTTGCGCTCAAGCCTTTTGATGAACGCAAGGACCCGAGCCAGTCGGCCAACGCTATCGCCGGCGCGTTGAACGGCCAGTTCGCGTCGATTCAGGAAGCCTACATGGCGATCTTCCCGCCACCTCCGGTGCAGGGTCTGGGGACCATCGGCGGGTTCCGCCTGCAGATCGAGGACCGGGGCAATCTGGGTTACGACGAGCTGTACAAGGAAACCCAGAACATCATCGCCAAGAGCCGCAGCGTGCCTGAACTGGCCGGTCTGTTCACCAGCTACACCGTGAACGTGCCGCAGGTCGATGCGTCCATCGACCGCGAAAAGGCCAAGACCCACGGCGTGGCGATCAGCGACATCTTCGACACCCTGCAAGTGTATCTGGGCTCGCTGTACGCCAACGACTTCAACCGCTTCGGTCGTACCTACCAGGTCAACGTTCAGGCCGAGCAACAGTTCCGCCAGGACGCCGACCAGATCGGTCAGCTCAAGGTGCGCAACAACCTGGGTGAGATGATCCCGCTGGCGACCTTCGTCAAGGTCAGCGACACCGCAGGTCCCGACCGCGTGATGCACTACAACGGTTTCATCACGGCCGAAATCAACGGCGCTGCCGGACCGGGCTACAGCTCGGGCCAGGCTCAGGCGGCTGTCGAGAAGCTGCTCAAGGAAGAGTTGCCCAATGGCATGGTCTACGAATGGACCGACCTGACCTATCAGCAGATTCTGTCGGGCAATACCGCACTGTTCGTCTTCCCGCTCTGCGTACTGCTGGCGTTCCTGGTGCTGGCCGCCCAATACGAAAGCTGGAGCCTGCCGCTGGCGGTGATCCTTATCGTACCGATGACGCTGCTGTCGGCGATTGCCGGGGTAATGATTGCGGGTAGCGACAACAACATTTTCACCCAGATCGGCCTGATCGTACTGGTAGGGCTGGCGTGCAAGAACGCGATCCTGATCGTCGAGTTCGCCAAGGACAAACAGGAAGAAGGCATGAGCCCGCTGGATGCAGTTCTGGAAGCCTGCCGCCTGCGTCTGCGCCCGATCCTGATGACCTCGTTCGCCTTCATCATGGGTGTCGTGCCGCTCGTACTGTCCAGTGGTGCCGGTGCCGAAATGCGTCATGCCATGGGTGTGGCGGTGTTCTCCGGGATGCTCGGCGTCACCTTCTTCGGCCTGCTGTTGACCCCTGTGTTCTACGTGCTGATCCGTAACTTCGTCGAGCGCCAGGAGGCCCGCAAGGTCGCCAAGGCGCAGAAACTGCAAACACTGCCTGCGGAGATGCATTGATGAGCGCGGTTAAACTCTTTGTCCCGAGCCTGCTGGTCCTGGCGTTGGCGGCCTGTGCCGTCGGCCCGGACTACAAGGCGCCCGATACTGCACCGGCAAAACTCGCCGCTGCCGCTCAGGGCAACTACGACCGTACCAAGGCCGATGCCTTGTGGTGGAAGCAGTTCGACGACCCGACCCTCGACAAACTGGTCACTCAGTCACTCAATGGCAACCGGGATCTGCGTGTCGCGTTTGCCCGCCTGAAAGCGGCGCGTGCCATTCGCGACGACGTGGCCAACGACGCCATGCCAGTGGTGACCAGCCGGGCCAGCAGCGATCTGGGCAAGGGGCAGCAGCCTGGCGTGACCGACCGACGCGTCAACACTGAGCGTTACGACCTGGGCCTGGACATGGCTTGGGAACTGGACCTGTTCGGACGCATTCAGCGCCAACTGGAAGCCAGCAGCGCCGACGAAGCCGCCGCGCAGGCCAATCTCTATCAACTGCAAGTGACGCTGATCGCCGAAGTGGTCGACGCCTATGGTCAGTTGCGTGGCGCACAGTTACGCGAAGCCATTGCACGGGACAACCTGAAGAACCAGCAGGATTCTCAGGGCGTCACCACGCAGTTGCGCGACGCCGGCGTCGGCAACGAACTGGATGTGGTGCGAGCCGATGCGCGACTGGCGGCCGTTGAAGCAACCGTGCCGCAACTACAGGCCGAACAGAATCGTCAGCGCAACCGCATCGCCACCCTGCTGGGTGAGCGGCCGGAAACACTGAGCGTGGATCTGAGCCCGACCAAATTGCCGGCCATCGCCAAGGCATTGCCGATTGGCGATCCGACCCAGGTACTGCGCAACCGGCCTGATGTTCTGGCCGCCGAGCGCCAGTTGGCCGCCTCGACAGCACGCATCGGTGTTGCCACCGCCGACCTGTTCCCTCGGGTCAGCCTGAGCGGGTTCCTCGGCTTTACCGCAGGGCGGGGTTCGCAGATCGGCTCGTCGGCAGCCAGAGCCTGGTCGCTCGGTCCGAGTATTACTTGGGCTGCCTTTGATCTGGGCAGTGTCAGGGCGCAGATTCGCAGCGCCAATGCCGACGCTGAAGGTGCGCTGGCCAATTATGAACAGCAGGTTCTGCTAGCCCTGGAAGAATCGGAAAACGCGTTCAGCGATTACGACAAGCGTCAGCAGCGACTGTTGTCCCTGATCCGCCAGAGCGAATCCAGCCGTGCAGCGGCCCGTCTGGCCAACGTTCAGTATCGTGAAGGGACAGCTGACTTCCTCGTTCTGCTGGATGCCGAACGCGAACGGCTGGCTGCCGAAGATTCTCAGGCTCAGGCCGAGATCGAGTTGTATCGCGGGATCGTCGCCATCTACAAAGCGTTGGGTGGTGGCTGGCAGCCACAGGCCTGACAGCCGCATCCGGGTCTGCCTTGCCCCGCCTCTTTACAGAGGCGGGGCATTTTTTTGTCCGTTCGAGTACCCTCACCGTTTGACACTGACCAGCGACTCCACGAAGCTGCAAGCCGCCAAGCAATGGATATCGGTATGCCCGGCTCATCTCCTGACACCCTCAATCGCCGTCGCTGGATCATCGGCGCAGGTGCCGCACTTGTCGCCATGCTGCTCGCCACGCTGTTCTGGGAATGGCGCAATGTGCCCACGCAGAGCTCGCCGGCCAATCTGGCTCATACCTACGCACAGGCACTCAAGCAGGCGCATGAGGGGAAACCGGGCGCGGCGCGAGTGCTGTATCAGCAACTGGCCCGTACAGACCTTTCCGATGCGCACCGGGTCAGCCTGCTCGCCGAACTGAGTAATTACCCTAGCCCGCAAGCCCTTAAACTGATCGACGCCAGCCTCAAGGACGAATCGGTCGAGGTACGCAAGGCGGCCATTGCCACCAGCGTCAAACTGGTTTCCAGCAGTCAGCGCAGCCTGTTGCTGGGTCCGATGCTGGACGACAGGGAGCAATCCGTCAGATTCAGCGCAACCAGCGCGCTGCTGGGCCTGTCACCCGACGATCTGGGCCTGTATTTCGCCGTGCTGCAGCAGAGCGCCGAGGCGTTCCAGGAGGCCCTTGAAAGCGAACCCGCAACCGTCGATAACCAGTTGCAGCTCGCCAGGCTTTACCTGCAGACCGGCGATCTCGAACCGGCACTCAAGGCTTTGCAGCGAGCCACCGCACTGGATCCGCAGAACATCGAAGCCGCACTGGCGCACATCGAGTTGCTGGACAAAAAAGGCCAGGCCGACAAGGCGCGCAGCCTGTTTGCCGGATTACTGGAGCATCATCCCGACTCGGCGCTGCTGCAGCATGCGCTGGGCATCTGGCTGGTGGACCATGGTCAAGGGGAGTTTGCGCTGCTCAGTCTGGCCAAGGCGTCAGAGCTTGCACCGCAGAACAACGACTACCGCTACGACCTGGCTGTCGCTCTGCATGACCTGGACCAGCTTGAAGCGGCCCAGAAACAACTGGCACAGATTGTTCAGAACGATCCGGCGGATCGACGGGCACGCGTTCTGCTGATCCAGTACTGGAAGGAAAATGGCCAGTTGCAGAACGTGCAGATCCTGCTGGCCGAGCTGGAACAGCTCAACCCTGACGATCCCGCCTTGCAGCAGGGGCTGTAGGCAAAAGGGCTTGGCTACGCACGGCAAATGGCCATGCCATTGGTCGCTCCAGCCCTTTTGCAACGGCGCTTTCACACAATTCCTACCCATGTATGGATAACTCGTATTTGTCTGTCAGTCATTTCGCTTCTGGTGCTGCGCCAGAGATTCGTCAGTCAGTTTCAGCAGACCGCTAATATCAGAAATAACTTACACGCCGCCTCCCCGGATAACACACTGTCCACCCTCGACAAACAACTGCCCTGCACAGTTGACTCTTATCAATTTCAACAAGACTATTTTCTAACTGAAAAAAAAGGTGCATTATTTGTCCGCTACACAGTTTTAACTACCCTCTATCTGCGTAACGGCAAGCCAGGAAGGCTTATTTTTGCAGACAGCGCGGGTATGGGGCAGTGACCGTACGAGCGGATCAGCCAAACAGTTTTGTCTTATCGCTTTATTGGGCTGGCAACAGCCATGACATTGTCGGAGTGTGTTATTTGTCCAGACTTGCCGAGTTTCGAGCAGCAGAAAAAGCCCTTCAGGAGCAGCTGGCACAGCTGGAAGCCCTGAAGAATGACGCCGGCCTGAAGAAGGAGATTGAATTCGAGCAAAAGCTCCAGGAACTGATGGGTAGCTATGGCAAGAGCCTGCGCGATATCATCGCGATCCTCGACCCTGGCAGCTCTACCTCACTGGTTGCACCGACAGGCCCGAAGCGCCGCCGCGCACGTGTTGTAAAGGTTTATCAGAATCCGCACACCGGCGAACTGATCGAAACCAAGGGTGGCAATCACCGAGGCCTTAAAGCCTGGAAAGAGCAATACGGTGTCGATACCGTAGATTCATGGCTTCGCGCCTGATCACAACTACGCACCTGGAAGCCCTGCACTCGCAGGGCTTTTTATTGGCTGTTACGGCGATTCAGGTTTATTGTCAGGAGCCTGCGCCAGTATCACATCGGCGTGTAGCAGACTTGTCACATCACTGAAGCGGCGTTCCTATAAACAGCAATGAGTGAACTGACCGGTGCATATATGAAAGGTCGGGGCTCTCGCGAAGCAAAATAATGACGCCAATATTTCTACTGATGCTCATACGATTCAGCTCACAATTACAATTTGAAGTTTCGAGTGTGTGTTCAGCCAATTGTCAGCTTTGAAACCGCAAGGTAGTTAATTAACGTCAGACGTTTCCGACATTCAGGCGCCGCCTGCATTCGCCGGGCGACGAACGTGCAACAGGTTCACAGATTTTTCACATGCTTTCTTCCATAGTGAAGGCCGCTAAAGGAATAGCGCCCCATGCCCGCCTCGGCGGGCTTCTTTTTGCCTGCAATAAAGCCCTCCCCTCAAGGCTCCCCGTCCAGACGCAGGCTATCCCGAATCTGCAATGCCTCCTGCTTATTGGCGGCGTAACCCTCTGCCGACCCGGCATACGACAACGACCAGGCCTTTTCCTTGTTGGCGGCTGCGACCAGCGTCTGCGTGAGCACGTGCACGCCGTTCTGGGTGACAGTGCAAGTGGTTTCCAGCGCAGGGACCACGCTGAGCTTGCCGTCCCGCACATGAGTGCAGACGCTCTGAAAACCGCTTTTGGCGAAATTGACCTGGACCGCTTTGCGCATTTCCAGCAAAACGCCCTGCACATTGACTTCATGCCCGGGCGTCAGACGGGTTTGAGTCAGTTCCATGACCATCAGCGGATTACCCGACTGATCGTTTTTGACTGCACGCTGTCTGACCTGCACGGAAGGCTGAGAAGGTGCGTCCGCCGCTGTCGGCAAAGACTCCACTTCCCAGCCTGCGGGCCAGATGATCATCACGTCGGCGGCTTGCGCAGGTGCACTGCATATCAGCAGGCACAGGCTCAAGAGCGAAAGTCGGCATTGCGGGAAAATCAGGGTGGTCATGTCATGGCCATCGGAACGATTGACCGCAAAGTCTGAGCCTGTCGTCAGCTACCCGCAAGGGGCCGGGGTTCTTTATCCCGTCAGGCGTTTGGCACAGGCCGCCCCGCTCCGTATCATCCGGCACCATTAATACCCATGTTGGAGACACTCATGAGCCTGCAAGACCTCAATTCCATTCCAGGCGTGACAGCCGAACCCGAAGCCGCTACACAGCAGTTCGTGTTCAACCACACCATGCTGCGTGTCAAAGACATCACTGCATCACTGGATTTCTACACCCGCGTCCTGGGGTTCAGCCTGGTTGAAAAACGCGATTTCCCGGAAGCCGAGTTCAGCCTGTATTTTCTGGCGCTGACCGACAAAAAACTGATTCCGACTGACGACAAGGCCCGTAGTGAGTGGATGAAGTCGATTCCGGGCATTCTGGAACTGACCCACAACCACGGCACCGAGAGCGACCCATCGGCCGTTTATCACGATGGCAACAGCGATCCGCGCGGCTTTGGTCACATCTGCGTGTCGGTGCCGGATGTGGTCGCTGCCTGCGAACGCTTCGAGAAGCTGAACGTGAAGTTTCAGAAACGCCTGTCGGACGGCCGCATGAACAGCCTGGCATTCATCAAGGACCCGGATGGCTATTGGGTCGAGATCATCCAGCCAACACCGCTTTAACGGTCTTTGAAAACAAAAAACCCCATGATCGCTCATGGGGTTTTTTGTTGAGCGACAGCCTGTCAGGCCGGCGCAGACGTACGGATCAGGTGATCGAAGGCGCTCAGCGAGGCCTTGGCGCCCTCGCCCAGAGCAATGATGATCTGCTTGTACGGCGCTACAGTCACGTCACCGGCAGCGAAAATGCCGGGGATCGATGTCTCACCGCGAGCATCGACCACAATCTCGCCACGTGGTGACAACTCAATGGAACCCTTGAGCCATTCGCTATTGGGCAAGAGGCCGATCTGCACAAAGATACCTTCCAGTGGCACGGTGATTTCTTCACCGGTCACGCGGTTCTTGTAGCGCAGGCCGTTGACCTTTTGCTCGTCACCTGTCACTTCAGTGGTTTGCGCACTGGTGATGACCGTCACGTTCGGCAGACTGTGCAGCTTGCGCTGCAGAACGGCGTCGGCACGCAATTGCACGTCGAACTCCAGCAGGGTCACGTGAGACACGATACCCGCCAGGTCGATGGCCGCTTCCACGCCGGAGTTACCGCCGCCGATCACCGCAACACGCTTGCCCTTGAACAGCGGACCGTCACAGTGCGGGCAGTACGCCACGCCTTTGTTGCGGTATTGCTGCTCGCCCGGAACGTTCATCTCTCTCCAGCGTGCGCCGGTGGCGAGAATCACGGTCTTGGCCTTCAGGCTCGCACCGCTGGCGAACTTCACTTCGTGCAGCTCACCGGCAGCGCCAGGAATCAGCTTGTCAGCGCGCTGCAGGTTCATGATGTCGACTTCGTACTGCTTGACATGCTCTTCGAGCGCAACGGCCAGCTTCGGACCTTCGGTATGCTGGACCGAAATGAAGTTCTCGATGGCCATGGTGTCGAGCACCTGACCGCCGAAACGCTCGGCGGCCACACCGGTGCGGATGCCTTTACGTGCGGCATACACAGCGGCTGCCGAACCGGCTGGACCACCGCCAACCACCAGAACGTCGAATGCCTCTTTGGCATTGAGCTTCTCGGCCTGACGGGCGCCAGCCCCCGTGTCTATCTTGGCCAAAATCTCTTCCAGCCCCATGCGGCCCTGACCGAACAGCTCGCCGTTCAGGTAGATACTTGGCACCGACATGATCTTGCGATCGGTGACTTCGTCCTGGAACAGTGCGCCGTCGATTGCGACATGCTGGATGTTCGGGTTCAACACTGCCATCAGATTCAACGCCTGGACGACGTCCGGGCAGTTCTGGCAGGACTGCGAGAAATAGGTTTCGAACTTGAATTCGCCCTGGAGATTGCGAACCTGTTCGATAGTTTCCGCACTGACCTTGGGTGGGTAGCCGCCGACTTGCAGCAGCGCCAGGACCAGCGAGGTGAATTCGTGCCCCATGGGAATACCAGCGAAACGCAGGCTGATAGCGTGCCCTGGGCTGTTCAGCGAGAACGACGGCGTGCGCGCATCAGTACCGCTGTCATTCAAGGTGACGTCTTTGGAAACACTGATCACATCGTTGAGCAATGCGAGCATTTCCTGAGACTTCGCGCCGTCATCAAGGGACGCGACGATCTCGATGGGGCGAGTGACCCGCTCCAGGTAAGATTTCAACTGGGCTTTAAGATTGGCGTCCAACATGCTGCGACTTCCTTTGGCAAAATTTTCAGAGAGTAGAAAAAACAACGCCCAGGCGATGACCGCCCGGGCGTTTTTTGGGGCGATGCGGTTTACTTGCTCAAGAGCTCAACGCCCCTAGCCGATTCATACGACTCAGATCTTGCCGACCAGGTCCAGAGACGGAGCCAGAGTAGCCTCGCCTTCTTTCCACTTGGCTGGGCAGACTTCACCCGGGTGAGCAGCAACGTACTGAGCAGCCTTGATCTTGCGCAGCAGCTCGGAAGCGTCACGGCCAACACCGCCGTCGTTCAGTTCGACGATCTTGATCTGACCTTCAGGGTTGATCACGAACGTACCGCGGTCAGCCAGACCGGCTTCTTCAATCAGCACGTCGAAGTTGCGCGAGATGGTCAGGGTCGGGTCGCCGATCATGGTGTACTGGATCTTGCCGATTGCAGGCGAGGTGTTGTGCCATGCAGCGTGGGCAAAGTGGGTATCGGTCGAAACGCTGTAGATTTCAACGTTCAGCTTCTGGAACTCAGCGTAGTTGTCAGCCAGGTCTTCCAGCTCGGTCGGGCAAACGAAGGTGAAGTCGGCCGGGTAGAAGAATACGACAGACCATTTGCCTTTGAAGTCAGCATCCGAAACGTCAACGAAAGAGCCGTTCTTGTAAGCTGTTGCCTTGAACGGTTTTACCTGGCTGTTGATGATAGGCATCGGTATATCTCCTGATGGGTTGTGAATTCGATGAAGTGGAGCTTACGCACGATCGATGACAAAGGCTCATTGGCAAACCTCATGTCACTGATTGCTTTTCGCTATGGAAGCGGCTTATCAATAGAAGAAACCTTCATAACGCTCCCGGCTTCAAAAGCGCTCGGAAACGGCGCGGCGTCAATGTAGCGCATCGCGGACTTCATGTCCCGCCAGCCCACGTACGCCATCAATGACTTGAGGTCCCAGCCGCTGCGGTGAGCCCAACTCGCGAAGCCACGACGCAGCGAATGGCTGGTGTACTGCTCTGCGGCAATACCGGCGCGACTCAGGGCCTGACGTAACAAGGGGATGATGCTGTTAGCGTGCAACCCCTCCTCCCCCACATTGCCCCAGCGATCCACAGCCCGAAATACCGGGCCGCGCACCAGTGCCGAACAGTTGATCCAGTCTATATAAGCCTGAACCGGACACAGTCGCTGCAAGGCCGGAGTCTGGTAGGACCTGCCCGCGTTTTCCCGATCCCCCTTGCTGCGGGGCAGATAAAGGCTGATGCCCGCGCCGGAGATCGCCTTGACGTCCTGAACCAGCAGACGGCACAGCTCGTCGCTGCGAAATCCCCGCCAGAATCCCAACAGGATCAGCGCCATGTCACGCCGGCAACGCAGCACACCGGGTTGATCGTTGCGAGCCTGCGCCTGGAGCGCTTCGGCTTCAAGCCAGGTGACGACCCGCTCCAGATCGTGCAACTGCAGAGGCTCAGCCTGCTTTTCCTGCGCCGGATGCAAGGCACGAATGCCTTTGAGTACTTTGCGCACGACCGGCGAACGTGTCGGATCGACGAATCCCTGACTGGAATGCCACTGAGACAACGCCGACAGGCGCGACTTCAAGGTATTGACCGACAACTCTCCCGCGTACTGCGCCAGATACCGCGCAACGCTCTCACTGGTTGCTGGCAGAAACCCGCCCCACGCGACCTCAAAGTGCTCGATGGCAGCCCTGTAACTGCGGCGCGTGTTGTCGCGGGTGGCCGCTTCCAGATAGCGATCGACATCATTCATGAGCAAAACCTGCGCAGGTGTACCGGCCGGAGGGGCAAAAAAGCGCCCCAGGCGTATGACACGGGATAATACGCCAATATCCCATGCCATAAAATTCAAATAATGACGTTATTTTCTATTCAATATAGTATGTAAATACAGAGTACATACCACAGTACGAAATCATAGGAGCAGACATGGCACGGGGCGGCGTTAACAAGGTATTGGTACTCAAGGCAAGGTCCGCCCTGCTCGCCCGCGGCGAAAACCCCAGCATCGATGCAGTACGTATCGAAATGGGCAATACCGGTTCGAAAACCACCATCCACCGGTATTTGAAGGAGCTTGAAACCACTCATTCACCCGCGCCGGATATCAATGAAGAACTGACGGAACTGGTGGCCAATCTTGCCCGGCGCCTGCAAGAACAGGCGCAGGAACGCATTGACCAGCTATGTGTCGACCACGAGATCAGGTGCGGAACCCTGCAGGACACACTCTCGGCAAACCAAAAGAAAACAGAGGATCTGAGCAATGAGATCCGGCAAAAGGATCAGACGCTGGAGCGACAAGCCACTGCCCTGCTCGACCTGCAGGAGACGCTTGTCAACGTGCGGAGCGAAAACATCCGCCTGACACAGGCCGGCTCGGACCTCGAGTCCCGTCTGACAGACAAGAACGAACAAATCCGCTCCCTTGAAGAAAAGCACCTGCACGCCCGCGACGCACTGGAGCACTATCGCAACTCGATCCGCGAGCAGCGCGAGCACGAACAACAACGCCATGAAGGCCAGGTGCAGCAATTGCAGATGGAATTGCGACAGGCTCAGCAAAGCCTCAGCATGCGCCAGGAAGACATAACCCGCTTGAACCGCGACAACGAACGCTTACTGACAGAGACTCGCAGCACACAGCGCGACCTGCATGCCCAGAAAGACCTGACGGATAAAGCCAGCGCCCAGGCCGCCGCCTCCATCAAGCAGCACCAACAAGGTCAGACGCAGTGCGCTCTGCTGGAAGAAAAGGTGCGAAGCCTTCAGGAAGACACTGTCGAACTCAAGCAGAGCCTGAAAGACACACAACAGCAGAACCGCGTACTGGAACTGCTGCTGATCAAAAAGGAAGTGGCACTGGAAACCCTGAAAACCGCCAGCGAACCGCCCCCCAAGGTCAGCTCGACCCGCAGGAAACCAACGGCACCTTGACGCGCAAGCCACGGCAAGATCGAGCAAGATCTGACTCAGTTCAACGAGTCAGTCTCGCAAGGCAGGTACAAATCAACTCGAGTACCCCGCCCCTCAGCACTTTCGATCTGCACATGCCCGCCAGTCTGCTTGATGAAGCCGTAGACCATCGATAAACCCAGCCCCGTTCCCCGACCAACCGGCTTGGTGGTGAAGAACGGATCGAAGACCCGATCAATCACCTCCTGACTGATACCACAGCCGTCATCCTCGACACCAAGAATGACGTACTCTCCCGCGAGCAACGCGCCCTGTGGTCTGGTCACGCTTACAGCGCGAGTCAATACCCGGAGCTGCCCGCCGTCCGGCATCGCATCGCGCGCATTGATGACCAGATTCAACAGCGCGTTTTCCAGTTGATGCTCATCGGTCCGGATCAGCCGTAACGTCTCATCGAGTTCGAAATGCAGAAAGGTCTGAGCGGACAGTGTGCCCTGCAACAACTCCTGCATCGAGCGGATCATCCGATTGACATCGACCGCACAGGTGTCGAGCGCCTTACGCCTGGCAAACGTCAGCAACCGCTGGGTCAATGCTCCGGCGCGATTGGCAGATGCAATCGCAGCGCTGACATAGCGCTCGACGTCATCCAGACGACCCGCTGCGGCCCGGCGCTGAATGAAATCCAGCGCGCCCAGAACGCCCGTCAGCATGTTGTTGAAATCGTGAGCAATACCGCCGGTCAACTGGCCGACAGCATCCATCTTCTGTGCATGGCGCAACACTTCCTCGGCCTGCGCCCGCTCACTCATCTCGATCTGCAACAGCTCATTGGTACGCGCCAGCTCCCGAGTCCGCTCGGCTACTCGCAGTTCCAGATTTTCGTTCAGCTCGCGCAGCGCTTCTTCAGCCCGCACCTGAGCCGTGATATCAGTGTGAGTGCCCAGCCAATACGTGATATGACCCTGCTCGTCACGCATTGGCGACGCCCGCGAAAGGAACCAGTTGAACGCACCGTCCCTGGAACGTAATGCAAAGGTGTCTTCCCAGATGGAGCCCGTCGCAAAGCAGTATTGCAGGCGAGCCACGACGCGCTCCCGCTGCTCGGGATGAAGAACCGAACGCCAGCCCAGCGCTCGCATGGCCTCAAGCGAAGAGCCCGTGTACAGGTACCAGCGCTCGTTGTACCACTGGACATGCCCCTGAGGATTTGCCGTCCAGGCCAGCTGGCTCATGTTGTCAGCCAGCAATCTGAATTGTCGCTCGCTCTCACGCAGCACATCGATCTGCTGCATGGAGCCCTGCTCGTGCCCGCTCGAATGCAAAGGCATCGCGGATGTCGGTTTTTGCCTGTTCACTGGAGGGGTCCTTCCTTTGATCTCTGTCACTCCGGGACTCATCCTGAGTCCCGGACATTGCCTGATCTAGCGTTTGACCGGTGTACGCATGGTGACAAACTCCTCTGCTGCAGTCGGATGCACACCAATGGTGTCATCAAACACCTGCTTGGTCGCCCCCGCCTTGATCGCAATCGCCAGGCTCTGCACGATTTCGCCTGCATCCGGCCCCACCATATGGCAGCCCAGTACGCGGTCGGTTTTGGCATCGACCACCAGCTTCATGAGGGTGCGCTCCTGATCGTCGGTCAGGGTGAGCTTCATCGGCCGGAAGCGGCTTTCGAAGATCTGCACCTCATGCCCCGCCTCAATGGCCGCCTCTTCGGTCAGGCCCACCGTCCCGATGTTGGGCAGGCTGAACACCGCCGTCGGGATATGGTTGTAATCCACCGGACGGTATTGCTCAGGCTTGAACAGACGCCGGGCCAGCGCCATACCTTCGGCCAGCGCGACCGGAGTCAGTTGCACACCACCAATGACATCGCCGATCGCCAGGATGGATGGTTCGCTGCTCTGGTAGTTTTCGTCGACTTCAATATAGCCGTGCTTGTCGAGTTTGACATCGACGCTTTCCAGTCCGAGGTTGTCGAGCATCGGACGACGGCCCGTCGCATAGAACACACAGTCGGTTTCCAGCGTGCCGCCGCCTTTCATGCTCAGTTTCAGAGAGCCATCAGCCTGTTTGTCGATACGCTCGATGTCGCTGTTGAAACGAATATCCATGTGGCGCTTGAGCAACTCTTCGTGCAGGTGTGTGCGAACACTGCCGTCGAACCCACGCAGAAACAGCTCGCCCCGGTAGATCAGCGTCGTCTCCGCACCCAGACCGTTGAAGATGGAGGCGAACTCGACCGCGATGTAACCGCCGCCCACCACAACAACGCGCTTGGGCAGTTCCTTGAGGAAGAAGGCTTCGTTCGACGAAATGGCATGTTCACGGCCAGGCACGTCAGGGATCTGAGGCCAACCGCCAGTTGCAATCAGAATACGCTCGGCGCTGTAGGTATTGCCGTTGATCTCGACCTTCTGCGCGCCCACGACCTTCGCATGACCTTCATGCAGCGTGACGCCACTGTCGACCAGCAACTTGCGGTAAATACCGTTGAGGCGGTTGATCTCGCGATCCTTGTTGGCGATCAAGGTCGGCCAGTCGAAACTTGCCTTGCCCAGCGACCAGCCAAAGCCTTTCGCATGTTCGAAATCTTCAGAGAAATGCGAGCTGTAGACCATCAGCTTTTTGGGCACGCACCCAACGTTGACACAGGTGCCGCCCAGATAACGGCTTTCGGCAACCGCCACCTTTGCACCGAACCCTGCGGCAAACCGTGCCGCCCTGACGCCGCCTGAACCCGCGCCAATTACAAACAGATCGAAATCGTAAGCCATCAATGTCTCCTCACCAGGGGCACAGCATAACCGCTTGGCGGCCAGTCAGAAATGACAAAGCCACCCGAAGGTGGCCTTGACTTGAAACGTGGGCAGGCAAGTGAATCAGTAAGCCTTGCCAGTCTTGTAGAAGTGCTCGAAGCAGAAGTTGGTTGCTTCGATGTAGCCTTCAGCGCCACCGCAATCAAAACGCTGGCCTTTGAATTTGTAGGCCAGAACATTGCCTTCGGCAGCCTGCTTCATCAGTGCGTCAGTGATCTGGATTTCGCCACCCTTGCCTGGCTCGGTCTGTTCGATTTTCTCGAAAATGTCCGGAGTCAGGATATAGCGACCGATGATAGCCATCTTGGAAGGCGCGTCTTCAGGCTTCGGCTTCTCAACCATGTCAGTTACGCGGAAGAGGCCTGGCTTGATCTCGTCGCCTGCAATGATGCCGTACTTGTTGGTCTCGCTAGCTTCGACTTCCTGGATAGCGATGATCGAGCAGCCATAATGGTTGTGCAGCTTGACCATCTGGGCAAGCACGCCATCACCTTCCAGATTGACACACAGGTCATCCGCCAGAACCACGGCAAACGCTTCGTTGCCAATCAGCGGACGACCGCTGAGGATCGCATGGCCCAGGCCTTTCATTTCGGTCTGGCGAGTGTAGGAAAAGCTGCACTCGTCGATCAGCTTGCGAATGCCAACCAGATATTTTTCCTTATCGGTGCCCTTGATCTGATGCTCGAGCTCGTAGCTGATATCGAAGTGGTCTTCCAGCGCGCGCTTGCCGCGACCGGTCACGATGGAAATCTGGCTCAGGCCCGCAGCGAGGGCCTCTTCTACACCGTATTGGATCAGTGGCTTGTTGACCACCGGCAGCATTTCCTTGGGCATGGCCTTTGTCGCTGGCAAAAAGCGAGTGCCGTAACCGGCTGCTGGGAACAAGCATTTCTTGATCATAAAAGTCCTTGATAAGGGCTGTTGGTGTTAACGGCGCAGTCTAATCAGGCGGCGGTCACCTTACAATGCCCGCCACGGGCCGTAGGATGTCATGGTAGAGGCACTCTCACGCAGATAGTTCCGCAAAAACGCTTATATCGCGACCATCTAACGTGACCTGCGGTCGACCGCCATGGGCATGGCGCTTGCAGTGCACTGCATGTCACCCCCTTGAAACCGCCAGCTTCGCGACGATACAGGCAGGGCTCGACTTGCCCAAGCGTAGCCGATGAATTTAAACGCAATGAATGACTCAGGCGGCCATCCGTCAGCACAAAACCAGGCGCTCTGGATCGGGACGGCAGAAAAGTGACGCACCGCATTTATCCTTGAAACATGGCGGAACGATGGCACCGCCCACCAGTCCAAACACCGCATCCGCCAGTTCACTGGCCTTATTTTTTGAAGCGAAAAACATGATCAGACTTTTGTCCATTATTGCCGTACTGGGCCTCACCGGCTGTGCCACTGCATCCAATACCTATTTGAAAAACGGCAAGCAGGGACTGAGCATCGATTGCTCAGGCGAAGCCATGTCCTGGGCCAGTTGCTATGAAAAAGCCGACGCCTCGTGCGCGGGCACTGGCTACGAGATCGTCGGCACCGACGGCACCCCGAGGCCGGCGGAAAGCGAAAAGACCCTGGGTGTGGATGTAGGTAACTACAAAAGCCGCAGTGTTCTGGTTGTTTGCAAGTAAATCATTGACCCGGCCCGCCTCAGCTGTCGGCTGAGCGGGCGGCCTGGCTCATCCCGAGATGCAGGCCTCTGCAGCATGCTGAACATCGCGAAAGCGGATCGGCACGTTGGCCAGACGTTCATAGACCTTGATCGCACTGCCTCCCGAGCGGTTTTCAACGTCAATGACTGCGGTCGGCGATTTGCTCATTTTCTGCGCGACAATCAGGCGCAGGCCGTCACGATGAGGCTCTACGGAGGGCTTCGAGCGACTGCTGCTGATCTTTTCCATGAAACAGTCCGCGTACTCCTGAGGGTTCTTGCCCGAGATCACATTCATGGTGGCGGGCGTATGCTCGATGTCGCTCACCGTCGCGCAGCCAGTCATTGCCAGTGCCAGGATTACAACTGCCAGTTTCATACAATCCTCCAAATAAAGGTGGTACGACCCGCGACGGCCCGATTAAATTCCCGAGACGCGTTTTTTTGTCCATAAAAGAGCACAATTAACCGCTTATCGGCGTCAATTGGCCTACGCCGCATGCTATCGTTTTGATTTTTCAGAAAAAGCCAATTTCTCCGGAGTTTTACATGAAATTCGTACACCAGCGTGAGCACCTCAACGAGGACGATCTGGTCGTCATCCAGTGCTCACAGCTCTGCAACATCCGCCTGATGAATGATGCCAATTTTCGCGCTTTCAAGAACGGCGGCCGTCACACCTATCACGGCGGTGCGTTCGATACTTTTCCGGCCAAGATCGCGGCACCCAGCACCGGGTTCTGGAACATCACCATCGATACCACCGGACGCAAGCCGGACGCCACACCGGGCCGCAAACCGGCCTTCACCCATTCCATCAAGATCGTACGTCGCTCGGCCTCAAGCCTGCGCTGATACGCTGATACAAGGAATCGCCATGAACAGTCCCGCTCGCACTACCAAATACGCCGTCAGCTACAAACTCAACGGCGAGCGCCGCTTTGAATTCGCCCAGCTGCAGTCTGCCTCCGTCGAAGAGGCGCGCGCAGCACTGGAGAAGATGCACGGCCAGGGCGACGACCAGATCAGTGACGTTAAAGTCAGCAAGGCTCTTTGACCGTAGCAGGTATTGAATCCAGCCATGCAACGCGATGCCGACTCTTACGCTACCTTCGATCTGTTTGCCAGTGAGGCGCCCCAGCCTGCATCGAGCCAGCAGATAGGTCCACAGTCCTGGCTGTTTCGCGGCCTTGCCCTGCCCTTCGTCGATCCCTTGCTGAGCGCACTGCGCGCAACACTTCACAAGGCTCCATTCAAAAACATGGTCACACCCGGCGGCCACATCATGTCAGCCGCACTGAGCAGTTGTGGCCAGCTTGGCTGGGTCACCGATCATCAGGGCTACCGGTACACCGACACAAACCCGCAAACCGGCCAGCCCTGGCCTCCGATGCCTGAGGTGTTTCTGGAGCTGGCTCAAGACGCCGCTCGTAAAGCTGGCTTCGCAGACTTTGTGCCTGATGCCTGCCTGATAAATCGCTATGTTCCGGGTGCAAAGATGTCTCTGCATCAGGACAAGGATGAACACGACCACCGCTGGCCGGTCGTCTCCGTTTCACTGGGCATTCCTGCCATATTCCAGTTCGGCGGTCTGCAGCGCAGCGACAGGCCTCAGCGCATTTCGCTGTTTCATGGCGATGTCGTGGTCTGGGGCGGCGAGGACAGGCTGCGCTTTCATGGCATTCTGCCGATCAAGCCCGGCGTGCATCCTGTGCTGGGCGAACAGCGCATCAACCTGACCTTTCGCAAGGCCGGCTGACACATCTGTCCTGCGAGTCAAACGCAACCGTCGATGTCTCGAGCGGTACGCGCTCTTGCGGGACACACCACCCGATGAAGATTCAAGGCAGTATTGATAATGCCGATGTGGCTGAACGCCTGAGGGAAATTTCCGAGCATGCGCCCAGCCTGCGGATCGTATTGCTCCGCCAGCAGGCCAACGTCGTTGCACAGGTCGCACAGCCTGGCAAACAAGGCCGCCGCCTCGTCCGCCCTGCCCAATAACACGTAGGCATCCGCCAGCCAGAACGAACAGACCAGAAACGTGCCCTCGCTGCCCGACACACCATCGACACTCCGCTCGCCGTCGTAGCGCAGCAACAGACCATCCTGCATCAACGTGCGCTCGATCTCGGCCACCGTGCCGATCACGCGTGGATCATCGGCAGGCAGAAAACCGGTCAGGACAATCTGCAACAGGCTGGCATCGACTTCTTTGGCACCGTAGGTTTGCACAAAGCTATTCAACTGCACGTCGAAGCCGTTGCGGCAGACATCGGCGTGAATTTCATCGGCTACTTGCCTGTAATGCCTGGCCAAAGCACGGTCTTCGTCGCTCTCGGCAGCCTGGTCGATCTGCGTGGCGTTACGGTCGAACGCAACCCACGCCATGACCTTGGAGTGCGTGAAGTGCCGAGGCTCGGAGCGGATCTCCCAGATTCCGGCGTCCGGCTGATGCCAGACTTTTTCCAGAAACGGCATGACCACCTTGGAGATTGCAACACTGCGTGGGTGACGCGGCATGCCACCCTTGAGCGCCTGAATCATGGCATCGGCCACTTCGCCGTAAACATCCAGCTGGACCTGCGTGGCGGCGCCGTTGCCGATACGCACGGGTTGAGAACCCTCATAGCCGCTCAGCCACGGCAATTCATATTCGGCCAGGCGCCGCTCGCCGCCCACGCCGTACATGATCTGAATCTGTTCCGGATTGCCTGCCACCGAGCGCAACAGCCAGTTGCGCCATGCCGTGGCTTCCTCGAAATAACCCAGATTCATGAACGCCAGCAGGGTCATGGTCGCGTCCCGCAGCCAGCAATAGCGGTAATCCCAGTTGCGCTCACCACCCAACTGCTCGGGCAGCGACGTCGTCACGGCGGCAACAATGCCACCAGTCGGGGCATAGGTCATCGCCTTGAGTGTGATCAGCGAGCGCTTGACCTGATCAGTCCAGGGACCGGCGTCGGGACAGCGATCCGAAAACTCGCGCCAGTAGCGCTCGGTTTCTTCCTGCGCATGCCCAGTATCGATGCTCGCCTGAACCGGCAGATAGGACGCCTGGTACGCCAAGGTGAAAACCTTGCTCTCGCCCTCCGCGACCGTGAAATGGCTGGCCGTGTGATGATCCTGAGGCAGCAGTGGCACCGGGCTGCGCAACACCAGCATTTCTGGTCCCGCGACAGCGGTCAGCGTGTGCGGATCCTTCTTCTCGACCCAAGGCACGCTACTGCCGTAATCGAAACGAATGGCCAGATCCATATCGAACGCGACCTCTCCAGACAGACCGACCACCGTGCGAACGACATGCCCGGACGTGTCGATGGGCATGAAATCGACCAGCATCGCTCGCCCTTCACGGGTTTCGAATACGGTCTCCAGAATCATTGTGCCGTCCCGGTAGCGACGCTCGATGGAAACGATCGCGGCGCGTGGCGCGATTTTCCATCGGCCATGGTCGCTGTCGCCCAACAAGGCCGCGAAACAGGAAGGAGAGTCGAAACGCGGAAAGCACAGCCAGTCCAGCGATCCATCGCGCGAAACCAGCGCGGCCGTCTGACAGTTTCCCAACAGTGCGTAGTCTTCAATCAATGCGGCCATTCGTAATGCTCTGATGTATAAACAGTTGCCGTCATGAATACCCGCCCTGACCAATCACAGGCAAGTGAAATACAGCGACGCTGCCCGCAATGGACAGCGACAGGGTCAACCTAGAATGTAACGCCCGATCGCAGTTGCAACACCGTCCTCGACGTTGCTGCCGGTGACATGATCAGCCTGACTCAGCACGGCGGCCTCTCCCTGGCCCATCGCGATCGACACCCCGGCCTTGTGAAACATGGCCACATCATTGCCGCCATCACCGATGGCAGCAGTGTGAGCGAGATCGACGCCCAAATAATCAGCAAGCGCTACCAGCGCAGAACCTTTATTGGCCTCCAGCGCGGTAACATCCAGGTAATAACGCTGCGAGCGCGCAGCCAGCGCCAGCCCGTCGATGAGCGGATTCAGACGCGCTTCGAGCGTTTTGAGCAACTCGAAGTCCTTGCTCGCAGCGACAATCTTGTCGACACGATCCAGATAGGGCTCGAAGCTGCTCACTCGTACCGGCTCGTAGCCCAACGCATCGCGCTCATGGTCGACATAGTCGCCGTCGAGATCGAGCAGCAACCAATCGTCGTCGGCGAACACCCAGATCGCGACCTTCTGGGTCGCGAAGAGGTCCAGGCAAGTACGCACCGCAGTCGGGGCGATGCGGTGTGCTGCCAGAAGACGGCCATCGGCGTGGGTGATGGTTCCGCCATTGAACGCAACCGTAGGCAACTCGATACCCAGCGCCTCGATCACCCCTCGCATCGCACGCGGAGGCCGACTGCTTGCCAGGGTGAAATGAACCCCCGCCCGTTGCAGATCATGCACGGCGTCGATGTTGGCCTGACTCAGGCTGTGATCGGGACGCAGCAACGTACCATCGATATCGGAAAGCAGAAAACGTACAGATCGTTCGGACGCAGACAGATCAGTGGGTTCAGACATTGAGTTCCCGCCATTCACGACCATCACGATTCAACAACTCGTCGCCGACCTCGGGACCGTCCTTGCCCGCCTCGTACAACGTGACCTCGGGCTGCCTGGCCCAGGCATCGAGAAACGGTTGCACGGCGCGCCATCCGTTTTCAATGTTGTCGGCACGCTGGAACAACGTCTGATCCCCGGTCAGGCAGTCGTAGATCAGCGTTTCATAGCCGGTCGATGGCTGCATTTCGAAGAAGTCCTTGTAGGCAAAACCCAGCTCGATGTCTTCCATCTTCAACGTCGGCCCAGGGCGCTTGGCAAATAGATCGAACCACATGCCCTCGTTGGGCTGGATCTGGATGCGTAGATAGTTCGGCTTGAGCCGATCCACTTCCGTATCACGAAACTGCGCATAGGGCGCGGGCTTGAAGCAGATGGCGATTTCGGTGCTGCGTGCGCTCATTCGCTTGCCGGTACGCAGGTAGAACGGAACCCCCACCCAGCGCCAGTTATCGACCATGACCTTGAGCGCCACGTAGGTTTCCGTGGTGCTGTCGGCCGCAACGCGCTCTTCCTGGCGATAGCCCGGCACCTTGCGTCCAGACATCTCACCTTCCGCATACTGACCGCGCACCGAGTTGGCCAATGCCTCTTCTTCACTCCAGGGACGGATTGCCCCTACCACCTTGGCCTTTTCGCCGCGAACGGCATCGGCTCCAAAAGCGGCCGGCGGCTCCATGGCAACCATCGCCAGAAGCTGAAACAGGTGATTGGGCACCATGTCGCGCAGAGCACCAGTGTTCTCGTAGAAACTGCCGCGGGTTTCGACACCGACCGTTTCGGCAGCCGTGATCTGCACGTGATCAATGTAGTGATTATTCCAGAACGACTCGAACAGGCCATTGGAAAAACGGCTGACCAGAATATTCTGCACCGTTTCCTTGCCCAGATAATGGTCGATGCGGTAGATCTGCTTTTCGCTCATGACCTTGAGCAGGCAGTTGTTCAACGCCACCGCACTGGCCAGATCGGAGCCAAAGGGCTTCTCGATCACCACGCGGCGAAATCCGCCATCGACTTCCTTCAACAGACCGGACGATCCAAGGCGCGTTGCCACTTCACTGAAGAAGCGCGGCGCCGTTGCGAGATAGAACACCGCATTGGCCGAGCCGGTACTTTTTATCTTGCTTTCGATGTCGCGGTAAGTGGAGTCATCCAGGAAGTCGCCCTGCACATAACTGATTCGCTCAGCAAGCTTGCCCCATAGCCCGGAATCCAGCGGGTCTTTGCCCGCCCCGGAAACCTTCGCGGCAGATTCTTCACGAATGAAGTTTTCAAGCTTTTTGGCAAAATCGGCGTCGCTGATCGCGTTGTGGTCGACACCGACGATGTGCAGACCCGAGTCGACCAGACCGTCACGCGCCAGGTTATAGAGCGCCGGCATCAACAGGCGTTTGACAAGGTCCCCGTGCGCACCAAACAGAAACAGCGTCGTGGGTGGTGCGACTTCGGCTTTTTGCTCAGAGGTGCCGCGTGACAGGCCCATTACTTGGGTTCCTTGTGACCGCCGAATCCAAAGCGCATGGCCGACAGCATCTTGTCAGCGTAGGAGCTGGTCTGGCGGGAGCGGAATCTTGCAAACAGTGCGCTGGACAATACGGGAACCGGAACGGCCTGCTCAATGGCGGCCTCAATGGTCCAGCGGCCTTCACCGCTGTCGGCAACGGAGCCCGAGAACGCATCCAGCTGCGGATCGGTGGCCAACGCATCGGCAGTAAGATCAAGCAACCAGGACGAGACGACACTGCCACGACGCCACACTTCGGCAATGTCCGCGGTATTGAGGTCAAAGCGCTGTTCGGCGGGCAGATGTTCGGAGTTCTTCTGCTTGAGCAGATCGAAGCCCTCGGCGAAAGCCTGCATCATGCCGTATTCGATGCCGTTGTGAATCATCTTCACAAAGTGACCTGAGCCTGCAGGACCCGCATAGATATAGCCATGCTCGGCACGGTGATCAGTCGAGTTGCGATCCCTGGTACGCGGGATATCGCCCATGCCGGGCGCCAGCGTGGCGAACAGCGGGTCAAGACGATCAATGATCGCTTTCTCGCCACCGATCATCATGCAGTAACCACGTTCCAGCCCCCAGACACCACCGGACGTACCAACGTCCACGTAGTGCAGGCCCTTGTCGGTGAGTTCCTGCGCGCGACGGATGTCGTCTTTATAGAACGTGTTGCCGCCATCGATGATCACGTCATCGGGCTCAAGCAACTGGCTCAGGATCTGAATCGTGTCCTCGGTCGGTGCGCCGGCTGGCAACATGACCCATATAGCACGCGGTGCCTGCAGGGCCCCCACCAGTTCGGCCAGATCCGCGACTGGCGTCGAGCCTTCATTGGCCAGGGCGCTGCGTGACGCTTCATCACGGTCATACACCACAGTGGTGTGACCATCGAGCATCAAACGCCGTGCAATATTGCCGCCCATGCGGCCCAGTCCAATAATCCCAAGTTGCATGAAGTTGCTCCTAAACTCGTAAAAAGGGCCTCACCTGTTGTCCAGCGCATCAACAGTCGGTGAGCATGCTGGTTAGTCAAGCGAGGCAGAACGTCGGTTCCCCTGAGGGAGATGACAACAGCAGTGCCGTCAGAGGATGCATTTTGTCGCGATCAATAAACATTCGCGACCATGAAAAATAAAAAAGTTCCAATTTAATGCAAAAGAAATCAGAATCTGAGCCGATAGAGAGGTTAGCAGCGGCCACTCAGGGATTGATAGTCATTGCCACGGACCTTTCCAGGTTTAATCCACCATTTGCGAGGTGAGCAATGGGCACTGTACTACCAGCACTGGCACCACAAACCCTTTATGTGACAATCCGCCGCGACGAACTGCGTGCGTTGAAAGAAGAGCGTGAGCAGTTGCAGAAAAAAGTCGCTCATCTGAGCCTCATGCTCCAGCAAACCCAGCTGATTTCTTCCGGTACAGCGTTACAGCTTTGAAGATTTGCACACCCGCTGCGCAATGAATGACCGCCCGAGGCAAGCCCGATCCGCTGGCTTGCCCGCCTGACTCCCTCCGCAATCTGCATTTTCGATTATTTCAGCAAGGAACCGTAATCAACGGCTCCAGGCAAATATTCCCCGCTCGGACAGTCGCGCATTTTGCGCCAGTCATGTTTCGCGAACCAGATACATTTCGCAAATGCCGAAGCACTGCTCGCATCAAAGGGCTGCACACTTCGACAATCCAGTAGCGCTGCCGCTGTCAAAGCGTCTTTTGCCAGAACAGTGCACGCCCCATTTCCGGATTCAATTGATAGCCCTCGAAACCGACCTTGCGATAGGCCGCCTGCGCGATATCGTTGCCTTCCAGCACTTCAAGCGTCAGTTTGCAGCACCCGCGCTGACGTGCGATCTCTTCGACCTTGGCGAGCATTTTCTGACTGATCCCTTTGCCCCGGTGCGCAGCGATGACAGCGACGTCGTGGATATTGACCAGCGGACGACAGGCAAAGGTGGAAAAGCCTTCGAAACAGTTGACCAGCCCGACCGGCTCACCGGCGATGAATGCCAGGACGCTGAAAGCATGTGGCCGCTTGGCCAGTTCTATCGCCAGTTGCTGGCGCGTATCGCTCGACAGGGGCTTGCCAGAGCCCATGGCATCCAGAGCATATTCATTCAAGACGAACCCAATCGCGTCTGCGTGTACCGGATTGGTGTAACTCGCTTGCAGTACCAACACCTCTGGGCCTTCCATTTCCGTCCTCGTCAATCAAAGAGTCTTCTTAGTCGCGCGTGCGATGGGGCCTGCCCAGTGAACGGCAGGCCAAAGGACCGTGATTCTATCCCGCCCCGCTCCAAAATGTTCCAGTACAGATGTAGGAAGTTTCTCTAGGTGCACGTGAATCGACCACTGCCCGCACCTGGAAAAGGCAGCGCGCATCGATCCAGATGCAAAAAGCAGAAAAGGCGCGCGACTTTTTCATCAAATGAATGGGATCCAGATGATTGTCGAACAATCCGACGGCCGGTCATTACTCGCCAATATCGTCGAACCCCGCCCCGAAAAGGCGCAGTCATCTCGCCGCGTATGCCCATAAACAGGCCGCCAACCCCCGCCCCAGACGACCGCCGGTAAAAAACTCGAAACTTCTCCAAAAGTGCCGGGTCAGGTGAATAGAGCGCCTATGCTGTTGGCATATTGCAGACAATGTCTTCTTCACGTTGCATCGCTGCTATGTATAGTCCAAGTCGGTACTGTTTTTGCGTAGTGCAGGTGCAGGTACCCGGCCATAGGAAATGGCCAATAAAAATCATGTGATGCACCAATACTGTTTTAACGGGAGAAAACGATGATTAGCGCCGCTGTCAAAACCCAGAAGGGAGAGAGTTTTAATCAGCCGGCCAGCGAGCTGACTCATCTGCCGGTTTTCGCTACGACGAGCGTTCCACTGCTGCAATTGCCAACTTCGACTTCACAGCCCACCCTTTCCCAAGTCAACAAACGCAAAGTCCTTTTCGTGACATCAGAACTGGCTGACCTGGTAAAAACCGGGGGGTTGGGCGATGTATCTGCTGCCTTGCCGCGAGCCATGCGTCACTTGCACGATGTTCGTGTGCTGATACCCGGCTATCCGCAAGTGATCAATAGCGGCAACCCGATCCATATCATCAGCCAGTTGGGCGGATATGCAGGGTTACCTGCGTGCAAGGTCGGGCGTATGGACATGAAAGACGGCCTCGTCATTTATGTGCTGATCTGCCCTGAACTTTACGAGCGCGAAGGCACACCTTACGCCGACCGCCATGGCCGGGACTGGTCCGACAACCACATTCGTTTTGCACGCCTTGGCCTCGCCGCCGCCGACTTCGCGGCAGGCGCAGTGAAGACCCAATGGTGCCCCGAACTGGTTCACGCCCATGACTGGCCGGCTGGACTCGCCCCCGCTTACATGAAATGGCGCGGTCAGACCACGCCCAGCATCTTCACCATCCACAACCTTGCCTATCAGGGCACTGTGAGCACAGGTTCGAGCCGTGAACTCGGTATTCCTGACGAAGCACTGCAGGCTGAAGGCATGGAGTTCTACGGCAAGCTGTCGTTCATCAAAGCTGGCATGGCGTACGCGAATCACATCACGACCGTGAGCGCGACCTACGCCAAGGAAATCACTACACCAGAATTCGGCTGCGGACTGGAAGGCTTTCTGCAGAGCAAGGCCGACAAGGGTCAGCTCAGCGGTATTCCCAATGGGATCGACGCCAGTTGGGACGCCGCCACCGATGAGCACCTGATCTGCCACTTTGCACCCAACGAGTGGCTGCGCAAGGAAATCAACGCTGATTACGTTCGAGAACTGTTCGGCCTGGACGCGTCCACCGGCCCGCTGTTCGCGGTGGTCTCACGTCTGGTCTACCAGAAAGGTCTGGACCTGACGATTGGTGTTGCCGAGCACATCGTCAACAACGGTGGCCAGATTGCAATTATCGGTCGCGGTGAACCTGAAGAAGAAGACGCCATGCGTGCGCTTGCGACCCGTTTCCCCGGGCGCATCGGCGTGCGCATCGGCTTCAATGAAACCGATGCCCGACGCATGTTTGCAGGCAGTGACTTTCTGCTCATGCCCTCCCGGTACGAGCCGTGCGGCCTGAGCCAGATGTACGCTCAGCGCTTCGGTTCGCTGCCAGTGGCGCGCAACACAGGTGGTCTGGCCGACACTATTGAAGACGGTGTGACAGGTTTTCTGTTCAACGAGTCGACCGTGGCAAGCTACGCCGAAGCCCTGAACCGTGCGTTTCAGGTTTTCGCTCACCCAGAGTTACTCAATGCCATGCGCTGCCGCGCCATGGCCGCTCCGTTCAACTGGCATCAGGCGGTAGAGCCCTACGCAGAACTGTATCGCGATCTGTTGAAGAAAAATGCGGGCGCTTCAATTCACTATTAAGGAAAAAGGGGTTAATGGATGCCTCTGCGCACAGAAGACAGCTGGCGCCACGGCGCCGTTTTGGTAAACCCCGAACTCACCCGGTTTGCCCTCTGGGCACCGGATGCCGACAACGTCACCCTTGAACTGGAGGATGGTCAATCACTGACCATGCTCCCTCAGCCTGAAGGCTGGTTCGCTCTGGAGGCCCGCTGCAAGGCGGGCGCCCGTTACCAATTCAATATCAATGGGGAGCTCAAGGTCCCTGACCCCGCCTCCCGCGCCCAGGCCGACGATGTTCACTCACACAGCGTCGTCGTCGACCCGTGTGCCTATCAGTGGAAAAACACCGACTGGAAAGGCCGTCCCTGGCATGAGGCAGTCATTTATGAGCTGCATGTGGGCACGCTGGGGGGTTATGCAGGTGTAGAAAAGCATCTGCAGCATCTGGCCGATCTGGGTGTCACCGCCATCGAACTGATGCCCCTCGCGCAATTTCCAGGCGACCGCAACTGGGGTTACGACGGGGTGCTGCCTTATGCACCGCAGTCCTCCTACGGCACGCCCGAACAGCTCAAGCATCTGATCGACACCGCGCATGGATATGGGCTGGCGGTCATTCTGGACGTCGTTTACAACCACTTCGGTCCGGACGGCAACTATCTGGGCAGTTACGCCAAAGAGTTTTTCCGCAGCGACCTGCATACGCCATGGGGCGACGCCATTGACTTCCGGCGTCCGCAAGTACGCGATTACTTCGTCGACAACGCGCTGATGTGGCTGCTCGAATACCGTTTTGACGGCCTGCGCATGGACGCTGTCCACGCCATCCGTGACGAAACGTTTCTGCCGGAATTCGCCGAGCGGGTGCGTGAACAGATCGAACCAGACCGACACGTATGGCTGAATCTGGAGAACGAATTCAACCAGGCCAGCCTGCTCGCCGACAAAGGTTTTGACGCCCAATGGGATGACGATGGGCATAACACGCTGCATGTACTGTTGACCGGCGAAACTGACGCCTACTATTCGGACTTCGCGCAGGAGCCGACACAGAAGCTGGCCCGTCTGTTGAGCGAAGGCTTCGTGTATCAGGGCGAACAGACCCGGCACGGCCACACTCGCGGTGAGCCCAGCGGTCATCTGCCGCCCAGCGCTTTCGTTCTGTTTCTGCAGAACCATGACCAGATCGGCAACCGCGCACTTGGTGAACGCCTGCCGCAGCTCTGCACTGCACCGGCACTCAAGGCGGCCACCGCCCTGCTGCTGCTTTCGCCGATGATTCCATTGATGTTCATGGGCGATGAATGGGCAGCCAGCGACCCGTTCCTGTTCTTTACCAGTCACCATGGCGAATTGGCTGATCTTGTACGCGAAGGTCGACGCAATGAATTCGCCGATTTCGCCGCGTTCGCCGATCCAGAGCGTCGCGAGCACATCCCCGACCCTAATGATCCGAAGACTTTCGAAGCTTCCCGCCCGGCTTTCGCAGCGCTGAATCTGGAAACGGATGCAGGGCTGGATCACCGCAACTGGCTAGAGCTTTATAAGCAATTGCTGGTGCTGCGTAAGCAGGAAATCATCCCGCGCCTGCCCGGCGCTCAGGCACTGGGCACCGACATTCTGGGGGATGGGGCCGTCAGTGCGCGCTGGCGCATGGGCGACGGCAGTGTGCTGCGCATTGACCTGAACCTGAGCGAGCACGCTGTCACTGCTTCGCAACAGGAAGGTGCGAGGGTGATTTTCTCCACCTTGCCAAAATCGTCCGAACTTTCACACCAAGGCATCCTCAATCCATACACGGCAATTGTCAGCCTGACAGGCCGTGATGTTCTGGAGGAACGGGATGAGCAATGAGCAATTGGAAAGGCTTGCCACCGAAGCAGGCCTGTCGGTGCACTGGGTCGATGCCAACGCTCGTCCGCAGACTGTCAGCCACGATGTCTTGCGCAAGGTTCTCGAGGCGTTGGGCTACCCGGCCGACGGCAGCGAGGCCATTGATGCCAGCCTGCAGCGCTTGCAGGCCGCCCGCGAGAGTGCAGGCGCACCGCCGCTGTTGACTGTCGATCAAGACTGCAAGCTGGATCTGTCGGCCTGGTTCAAGCCTGAGACGCCTTTTACCCTGCATCTGGAAGACGGCTCGTCACTGGATGCCAGGCTGACTGCCCATGCCGAGCTGCCTGCGCTCGCACCGCCCGGGTATCAGCAACTGGATATTGCCGGGCAACAGTTGACCATCGCGGTCGCCCCGGAAACCTGCTTCAGCATGGCCATGGCCACCGACACGCGCAAACCACGGGCGTGGGGCCTGACGGTTCAGCTTTACGGGCTGCGGCGCGAAGGTGACGGTGGTTTTGGCGATACGCAGGCACTTGAATCGCTGGTCCGTGCAGCCGGCGAACGTGGTGCTGACGCACTGGCGATCAGTCCGATTCACGCCATGTTCGCCAGCGACCCGCACCGCTACAGCCCTTACTCGCCTTCCAGCCGACTCTTTCTCAACAGCCTGTACGCCTCGCCCGGTGCCATTCTGGGCGAACGAGCGTGGCGTCAAGCCATCGAAGATGCCGGCGTTGCCGATGAGCTGAAACGCCTCGAGGCTCTCCCGCTGATCGACTGGCCCGCTGCCGCTGCCGCCAAATGGAAGGCTCTGCATGCCTTGTACAACGCATTCAGCGCCAGTTCGCACCCTCTGTATGAGGACTTCAACAGTTTCCGTCACAGCGGTGGTGAAGCACTTGAAAACCACTGCCGATTCGAAGCTTTACGCGCCGAATGTCCGCGCATGAATATCAGCGACAATTGGCATGATTGGCCCGATGAGCTGAAAGATCCTCGCAACCCGGCAGTGTCATCGTTCGCAACTGAACATGGCCCCCAGATCAGTTTTCACGCCTTTACCCAGTGGTTGATCGCACGCGGTCTCGAACGCGCTCAGGTTGCGGCACGCAGCAGCGGCATGCGTGTTGGTCTGATCGCCGACCTGGCCGTCGGTGCCGATGGTGGCGGCAGCCAGGCATGGAGCCGTCAGGACGAATTGTTATCGGCCCTGACCGTTGGTGCTCCGCCTGACATCCTGAATCGCGCAGGGCAGAGCTGGGGCATTTCCGCGTTTTCTCCCGACGGCCTGAAGCGCAATGGCTTCCGCGCCTTCATCGAAATGCTGCGCGCCAATTTTGCCCATGCGGGCGGCCTGCGCATTGACCATGTGATGGGCCTGCAACGCCTTTGGGTGATCCCGCTGGGCTCGCCGCCCAGCGAAGGTGCTTACCTGAACTTTCCGCTGGACGACATGCTGCGACTGCTGAGCCTGGAGTCGCTGCGTCATGAAGCCATCGTACTGGGTGAAGACCTTGGCACTGTGCCTGAAGGCCTCAGTGAAAAACTCAGCGCCCGCGAGATGTTGGGCATGCGCGTACTGTTGTTCGAGCAGAACAACGGTTCTTTCAAACCGATTCTGGATTGGTCCGACGAGGCGCTGGCAACCACCAGCACCCACGATCTACCGACGCTGGCCGGCTGGCTCAGCGAGCTGGACATCGAATGGAACGCGCGACTGGGTCATGTGGACGCACAAAGCGAGCAGCACTGGCGTGAAGAACGCGCCCGCGAGTACGACGCTTTGCGTCGGGCCTTGAGCCAGAGCAACGACGGTCTGGATGAGAACACGGAAGACCCGGTACAGATCATTGATGCCAGCATTCGATACCTGGGCCACACCCGTGCGCCGCTGGTGCTGCTGCCCGTCGAGGACGCACTGGGTGTTCAGGAACAGGCCAACCTGCCCGGCACCATCGACAGCCACCCCAACTGGCGCAGACGTCTACCCGGCGATGCAGCCTCACTCCTTGATAATGAAGATGCTGCTCGACGACTGGAATTGCTGTCCCAATCCCGGCTGCAAGCTGCGGAGCGTGACCAATGAACCGTCTTCTACAACCGTTGAGAGCTACACAACGTCTGCAGTTTCATAAAGACTTCACGCTGGATGATGCCGTGCCACTGGTGCCGTACTTCGCCAGCCTGGGCATCAGTCACCTGTATGCCTCGCCGATTCTGAAGGCACGCGCAGGTTCCATGCACGGTTACGACGTGGTGGATCCGACCATCATCAACCCGGAACTGGGTGGCGAACCTGCCCTGCTCCGTCTGGTGGCGAAGCTGCGTGAGCATGGCATGGGGATGATCCTGGACATCGTTTCCAACCATATGGCAGTGGGTGGTGCAGATAATCCATGGTGGCTCGATCTGCTTGAATGGGGACGTCGCAGTCCATATGCCGACTTCTTCGACATCCAGTGGAATTCGCCGGATCCGCTACTGGCCGGTCAATTACTGCTGCCTTTCCTGAGCAGCGATTACGGCACCGTATTGCAGGCAGGCGAAATTCCACTGCGCTTCGACGCGCAGCGCGGTGCCTTTCATATCGAGCATTACCAGCACCACTTTCCGATCTGCCCGACCACCTACGACTCGCTGCTGCAGAACGCCGACCACCCGAAACTCAAGGAACTGGGTGAACGTTTCGCAGCGCTGAACCAGTATCCACAAGCGTACGAGCGCGCGCGTCAGGCCAAGGCCGAACTCGCCGAACTGGCGAACGACGCGCAGGTACTCAAGGCCATCGAACAGGTCATTACCCGATTCGACTCCAGTCAGCCTGAGGGTTTTGACTGCCTTCACCAACTGCTGGAGCGTCAGTACTATCGTCTGGCGAGCTGGCGCACCGCTGGTGACGATATCAACTGGCGTCGTTTCTTCGACATCAACGAACTGGGCGGCTTGCGCGTCGAGCGTCCGAATGTGTTCGAAGCCACTCACGGCAAGATCTTCCAGCTGATCGCTGACGGCCTTATAGACGGCTTGCGCATCGACCACATCGACGGCCTGGCCAACCCGCGCGGTTACGGACGCAAACTGCATCGCCGCGTCCAGAGGCTATTGAGCCAGCGACCGGCAGAAGCCAAATTGAATCACCTGCCGATTTTCGTTGAAAAGATTCTCGGTCCTGACGAACCGTTGCGCGAAGACTGGAGCGTGGACGGCACCACCGGCTACGAATTCATGAACCAGGTATCGCTGCTGCAACACGACCCCAAGGGTGAAGCCCCGTTGGGCGCGCTGTGGAGCCGACTGAGTGAACGTACCGCCAACTTCGACGAGGAAGTACTGGTGGCGCGAGATCTGGTCCTGCACGGTACGCTGGCGGGCGATTTCGAAAACGTTGCGCAGTCGCTGCTGCAGGTGGCGCGCAGCGACCTGATGAGCCGTGACCTGACGCTGGGTGCGATTCGCCGTGCGCTGCTGGCCTTGATCGTGAACTTCCCGGTGTACCGCACCTATATCACCGTCTGCGGCCGTTCGACAGAAGATGAAAGATTCTTCCAGCAGGCCATGGAAGGTGCTCGCTCGACGCTGAACGAGGGTGACTGGCCGGTGCTGGATTACCTCGCGCGCTGGCTGGGCGGCGAATCATGGAGAAAACTGCCACGCGGCCATCTGCGCAAGCTGTACAAGAATGCGTGCGTGCGTTTCCAGCAGTTGACCTCTCCTGTGGCGGCAAAATCGGTGGAAGACACCTCGTTCTATCGTTCGGCCGTGCTGCTGTCGCGCAACGATGTGGGCTTCCACCCGCAACATTTCAGTGCGCCGATTGAAGACTTTCACCAGGCCTGCATCCAGCGCATCGAGACGTTCCCGGACAATCTGCTGGCGACCGCTACGCACGATCACAAGCGCGGCGAAGACACCCGCACACGCCTGGCGGTCCTCAGCGAGTGCGCTGACTGGTACGCGGAGCAGGTAGAGCGCTGGCGCCAGCTGGCGGTGCCGCTCAAAGGTGAAGAGCCTGTGATCAGCGCAGGTGATGAGCTGATGCTCTACCAGGCGTTGCTGGGAAGCTGGCCTTTGGATCTGGAAGGCGAACAAGCCCATGAAGACTATGCAAAGCGCATGGTGCAATGGCAGGAAAAAGCCCTGCGCGAAGCCAAACTGCAGAGCAGTTGGAGTGCGCCGAACCAGCCTTACGAGACGGCATGCCGAGAGTTTCTGCAACGCGTGCTGCTGGCCCCCGAAGCGCTCGCACTGCGCCAGTCACTGAGCGCCACCGCCAATCGCATCGCCAACGCGGGCGCGCTCAATAGTCTGGCGCAAACCTTGCTACGCTTGACAGTGCCCGGTGTGCCCGATCTGTATCAGGGCACGGAGTTCTGGGATTTCAGTCTGGTCGACCCGGACAACCGCAGGCCAGTGGACTACGCTGCTCGGCAACAGGCTCTGACAGAGAATGTCAGCGCACCCGAGCTCTTGACTCACTGGCATGACGGCCGGATCAAACAGGCACTGATTGCAGCGGCGCTCAACGTGCGTGCCACGCACCCGACGCTGTTCAGTGAAGGCGATTATCAGCCGCTGGAAGTGAAAGGCATTCATGCCGATAAGGTACTGGCGTTCGCACGGATTACCGCGAACGAGCGAGCAATCGTGGTGGTGCCGCGCATATCCAGTGAACTATTGGGCACTGCGCAGGTTCCATTCATTAATGCTGCTCACTGGGGTGACACACGTATTACCGTGCCGTTTGCAGATTCAGATCAGAAGTGGAAAGGCCTCTTTTCCGACGTCGTCGTGATGAGTGACGGGGAAATACCGCTCAGCGCAGCGCTTGAAGAGTTTTCCGTCAATTTGCTTATTCAAACTATGTAATACCTGGGAGTGTCGAGATGAGTGCCGACGAAAAAAGAATCCGTGAATTTGCCTATCAGATCTGGGAGTCCGAAGGTAAGCCTTCCGGCCATGACGCACGCCATTGGGAAATGGCGCGCAAGCTGGCGGAAGCCGAAGCTCTGGCTCCGGACAAAACCTCTGCGCGCAAATCCAGCAAGCCCAAGCTGCCGGAAGTTGACAGCGCCAAGGCCCCTGCCAAGGGCTCTGCCAAACCGGTAGCCAAGGCAGCGCCAGACGCCAAGCCTGCTGCCAAACCGGCAGCGTCCAAGCCGGCAGCGGCGCCCAAACCAAAAGCTCCGGCCAAGCCAAAACCGGCACCTGCGGCCGCTTCAGGCGATGCGCCGGCCAAGCCTGCACCGAAGAAACCGCGCAAGCCATCGAATACTTGAAACTCTTCTGTCTTCTCGCAAGTCCATTGTCGCAGGTCTCATTGAGTTCATCTTGAGACCTGCGGTAACCCCAAACTTTAACTTCAGTGTTGAAGCCCGCTCGGCTTCGATAACGGTTTCGGCCGCTTAGAAAATCATTCGACGTCAGGAAGGCACCATGAATACGAAGTCCACCACAGCGGCAGATGAAAGTTCGGCCACACCAGAAAACCCTGCCAGTACCCCGTCACGTATCCGTGAAGGACTTCCCTTCCCACTGGGTGCCAGCTGGGACGGCCTGGGCGTCAACTTCGCGATCTTCTCGGCCAATGCTACCAAGGTCGAGCTGTGCCTGTTCGACGCGTCGGGTGAAGTGGAACTGGAACGCATCGAGCTCCCGGAATACACCGACGAGATTTACCACGGCTATCTGCCGGATGCTCATCCGGGCCTGATCTACGGCTACCGCGTATACGGACCGTATGACCCGCAGAATGGCCATCGCTTCAACCACAACAAGCTGTTGATCGACCCGTACGCCAAGCAATTGGTAGGCGAGCTGAAATGGTCGGAAGCCCTGTTTGGCTACACCATTGGTCACCCCGACGGCGACCTGAGCTTCGACGAGCGCGACAGCGCGCCATTTGTACCAAAAAGCAAGGTTATCGACCCGGCGTACACCTGGGGCCGTGATCAGCGCGTCGGCATCCCGTGGGACAAAACCATTGTCTACGAGACCCACGTGCGCGGTTTCACCATGCGTCATCCTTCGGTGCCGGAAGAGCTGCGCGGTACGTTTGCAGGTCTGGGATCAGCCGACGTCGTCGATCACATCCGCAAGCTGGGCGTAACCTCTGTCGAGCTATTGCCGATCCATGCGTTCGTCAATGATCAGCACTTGCTGCAAAAGGGCATGACCAACTATTGGGGCTACAACAGCATCGCGTTCTTTGCCCCCGACCCGCGCTATCTGGCGCACGGCAAAATTGCCGAGTTCAAGGAAATGGTTGCGCACATGCACCATGCCGGGCTCGAGGTGATTCTGGATGTGGTCTACAACCATACCGCTGAAGGCAACGAGCTGGGCCCTACCCTGTCCATGCGCGGTATCGACAACGCCTCGTACTATCGTCTGATGCCGGACGACAAGCGTTATTACATCAATGATTCGGGCACCGGCAACACGCTGGATCTGAGCCACCCGTGCGTCCTTCAGATGGTTACCGACTCCCTGCGTTACTGGGCTTCGGAAATGCACGTCGACGGTTTCCGCTTCGACCTGGCAACCATTCTGGGCCGTTACCATGATGGCTTCGACGAGCGTCACAGTTTTCTGGTCGCCTGCCGTCAGGATCCGGTCCTGCGTCAGGTCAAGCTCATTGCCGAGCCGTGGGACTGTGGCCCGGGCGGCTATCAGGTCGGCGGCTTCCCGCCGGGCTGGATGGAATGGAACGACAAGTTCCGCGACACCGTACGTGCTTTCTGGAAAGGCGATGAAGGTCAACTGGCCGACTTCGCTGCACGCATGACGGCCTCTGGCAACATGTTCAATCAGCGCGGTCGTCGTCCTCAGGCGTCGGTGAACTTCATCACTGCGCATGACGGTTTCACCTTGCACGACCTGGTGTCGTACAACGACAAGCACAACGAAGCCAACGACGAAAACAATCAGGATGGCAGCAACAACAACCTGTCTTGGAACCACGGCGTCGAGGGTCCGACCGAAGACCCGGAAATCAACGCGTTGCGCCTGCGTCAGATGCGTAACTTCTTCGCCACCCTGCTGCTCGCTCAGGGTACGCCGATGATTGTCGCCGGTGACGAGTTTGCCCGTACCCAGCACGGTAATAACAACGCCTATTGCCAGGACAGCGAAATTGGCTGGGTGAACTGGGATCTGGACGGCGATGGCGAAGCGCTGCTCAAGTTTGTCACCCGCGTGATCAAGCTGCGTCAGAGCTACCCGATCCTGCGTCGCAGCCGCTTCCTGGTGGGCGATTACAACGAGGAAATCGGCGTCAAGGACGTGACCTGGCTCTCGCCGGACGGCAACGAGATGACCGTCGATCAATGGCACGACAGCAATGGTCGCTGCCTGGGCATGTTGATGGATGGCCGCGCACAGGAAACCGGTATTCGTCGTCCGGGCGCTGATGCCACGCTGTTGCTGGTGGTCAACGCACACCATGACGGTGTCAACTTCACGCTGCCGGAAGTGCCGGAAGGCACGCACTACACCTGCCTGATCGACACCAATCAGGACGATGCACGCAGCAAGGAGCAATTCAGTTTCGGTACGCAATACACCGTCACTCCTCGCTCGTTGCTGCTGTTCGAACTCAAGCGTGAAGATCAACAATGACCCAGGCCTTGAGTGAGTTTCTCGACTGGCGCAGGCACGGCTATGCCGATACGCGTGCGCTGGGCGAGTGCTTGCAGGCAATGGTCAACGAAGGGCTGGACTGGATCCCCCTGCCTGCCAGCGGTCAGACGCTTGAGCGCTGGCAGGCGCTGGCCTGCGTCGCAGGCCATGATCTGGGGTTGTGCAAGCTGTATGAGGGGCACACCGACGCCATGGCGATCATGGCGGAGCTGGGTGCCCCGCCCCCCGAACAATTCAGTACCTGGGGAATGTGGGCGGCCGAGCCGCCTCAGGCCCGGGTACTTCTCAGCGGTGCAGGCGATTCGCTGAGACTCGATGGACGCAAGGCATGGTGCTCGGGTGCTGCTGTACTCAGCCATGCACTCGTCACCGTATGGGACGAGCAGCAGCGCCAGCAATTGGTCGCAGTGCCGCTGGATCAGCCGGGTGTGAAGATCGGCACCGATGGCTGGCGTGCCGTTGGCATGAGCGCGACGGGCAGTGTCGACGTACTGTTCGAGCAGGCCTTCGGGCACCTCGTCGGCTCTCCCGGCGATTACCTGAACAGAGCAGGATTCTGGCAAGGCGGCATCGGTATCGCGGCCTGCTGGTATGGCGCCTCTCGATCGATTGCACAACGGCTGCTTCAATCCGGCAAGCGTGACGACCCCTATGCGCTGGCGCATCTGGGCGCTGTGGACACAGCGCTTTATGGAGCGTCCAGGGTGTTGCAGGCAGCAGCCGACGAGATTGATCATGCGCCACTTGCCGATGCTCAACTGCTTGCCAGGCGATGTCGCGCAGTGGTCGAAGAGTGCGCCGAGCAGGTCATACAGCACACAGGTCGTGCGCTGGGTGCCGGACCTTATTGCAAGGATGCGCACTTTGCCCGTTTGAGTGCGGATCTGCCGGTGTTCCTGCGTCAGAGCCATGCCGAACAGGACCTCGCCGCACTTGGCGAACAGGTACGCAATCATCGTCCAGCTACCGACACCTGGTCGCTGGTCACAGAGGCTCGTGCTCATGAGTGAAGGATTTACGGTCAGTGAGGACGAGTCCGGTCGCGGCACGCCGCTGGAAGCCTGGAACGCCTCGAAGAAACTGAATGCGCTGGCGGCAATCACTGCTGACCTGCTGGTGCCGCCCAACTGTCGGGCGGTCATCATTGCCCCCCACCCTGACGATGAAATACTGGGCTGCGGCGGCTTGATGCGGCAATTGGCGCAACTGGAGCGCTCGCTGATGCTGATATCGGTGACCGACGGCACTGCCAGCCATCCGGGCTCGCCGTTATGGCCCGTGCAGCGGCTGAGCGCGATCCGGCCTCAGGAAAGTGCCGAGGCGCTCGAGCGACTGGAGATTCCCCTGGACAGTCTGGAATGGATTCGGGGCGGCTTTCAGGATGGCGATGTCGCCAGCGACGAAGACCGTCTGGTCGCGCTCCTCGAACAGCATCTGTGCCCCACTGATGTCGTGTTCGCCACTTGGTCGGAAGATGGGCACGGGGATCATGAGGCCGTTGGCCGGGCCGCCGCCCGTGCCTGCATGGCAACTGGCGCACAGCTTCATGAAATTCCGATCTGGGCCTGGCATTGGGCTGACCCCGAAGACGAGCGTCTGCCGTGGGAGAGAGCGCGCAAGGTGTTGCTGGACCCGCAAACCAGTGCCCGCAAGCGGGACGCTACCCATGCCTTTGCCAGCCAGTTACAGGGCGACCCCGGCATCGGTTTATCGCCGGTATTGCCGAACAGTGTGTTGGAGCGCTTGCTGCAGCCTTTTGAAGTGGTTTTCACATGAGCGTGGCTGACAGCTATTTCGACGAGCTTTTCCGTAACGACAGCGACCCGTGGGCGTTCAAGCAGCGCTGGTACGAACGACGTAAGCGGGCGCTGTGCCTGGCCGCACTGCCCAGGGAACACTATTCGGCTATTTTTGAGCCCGGGTGTGCCAACGGCGAGCTCAGTGCCGAGCTGGCCACACGCTGCGACACCCTTCTGAGTTGCGACACATCGCAACGCGCTGTCGAGCTGGCGCGCGAGCGACTGACTGATTTCCCCCATGTTCGCGTGATGCAGGCGCGTCTGCCACAACAATGGCCACAAGGCCAGTTTGATCTGATCGTACTCAGCGAACTGGGGTACTACCTGGACCTCAATGATCTGCACCGCTGGATAGACTGCGCGCTGGAAGCGCTTACGCCGGACGGCCAGATTCTCGCCTGCCACTGGCGACCTCACATAGACGATTGTCCGTTGAGTGCACAGCGTGTCCATGACGTGTTGAACGAGCGGCTCTCGATGCACCGGCTTTTCACTCATCACGAACAGGACTTCCTGTTGGACCTTTGGGGACGTGATGGAACCTCTGTGGCTGAAAAGGAGTTCTGGGATGATCGGCGTTCTGATTCCGGTACATAACGAAGAGCGGTTGCTGGATCAGTGCCTGGAAACTGTCCTGATGGCCGCAGCGCATCCAGCCCTGAACGGGGAAAAGGTCGAAGTTCTGGTAGTACTCGACAGTTGCACTGATCACTCGGCGGAGATCGCACGGCTCTATGGCGTCATGACACTCGACATTCAGGCGCGCAACGTAGGCCAGGCTCGTGCGCAGGGCGCAGCCTTTCTGCTTGACAGAGGTGCCCGCTGGCTGGCCTGTACCGACGGAGACAGCAGCGTGGCCAGCGACTGGCTCGCCGAACAGCTTGCGCTGGATGCCGATGCAGTATGCGGCACGGTGACACCGGGTGCCTGGGATAAGGGTGTTTCCGTTGCTGCACAGACGACCTACAACGCGCTCTATCAGCATCGTGACGGGCATCGACATATCCACGGTGCCAACCTCGGTGTGAGTTCGATGGCCTACCTGCGTGCCGGCGGATTCCCCGCACTGGCGTGCCATGAAGACGTGCATCTGGTTCGTCAGCTGGAACTCTGCGGTGCACGCATCGCCTGGAGCTGTCGCCCGCGGGTCACCACCAGCACCCGGCTGGACTCAAAGGCCCGGGGCGGATTCGGGGATTACTTGCGCTCATTGAATCCCTGACGGCTGACACGTCGCGGTCTTGCAGCATCCACCATGCCGTTTATTGATGATTCGCCGTCTGCATCCCGGAGTTGTCGGAACCGGACGCGCCCAGCGTGCTGGTGAAGAACCTGACCGCTTCGGCACTCAGGGTGCGATGGATGTCGGCCCGGTCAACGCCTTCACGATCGTTGCACACCATAGGCATACTGGCCCGCTGCTCATCGCTGCAGGGTGCCATAAATATGAAGTGCCCTGCCCCGGCCAGCAGCTTGTAGTCCGGCGCCTGGGGCAACTTGCGCGCCAGCGCTTCAGCGTTCTTGTCCAGCGCCAGCAACTGGTCATCAGCACCCGCATACATCAGCACCGGAACATGGACATCGCCCAGCGTCTGTCTGCCGAACATCAGGCTGAGCGGCGCCATCAACATCAACGCACCAACCCGTTGATCAGCCTGTGGGTGCAGGTCTTCACGGTCTGCCACCAGCTGGCCCTGAGTCTTGCAGGCGTCGCGGTCGGAAGGTCGCTCGACGCAGTACTGCTGCAGGCGCTTCAGGTCAGGTTGTGCGCCTGCCAGGATGAGGGCGGTCTCTCCGCCAGCCGAATAGCCGATCACACCCACCTGACGCGCGCTGAGGTAAGGCGCAAGCATGGGGTCCGTCAGCGCGGCGCTGATGGCTTCTGAAATCTGCAGAGGTCTGCCGTACAGGTTGCTCAGGCTGCCAAGGCGGCTGTGATCGCGATAGTTGTCGCCAGGATGGACGACCGCCACAACGACGAAGCCCCGACGGGCGAGCGAAGTCGCCAGATCGTGCAGCGCGAGTGGCGTGCCGGTATTGCCGTGAGACAGCATCAGCAAAGGAAAACGTCCCAGCGCGATGGCTGCGTCTTCACCCGCTTCGACCCGATAGCCCTGCACATCGCTGACCTGCTCGGGATCAGTGGAGGGATAAAAGGCGATGGCCTGCATCGGCTGGGAATCCAGCGGATCGATAAAACTCAGCTCATGGTAGCCGGCACTCCATTCGCTGTCTGGCAGCACGTTATCCGTGACGAAATCATCGGCCTGCACGTGCACCGAAATCAGGCTATCGAGCAGACAAACCAGCATCACTGCACAAAGACATACCATGGCAAGGCCCAACCTTTGTAAGTCCCGGCATGTGCCGGACAGTCCATTCATGCGCTTGTGTCGAGCTTCATGCTCCAGCGCCCCGCTCTCACAGCAAATGAGAGTGCCTATTGCAGAAATAGTGCATAAGCCGGGCCATCTATCTTCGCTGTTTTTTGCAACTGCCAACCACCGCACAAAAATCGGCCCGAAGCAGCGCTCAGGCGTGCAGTGTACTGCCGCCAGCGCCTGGCTACCTGTAAGAAAGCTGTCAATTCATCACTGAACCGCAGGCATTAAAAAGCTCCACGACCCTGCGCAACGCGCGGGCGGTGGAGCTTGATCGAAACAGGGCCCTGTCAGGCCGCGAACAGCGTCTGCTCGATGTGCTGCTGCGCAGCGGTCAGCGCGTTGGCACGAGGTTCCTCACCGTAAGCCAGGCCTTCGGCGCGGACGAACTGAAGATCAGTCACGCCGATGAACGCGAACATCAGCTTGAGGTAATCCTCATGACCCACGCTGCTCGGCTGCCCGGAGTGCATGCCGCCAGACGTGGAAACAATGATGACCTTCTTGTCGCCGCACAGGCCTTCAGGGCCGGCTTCGGTGTAACGGAAGGTTCTGCCCGCGACTGCGATGCGGTCGATCCAGGCTTTCAACTGCGTAGGAATGGTGAAGTTGTACATGGGTGCACCGATGACAACTACATCCGAATCCAGAAACTGCTGCAAGGTGGCTTCGTTGGTCGCGACTTCCTGTTGCTGGGCAGCGTCGCGGCCTTCGACCGGCGTGCCTGCGGCGGCGAGGGTCGCTGGCGAAAAGTGACTCAGCGCTTCGCTGGCCAGGTCACGATAGGTCACAGCGCTGTCAGCGTGTGCGGCTTTGTAGGCTTCGACAACGCTACGGCTGAGCTGACGCGAAGCGGAGTGGTCACCAAGAATGCTGGAATCGATGTGCAGAATGTTCATAAGGGCTTCCCGAGTCATATCGTCATTGGGCGATCAAGTGGGGAGCATCCTATCGCTGTTCCTAATGCGTGATTAGTCGCCCTGAATGCGATTGTTCGTTCTACTGATAGAACTATAGATGGACTCAGGGTTATGAGTCAGCTCCTTGAATGAGGTTTCGAACGCATCCAGCATCGCTCTGATGGCGGGAAGCAGCCCGCGCCGGGATGCAAACGCCGCATGAATCACGCCGCATTTGGGGCGATGGGCATTGAACAGCTCAACGAGGCGCCCCTGTTGAAGAGCACTTCGAACCAGTATTTCGGGCAGCTGCGCCACGCCCACACCCTGCAGCGCGCCTTGCAGAATGGCATCGAGGTCCGAGCAGACCAGCCGTGGCGTGTGACGCACTTCCACATATTGCCCCGTCCCGCTTTCCAGCAGCCAGCGGTGGTTCGAGGACGCCGAGATCAGGTCCAGAGTGGGCAGATTTGCCAGATCTTCGAACGAGGCATCGGTGCCAAGCTGTGCGGCCAGATCAGGATGAGCCACCAGCCGCTGGGCGCTGTAGCCGAGCGTCTTGACCACCAGCCCTTCGTCTTCCAGAGGTGGAAATCGCACTCGCAGTGCGATGTCGATGTTCTCGGACAGTGGATCGACGCGGCGATTGGTGCTCTCGATATACACCTGAACCTTGGGGTGTGCGGCCATGAAACGGGCCACGGTCTCGTTGATACCCATCGCGCCCATGGCAGGTGGACAGCTGAGGGAAATGCGCCCTTGGGGTTCGGATCTGGAACGCTGAATGGCCTCTTCCGCCGCCTCGGCCTCGACCAGCATCGCAACGCAATGCCCGTAGTAATCACGCCCGCTTTCGGTCACAGCGAACTTGCGCGTGGAGCGCTGGATCAGCCTGACGCCGAGTCGCTCTTCAAGACCCGCAATGCGGCGGCTGAGCTTGGACTTGGGAATACCCAGCTTGCGCCCGGCAGGCGCAAATCCCCGGCACTCGACCACCTGGACAAAATAAAACAGATCATTGAGATCGAACACAGGACACCTCGCGCGCTCAGGGGCGCGAGTATGGCAGCGGGTGAGCCGGTACCTCAAATTTGCGTGGCTTTCGCTGCCCTTTCGCGAACCAACTCGTTCTTACCAAGCGACCCACAAACTACGACTGCATCGTCGGCAGGCCGCCTCACACCGTCAGGTGTGTGCTGCGAGCAAGCGCCATGTCAAAGACGCGCTGAGGCCTGCCGCTCAATCAGAGCTTATGTGCGGCGCAGTGCTTACCGATCAGCCGTCAAAAACGCCAGTACCGGCCGGGTAAATGCATCACCCGCCTCGACACTCGACAGGTGAGCGGCCGCAAGCTCGATCATCTGCGCACCCGCGATACGTTCGAGCATGAAGCGACCGTCTGCTGGCGTGGTCACGGCGTCTTCTGTACCGCAGACCACCAGAACCGGCAGCTTGATCGAGGCGATCTGCTCGCGATAATCCGCATCACGCACCGCAGCGCAGTTGGCCGCGTAACCCTGAGGTGAGGTCTGTGCCAGCATGCCGACGATGGTCTCGACCGTCGCTGGCTCGGCTTTCGCAAAGGACGGCGTGAACCAGCGGGCAATCGAGGCGTCACGCAACGCAATCATGGCCGACTGACCGTCACGCAGCACCGTCTCGATGCGCGGGTTCCAGACATCCGGTTTTCCGATCTTTGCCGCGGTGTTGCACAGCACAACGCGTTGCAGGCGCTCAGGGGCATGGATTGCCAGCCACTGGCCGATCAGCCCTCCCATGGACAGGCCACAGAAGAACACCTTGTCCAGATTCAGCGCGTCCAGCAACGCCAGCACATCCCGGCCATTGAGTTCGATGCTGTAAGGGCCCTCGCTGACCAGCGACTGCCCATGGCCGCGCGTGTCGTAACGCAGCACACGAAAGTGTTCGGTCAGTGCCGAAATCTGGTTGTCCCACATGTGCAGGTCGGTGCCCAGCGAGTTGGACAGCACCAGCACGGGCGCATCCTGCGGGCCTTCAAGCAGATAATTCAACGGGCCATCGGCGAGTTGCACGGCAGACATTCGAAGCTCCAGAGAAAGCGAAACCTGAACACTAATGAGTGTCGGGACGTCATACAATCCGTTGATCGAATATCCGTGCGACTATCGAACACCTTACTGGTCGCCACACATGGCAAGGAGCGCACCATGCGAACCGAAGACATCGCCACTTTCTGCCTGGACTTGCCCGGTGCGCGGGAAGACTACAAATGGGGCGGGATACGGGTGTTTTCCATTGCGGGCAACAAGATGTTCGCAGTCATGGACCTCGTCGGCCAGGGCTTGTCGTTCAAGGTTCATCCTGATCTGTTTCTCGGCTATGTGGATCGTCCGGGCATCCGCCCTGCCCCGTACCTCGCCCGTGCGCACTGGATCAGCATTCCGGAACCCCACGCCCTGAGCGACGATGAAATTCGAGATCTGCTGACACGTTCGCATCAACTGGTAGTCGGCAAGCTGCCCAAGCGGCAGCAGATTGCGCTGAAACTATAAGGGCAGCGGCACCCAGTGCCAGAGTCGACGGCCCAGAAACAGCCAGTCGATCCACAATGCCTGATGAACCAGCACGATCAGCCAGAACACAACCTGAAAGGACACCTTGCGGGTCTTGTGCCGAAAGACCTGCTGCGCCAGCAACGCGCCCGGCCAGCCTCCCAGCAGTTCGGTGGCATGCAGCACGTTTTCAGGGGTGCGCTGCCCGCCTTTGCCGGCCTGCAACTTGTCATGCCGATACAGCACGAACGCCAGCAGGCTCATCACTGTGATCATGAGCGCCGGAATCAGCAGACCTTGCCTGATCCACAGCATTGCCGCCCCATAGACCGGCAACGCACATAGCAGCAACAGGATCATCAGTTTGAGGCGCAATGCCTGAACCGGCGCCTTACGCTGCCGGGCAGACGGCCTGGCCTCACGAGCCGACGTCATGCCTTGGCGGCCGCCCAGTCGATCCAGCCAAACTGCCAGGTCGCCAGAATCAACAGACCGAACGCAATGCGATACCAGGCAAACACGGCATAGCTGTGGGTGGCGATGAACTTGAGCAGACCGCGCACCGCGATCATGGCGAAAATGAACGAGGTAATGAAGCCGATGGCGAAGACCGCAACGTCGTCTGGACGAAACATGTCACGGTACTTGTAGCCCGAGTAAACCGCAGCGCCCACCATGGTCGGCATGGCCAGAAAGAACGAAAACTCGGTGGCTGCCTTGCGCGATAGACCGAACAGCAGGCCGCCGATGATGGTCGAGCCGGAACGCGACGTGCCGGGGATCATCGCCAGGCACTGCACCAGGCCGACTTTCAGCGCGTCGGTCCATTTCATGTCGTCGACGGTCTCGGCGTGGACCACATGCTCGCGTCGCTCGGCCCACAGCATGATTACGCCACCAATGACCAGCGCGGTCGCCACGGTGACAGGGTTGAACAGATAGTGGTGAATCAGGTCGGCAAAGATCACGCCCAGAATCACCGCTGGCATGAACGCGATGAGCAGGTTGATCGTGAAACGTTGCGCCTGCTGCTCTTTGGGCAAGCCCACGACCACATCCAGAATCTTGCGCCGGAACTCCCAGACCACCGCCAGAATGGCGCCCAACTGAATGATGATATTGAACGCCGCCGCGCGGTCACCGCCGAAGTCGATCAAGTCCGCGACAATGATCTGGTGACCCGTGCTCGAAATCGGCAAAAACTCCGTCAGCCCCTCTACAACGCCCAATATCAACGCCTGAGCAGCGGTCCAAAGATCCATCATTCCCCCATACAGCGATACCCGAGGCTCGCTGGTTTGTATTGTCGTATGAAAAAAGCCTGCCACTATGCCGCTGCAAAGCTGAACGAAGCTTGAAGAAGCGCCGCAAAAACGCAGAATGCTAGCAGACCTTTCAGCGTAAAGCCTGCTGATAGCATGGGCTTGCCATCAGAACCTGCACGGTGCGCCTGGAACCGCTTACAATCGCCGGCCCCGCCTACCCGCTACCAAGGAGCCGCCATGTCCGGGCTTGAACTTTTTGCTGCCGCCATCGGCGTGATCGCGGTCTGGCTGACGGTCAAGCAAAACCCGTGGTGCTGGCCGATCGGCCTGGTCATGGTGGTGATCTACATCTGGATTTTCTACGACGTAAAACTCTATTCGGACATGCTGTTGCAGGCGATCTACGCCGGATTGCAGGTCTACGGCTGGCTGCAATGGACCCGTCACGGCAGCGGTCTGCCGGTGCGTGCGGTCTCGGTGCTGCGCGGCGGTTCGGTTGCAATCGGCCTGGCCATTGGCGTCGTCATCAGTCTGGCGCTGGGGGCCGGCATGGCTCACTTCACTGATGCCGCGCAACCCTGGCTGGACGCGGCGCTTACCGGCTTCAGCTTGGTGGCGCAGGTCTGGATGGCACAAAAGCGCGTGCAGTGCTGGCCACTGTGGATCGTGCTGGACGTCATTTTCGTCGGCCTGTTCATCTACAAGGATCTGTACCTGACTGCAGCGCTCTACGGACTGTTCACGCTGCTGGCCATTCAGGGCTGGCGAGAGTGGCGTAACGACCTGGCGCTGGCCCGATGAAAGTTCTGGTGCTGACCGGCCCGGAGTCCAGCGGCAAGAGCTGGCTCTGCGCGGCGATTCGCAAGCGCTTTGGCGGTGTTCTGGTTGATGAATACGTGCGTCACTTCATCGACGAGCAGGGTCGTGACACGGTCTATGACGATATTGATGCCATCGCTCAGGGTCAGCTCGACCGGGAAGACGCCGCTCGCGCGACAAGGCCTGCACTGTTGATTCTCGACACGCATTTGCTGAGCAACATGCTCTGGAGCCGCACCCTGTTCGCAGATTGTCCGCAGTGGATCGAACAACAGTTGCTCAAAAGGCACTATGACCTGCACCTGCTGCTGTCCCCCGAGGGCGTCGAGTGGATCGGTGACGGACAACGCTGCCAGCCGGAACTGACAGAGCGTCAGGCGTTTTTCAGTGCCAGCCGGCAATGGCTCGATCAGCATGCGCAACGCTTTCAAGTGATAGAAGGCGACTGGCAGCAACGCCATGACCAGGCCATGGCGGCCGTCAGCCGATTGCTCGCGACCTCACCGGATCTGATGCTTGTGCAGCAAACGATAGAAGGTCGGACGCGAAATCCCTAACACCTTGGCTGCCACACTGAGGTTGTCGCTGTGGCGGGTCAACACATCACACAGAGCCTGCCGCTCAGCCCGAGACTTGTAGTCATCCAGCGTTCCCATGCTACTGACAATGTCTTCCTCGCCCAGAAGCCCCAGATCTGCGGCCTCGATCTGCCGACCTTCGGCCAGTACCAGACCACGTCGCACCCGGTTGGCCAGTTCGCGCACGTTGCCCGGCCAGTCATGCTTGCCCATGGCAATCAGCGCATCCTGACTGAAATTGCGGGCGCGCCTGCCGGTTTCATGGCTGTAAAAATGCGCAAAATGATTGGCCAGCATCGCCAGATCGCCATGTCGCTCACGCAGCGGAGCCGTGCCGACCTGCAGGACATTGAGTCGGTAATACAGGTCCTCACGAAAACGCTTCTTGCGAATGGCCGCCTCGAGGTCCACATGGGTGGCGGCCAGCACCCGGACATCCACAGGAGTCGGCTCACTGCTGCCGATGCGTTCAATCTGTCGATCCTGTATGAAGCGCAGCAGATGCGCCTGGACTTCGAGCGGCAGGCCGCCGATTTCATCCAGAAACAGCGTGCCACCGTCTGCAGCTTCAATACGCCCTATCCTGCGCTCCTGAGCGCCGTTGAAGGCGCCCTTCTCATAGCCGAACAGCTCGGCGTGAATCAGGTGTTCGGCGATGGCACCGCAGTTCACGGCCACGAACGGTTTGTTACGCCGTTGAGACTGGGCGTGCAGAGTGCGGGCGACCAGCTCTTTACCCGTACCGCGTTCGCCGCGAATCATAACCGGCGACTCCGTCGGTGCCAGCTTCCCGAGCAATCGACGCAGCTCGCGAATCGGCCTGCTCTCGCCGAGCATCTCGTGTTCGCTGCTGGACGTCTGCGCCGCTCCCTGCGCCCGCAGCCGGGCCATGCCATAGGCACGGCCCAGTGTGACCTGCATACGGGCGACATCGAACGGCAGGGTATGGAAATCGAAAAACCACTCGCAGACGAAATCCCCGATCTTTTCCCGACGCAGGTCATCCGGCGCCAGCACTGCAATCCACTGGGTATTGGTGCGAGTAATGAGCTCCTTGACCATCTCGGGATGCTCGAAATGGTCAGGCATCAGGCGAATCAAACCGACATCACAGCTGAGCGTGAGCGCCGACTCGAGCGTACTGCTGTCCACCGCCCATCCGGCAGCATGCAGAACAGGGATCAATTGATGACAATCATCACAGGGGTCAACAACTAACAGACGTCGCGTTGGGGCCGATTCATGCATAAAGGTTCCTTGGCGCCCGGCGTCGAATTAAGGTTATGAAAAACGCTGTATAAACAGTATGTTGGCGAGCCCGATCCTTACATTAGCAAATATTTGACACCGCCTTGTACCGTTTGCATCTAATGGCAATAACCAAATGTCATTAGTGATGTAACGCCACTTTTACGACCGCGCACGTAACGGAATGAAAAAAATTTCAGAAATGTGTGTGACTCATGCGCCCCTCCCGTTCATCAACACAAGTAACCAGCCGGACGGTAAGCCCGCCGACGTGACTGAATTGATATGGGCACTTTGAGGAATTGACCATGAACGCCCCACTGCGCTTCAACGATGCACTTCTGATCGCTGGACACGCTTTTGAACCCTTCCAGTGTGTTGCCTGGGCACCACAGGACGGGAACGGCGAACTGAGCCTGACCGTAATTGACCGCACCAGCACCCGCATTGGCCGCAAGCAGATTCCGAGCAGCACCTACTCGGACAAACAGCAACTGGCCAGCGCTCTGGAGCAGGCCCGTGCGGAAATCAGTAACGAAGGGTATGACCTCAAGCCCTGGACCATGCCAGCCTGAGTTCCTGTTTGATCGTGCCCATCGCTCGCGTGGGCACGCCCCCCTTGAGGCTCAGCGTCACATACGGCACAGATTCGGGCTCAGTGAGCAGAACGCGTCACCTGAGTCACCGCTGAGCCTCAGGCGGCCGGGCCAAGCTCATCAATATGCCGATAATCCGCCCCCAGGCCGCGCGCCAGCTCCCGCGCTCTTCCCAGCCGAATCGGGCCTTTTTCCATATCGATCAACAGACTTGCGCACTCAAAGGCCAACAGTGCCGGCAGTTGCTTGAGCCTGCCATCGGTCAGCACCAGAACACGCTGTTGTTCGCACGGATAACGCTTGCTGCGTTTCGCCAGCCACAGACGGGCCTGTTCCAACGCTTGCGGCAGCGGCGTTCCGCCTCCGGCCCCCAGCGCATCCAGCCACGGAGTCAGCGCCGACGATGCTTTCAATCCCTGATGCTGCCAGCTTGGCGTATTGCCACTGGCGGTGAGCAAGGCCAGTCGGGTGCGGCTGCGATAGGCGTCGTCAAATACCTGGGACAGTACGCCCTTGGCCTGGCTGAGTGCCTGATGGCGTTTCGTTGACGCAGACGCATCGACAATCACCAGCAAGAGCTCACTGGGGCGACTGCTGCGCGGCTGGCGAACCAGATCGCCAGCCTTTTTCGGACGACCTCTCATCAAGGTCGGCAGCCATTGCACAGGGCCATCCAGGCCTGCTCGCAATGCGCCGGTTCTGCCCGAAGCAAGTCGGCCCGGCCGGGGAACGGCACCCGCCCCCTTTGAGCGATGGGGACGGATGCCTAAGGCTTTTTTGGCCAGCTCGGCACTTCGCGGCGTGCTCCGGTGGGCACTGCCTGAGCCGGTAACTCACCCCAACTGCCCTGCCCGCCTTGGGTGTCCTGTTTTTCGGACACACCGGAAGGTGGCGTTTCCGGTGTTTCCGGCGAGTGTGGTGGTGGAGGCGACTGTTCGCGACGGCGATGACGCAAGGCAAACTCGGCCACAGCATCAATGTCCTGCTCTTCGATCTGCCCCACGCCACGCCACGCCGCATGTGCCCGTGCGGCGCGCAGCCAGACCAGATCGGCACGCATACCGTCCACACCCGCCGCAAAGCAGCGTTCGGTAATCAGCGCCAGCGACGTGTCATCCAGGTCGATGCCAGCCAGCCGCGAACGGGCCTGCTCACAACGCTGTTTCAGTGCGTTCTGCCCGGATTGCCATTGAGCAGCGAAAGCGTGCGGATCGGCATCGAAATCCAGACGCCTGCGGATGATCTGGCTACGCTCGGCAGGCAGCACCTGTCCGCTCAGGGCGACGTTGAGGCCGAAACGATCCAGCAATTGCGGACGCAGTTCACCCTCTTCCGGGTTCATGGTGCCGATCAACACGAAACGGGCCGCATGACGATGGGAGATGCCATCACGCTCCACCAGATTGACTCCGCTGGCAGCGACATCCAGCAACAGGTCGACCAGGTGATCAGCCAGCAGATTGACCTCATCGACATACAGCACGCCGCCGTCGGCCTTGGCCAGCACGCCAGGCGAGAATCGCGCGCGGCTTTCGGACAGCGCAGCATCGAGATCCAGCGTGCCGACCAACCGTTCTTCGGTCGCACCCAATGGCAGAGTCACGAACTGCCCGCTGGCGAGCAGATCAGCCAGTCCGCGTGCCAGGGTCGATTTGGCCATGCCTCGTGGACCTTCGATCAACACGCCACCAATGCGCGGATCGATGGCGGTCAGGCAAAGCGCCAGCTTCAGGTCATCGGCACCCACGACGGCGGCGAGCGGAAAATGCGGCGTTTCGGCAAGGTTTGAATCAGACAGGGTCATCACTTCTCTTCCATATCCAGCAGCAGGTCTTCCAGGGCTTGTTGATAATCGCCCGGCACCTGCCAGAGGCCGCGCTGCTGAGCTTCGAGCATGCGCTCGGTCATGTCACGCAAGGCATCGGGGTTGTGCTGTTCGATGAATTCACGAGTCGACGGGTCGAGCAGATAAGCATCGGCCAGCAGAGCGTATTGGTGATCATCGATCAGTTCGGTCGTCGCATCGAATGCGAACAGGAAGTCCACGGTGGCCGCCATTTCGAACGCGCCTTTGTAGCCGTGGCGTTTGACGCCCTCGATCCACTTGGGATTCGCTGCCCGCGAACGGATCACACGGTTCAACTCTTCCTTCAAGGTGCGGATCTTCGGCAGGTCCGGCTGGCTGTGATCACCATGGTAGCTGGCCGTTTTCTGGCCGCTGAGGGTTTCAGCAGCGGCGAGCATGCCACCTTGAAACTGGTAGTAATCATTGGAATCGAGCAGATCGTGCTCGCGGTTGTCCTGGTTCTGCACCACCGCCTGCACCTGAGAAAGACGCTGAGCGAAACGCTGCCGGGCAGGTGTGCCTTCATCTGAACCGCCATAGGCATAACCGCCCCAATTCAGATAAACCTCGGCCAGGTCCTGGCGGCTTTGCCACAAGCGGCCATCGATAGCGCCCTGAACGCCTGCGCCATAGGCGCCTGGCTTGGCACCGAAGATGCGCCAGCTGGCCTGACGCGCGGCTTCGTCCTCGCTCAGACCTTCAGCGATAAAATTTGCCCGTTCTTCGCGCACACGGGCAGCAATCGGGTTCAGGTCATCCGGTTCGTCCAGAGCCGCAACAGCCTGCACGGCCGCGTCGAACAGACGAATCAGGTTGGCAAAGGCATCGCGAAAGAAGCCGGAAACCCGCAAGGTCACGTCCACTCGCGGGCGGTCCAGCAGGCTGACCGGCAGAATCTCGAAGTCATCGACGCGCTGACTGCCCGTCGCCCAGACAGGACGCACACCCATCAGCGCCATGGCCTGCGCAATGTCGTCGCCACCGGTGCGCATGGTCGCCGTGCCCCAGACCGAGAGACCCAGTTGCCGCAAATGATCGCCGTGATCCTGAAGATGGCGCTCCAGCAGCAGGTTTGCCGACTGGAAACCGATCCGCCACGCCGTAGTCGTCGGCAGGTTGCGCACGTCCACGCTGAAGAAATTGCGCCCGGTGGGCAATACATCCAGCCGCCCGCGACTCGGCGCGCCGCTGGGCCCGGCAGGCACAAAGCGACCGCTCAGCGCATCCAGCATGCCCTGCATTTCTCCAGGACCACAGGCGTCCAGACGTGGCGCGACCACTTCTCGCAGGCTGTCGAGGATCAGTGCCAGATCGGCATGCTCCGGCAAATCCGTCACGTCCCGACCTTGCGTAATGCGTTCGATCAAGACGGCGGCGTAGAGCTCAAGACGCTCACGCGCATCGCCAGCCGTGCGCCACGGGTCGGCACTCAGCGCCAGCAGTTCGGTTGGTCGCGGCCCCTGCCAAGGCTCGGCAAGCTCGCAATCCAGCGGATCGAAGCCCAGATCGAATGCCTTGCTCAACGCCCGCAACAGGCTCGACTGGGCTCCGCGGCCGTCGCCACGGGGAATTCGCAACAGGGCCAGCAGCGTGTCGGTGCGCAAGCGACCTTCAGGTGACTGACCAAAGATATGCAGACCATCGCGGATCTGCGATTCCTTCAAATCACACAGATAGGTGTCCAGACGCGGCAGCCAGACTGCAACGTCTGCATCGCAGTCGGTCGATTCATCCAGCGCCAGTTCCCGGTCGATCTGCGTTTCGCGGACCAGCTTGAGGATATCGCGTTGCAGTTCGCGGGCGCGGCGCGGGTCGAGCAACTGTGCTTCGTAATATTCGTCGGCCAGCAATTCCAGATTGCGCAACGGACCGTAGGTTTCGGCGCGGGTCAGGGGCGGCATCAGATGGTCGATGATCACGGCCTGCGTACGACGCTTGGCCTGCGCACCCTCGCCCGGATCGTTGACGATGAACGGATAGATGTTCGGCATCGGACCCAGCACAGCATCCGGCCAGCAGTTTTCCGACAGACCTACACCCTTGCCGGGCAGCCACTCCAGGTTGCCGTGTTTGCCGACATGCACCATCGCGTGCGCACCGTAGGCCTTGCGCAGCCAGAAGTAGAAAGCGAGATAGCCATGCGGCGGCACCAGATCCGGGTCGTGATAGACCGCGCTCTGATCGACCTGGTAGCCCCGTGCGGGCTGAATGCCGACAAAGGTCAGGCCGAAGCGCAGGCCTGCGATCATCATCCGCCCGCTACGGAACATCGGATCGGCGTCCGGCGCCCCCCAGCGGGCGTTCACCGCATCACGATTGGCCTGCGGCAGCGCGTTGAACGCGTCCAGATATTCATCCAGCGCCATGCTCTGCTGACACGGGCGCTGATCAATGCTGTCCAGATCGTTGGTCACGCCGCCAAGCAATTGCTGAATCAGCTCGGTGCCGCTGTCAGGCAGCTCGGACACCGGATAACCCTCAGCCTGCATGGCGCGCAGGATATTCAGTGCGGCAGCCGGCGTGTCCAGCCCGACGCCGTTGCCGATACGACCGTCGCGAGTGGGATAGTTGGCCAGAATCAGCGCGACACGCTTGTCGCCATTGCGCAGCCGCGCCAGAAGAATCCAGCGCCGCGCCAGTTGCGCGACGAAATCCATACGCTCGGGATGAGCCCGATAGCAGACCACATCGGACTGACTGCGCTCACTGCGCCACGCCAGGTCCTTGAAGCTGATGGGACGGCTGATGATGCGCCCGTCCAGTTCCGGCAGCGCGATGTGCATCGCCAGATCGCGCGCGCCCAGGCCCTGCTCGCTGGCCTGCCATGCAGGCTCGTTGTCCTGCGCACAGATGGCCTGAATGACCGGCACGTCGCGTCGGAACGGTCGCAGGTGCGGTGCTTCCGGACTCGACTGGGCAAAGCCGGTGGTGTTGAGGATCAGCTCAACTCCGGCCTCATCCAGCCAGTCTTCTACCTGCGTGAAGCAGCCAGCCTCCTTGAGGCTGGCGACGGCGATCGGCAAAGGGTTGAGGCCCTGTGCCTGCAGTCGCGCGCAGAATTCGTCGATGAAGCCGGTGTTGGCGGCCTGCAAGTGCGAACGATAAAACAGCAACGCAGCCACAGGCTGGTCACTGAGCCAGTCGGCCTGCCAGTCGGCCAGTCCGGCAGTTGCCCGCTTCGGATGATAAACAGCGGTACGTGGCAGCGGCTGAGGCTCGGCCCAGGCGTAATCGTGACCGAGCCAGGTGCTGGCGATGCAGCTATAAAGGTCCAGCGCATTTTGTAGACCGCCCTGACGCAGGAACTGCCACAGCCGGTTGCAGTCGGTTGCAGCAACGGTGCTCAGGTCGATCAGTTCCGGATCGTGCCGGTCACACCCCGGCACCATAATCACCGTGACGCCTTGCGCAGCCAGCTCCATCAGCCGCTCGACGCCGTAACGCCAGTAACCAATGCCGCCGTGCAGAGAAAGCACAATCACTTTGGCGTGACGCAGTACCTCATCGACATACAGATCGACCGAGGCGTGATTCTGTATCTGCATCGGGTTGGCCAGACGCAGGCTGGGGTAATCTTCAGGCATCTGCCGGGCCGCTTCGGCCAGCAGCGCCAGGCTCGAATCGCCGCTGCAGAGAATCACCAGATCGGCCGGGGTCTGCCCAAGATCAGCGATGCTGTCGTCGGGTACGAAACCGCCGGGCTGGGTTCTCAGCAGGTGCATGGGTCAGTCCTTGCTCATCTCACGAAGTTTTGCTTCCAGCCCTTTATAGACCTCTTCCTCCAGCAAGCTGTTGAGCTGGGCTTCAAGCGCAGTGGCATCCAGTTCCTGGCCAATCAACACCAGATTAGTGATGCGTTCTTCGTCCGCACGCCATGCACGGTCAAAGTGCTTATCAAAACGTGTGCCCACGCCCTGGATCAGCAGGCGCATCGGCTTGCCGGGAATCGCGGCAAAACCTTTGACGCGCAGAATGCCGTGCTGCACGACCAGTTGGTTCAATGCATTGAGCAGTAAAGCCTCTTCGGCCTGAGGCAGTTTGATGGAGATCGAGTCAAACGCGTCGTGGTCGTGATCATCGTCTTCACCGTCATGATGATCATGATGGGTCTTGCGACCGTCGATGTGGACTTCCGATTCGGCACCGACGCCCAGCAACACGCTGATCGGCAGACGACCACTGCTGGCCTCGATCACCTTGACGGCGGGCGGCAGTTCCTCAGAGACTTCTGCGCGAACCGCAGCCAACCCTTCAGCGTCGATCATGTCGGCCTTGTTGAGGATGACCAGGTCAGCGCTGGCCAATTGGTCGGCAAACAGCTCGTGCAGGGGCGACTCATGATCCAGATTCGGGTCCAGCTTGCGCTGGGCATCGACCTGGTCCGGGAAGGCCGCAAACGTACCGGCCAATACCGCCGGACTGTCGACCACGGTGATGACCGCATCGACGGTGCAGGCGTTACGGATTTCCGGCCATTGGAAAGCCTGAACCAAAGGCTTTGGCAGCGCCAGGCCGCTGGTCTCGATCAGGATGTGATCCAGATCGCCGCGACGAGCCACCAGTTCGCGCATCACCGGGAAGAACTCTTCCTGAACCGTGCAGCACAGGCAGCCGTTGGCCAGCTCATAGACACGCCCGTTGGCTTCTTCTTCGGTACAGCCGATGGTGCACTGCTTGAGGATTTCGCCGTCGATACCCAACTCGCCGAACTCGTTGACGATCACCGCGATGCGACGCCCTTCGGCGTTATCGAGCATGTGACGCAACAGGGTAGTTTTACCCGAGCCCAGAAAGCCGGTGACGATGGTGACGGGAAGCTTGGCCAGTGTTTTCATCAGATGCCCTTGTGGCAATGCGGCGGGCAAACAGGACGAGAACCGCGTGCGACACACACGGATCAAATCGCCACCGGATCACCCCGCCCGGTTGTAGTGAGAATTCGCGGGCCTTGGCCCGGGTCGAGGCAGGTCTCCTGGCTTACGGCAGCGCATTGCAGGCTTTCGAGCCTTGCGATACGCATTCATCGCGCCTTCCCGCCGGGGCAGTGGCTGTGCGACGAACATGACCGATTACAGTTGCGGGGGCAGCTGCGGCATCGACCGCATTCCCGTCTTAGCTGCGCTTGAGCACTGGGCTGCAAGCGAAGAACCTCGAACCGGCAAGGCTACGCAGTGACCGCTGGCAGGTCAATCGCTGAGATTGACGATCCCCCGCCACGCGTGGTCTCCTGTGCGCCTTGTTACGGGTGCCCCTCACGGGGTGAAACGGGAAACCGGTGCGCTCAGATCGTTGAGCAAGTCCGGTGCTGCCCCCGCAACGGTAAGCGAGAGGAAGTCAGATCCACTGTGCTCCGGCATGGGAAGGTGACTTCGAAGGAGAGACAGTGCTGTCTCGTCCCCTCGCGAGCCCGGAGACCGGCCCGCTACGTTTGCAAATGACACACCCGCGGTGGGCGGGCGCCATTGAAGCCTCTGACGTTCGTCAGCGGGTATCTGTGCGCATGGCCCGCTTTTGCCCAACGACTCAGAGGGAACGCCATGACGACCATCAGCAGCAGCCATCCGGCCACAGCCAGCTCCACCCGCACGCAACGTCTCACCGCAGCCATCAGCGCCGCCCTGCTGGGCGCGTGCCTTGTGTACTTTGCCGGTTTCTCGCACATTGCCGCCGTGCACAACGCGGCACACGATACCCGTCACAGCGCCGCCTTCCCTTGTCATTGAGGACACCACAATGTTCAAGCGAATCGCTTACACCGCAGGTTTCACCGGCCTGCTCGCCGCGCTGTTGCTGACGCTGTTGCAAAGCTTCTGGGTCGTCCCGTTGATCCAGCAGGCCGAAACCTACGAAAACGCCCCTGCCGAACACGTGCATGAACATGCCAGCGGCGTCGCGGCCGAGCACCCTCATGAACATGACGAAGCCGCCTGGGAGCCGGAAGACGGGTGGCAGCGCGTGCTGTCCACCACCGGAGGCAATCTGGTGGTTGCAGCAGGATTCGCGTTGATGCTCGCTGGGCTTTATACCTTGCGCGCACCGGGCAGCCCGCTTCAGGGTGCCGGCTGGGGACTGGCCGGTTTCGCCGTGTTCGTGCTGGCCCCGACGCTGGGCCTGCCGCCGGAGCTGCCGGGCACTGCAGCCGCCGAGCTCGGTCAGCGTCAGCTCTGGTGGGTCGGCACCGCAGCCTCCACCGCTGCTGGTCTCGCGCTGCTGATCTTCGGTCAGAATCTGCTGCTCAAAGTGCTGGGCATCGCCATTCTGGTTGCACCGCATGTGATCGGCGCGCCACAGCCGCTGGTTCACGAGCGCCTTGCACCCGAGACGCTGGAATCGCAATTCATCGTGGCCTCGCTGCTGACCAATGCCGTGTTCTGGGTGGCATTGGGCATGATCAGCGCCTGGCTGTTCCGTCGCAACAACGTCGATCTGCAACATGCCGAACCACACCCGGCCTGAGCAGACGATCACCCTGCCCGCGTCTGTCATCGTCGCGGGCCTGGGGTGTCGGCGCGGTTGCTCTGTCCTGCAGTTGCATGCACTGCTGGAGCAGCACCTGAAGGCGCATGGACTGGGCATGGCCGATGTCACGGCGCTGGCCTCCATCGACCTGAAAAGCGAAGAGCCCGGCCTGCTGGAATTGGCGCAGCAACTGGCCGTTCCTTTGGTGCTCTTCAATGCGGCGCAGTTGGTGTACTGGGATCTGCACCTCACGCATCGCTCGGCGAATGTCCTGCAACACACCGGATGCCACGGCGTCGCCGAAGGTTCGGCGCTGGCGCTTGCGGCGCAACTGGGTGATGGCACCGCCGGGCTGGTGATCGAACGCCAGAAAAACACCCACGCTACATTTGCCTTGGCAACCAGCCCTGCTACAGGCGGATAATCGCGGCATTGACTCAATTCAGGAGATTTCCTTGACCGTTTTTTTCATCGGCGCAGGCCCCGGCGACCCGGAGCTGATCACCGTCAAGGGCCAGCGCCTGATCCGCAGTTGCCCGGTCATCCTATACGCAGGCTCACTGGTGCCCGTCGCAGTGCTGGAGGGCAATCGGGCCGTTCAGGTGGTCAACAGCGCCGAGCTGCACTTGGAACAGATCATCGACCTGATCAAGACCGCTCATGCCCAGGGTCAGGACGTTGCACGCGTGCACTCGGGTGATCCGAGCCTGTATGGCGCCATCGGCGAACAGATCCGGCATTTGCGCGAACTGGGCATTCCCTTTGAAATCATCCCCGGCGTTACTGCAACGGCCGCCTGTGCGGCGTTGCTCGGCACAGAACTCACCCTGCCCGACATCTCGCAGAGCGTGATCCTGACCCGTTACGCCGACAAGACTTCAATGCCGCCCGGCGAAGAACTGGCCAGCCTTGCGCAGCATCGGGCCACCATGGCGATTCATCTGGGCGTCAACAATCTGCACCGGATCATCGAAGACCTCGTACCGCATTACGGCGAGGACTGCCCGATTGCCGTGGTGCATCGCGCCAGTTGGCCGGATCAGGACTGGGTGCAAGGCACCCTGGCAGACATAGAAGAAAAGGTGCAGGCCAAAGGTTTCCGGCGCACTGCGTTGATACTGGTAGGACGTGTACTGGCAAACGATACGTTCAGCGAGTCATCGCTGTATCGGGCAGGCCATGCGCACCTGTTCAGACCTTAGCGACAGGGCTTGGCAGACAGCGGGTGCCAGCAACGGCGTGGACATAGTCCGGCGTGGCACCGGCGTTACTGAAACGACGCAGATTATCCGGCGCAAGCTGACGTGATTGAACCGGCTGTGTACGGACCTTTTCACTCATCTGCGAATCAGGCGTGATGTCGCTTCCAAAGTGGGGAAACGGCTCTTGTGCCGCCCAACCTCCGGCAGCCAGCAACAGCAACACGAACACACCCGCGATGGGTTCCTTGGTCCCGCGCATGGATCCGCACATAGGTCTTTCCTCCAGCCGACTGATAACGGCCCGTTACACCAATGACTGACCGAGCATAAGTGCTCGAATGTCGCGAACATGTGAACGCATGGTGTGAGTCAATGCGTAAATGTACACATGAGTTTATTTTCGAACAACATCGCATCAGGGCCTATTCAAAAGGTTCCTCGCCTTCCAGCTTGGTGCGATGCATCAGGCGCCCCCATTCCGGGTCATACGCCTCGGCACGATGCATGGTGCCCGTGTTGTCCCAGACCACCAGATCACCCACCTGCCATTCGTGGCTGTAGCTGAACGATTCGCCCGTCGCCCACTCACGCAACTCGACCAGAATCCGTGCGCTCTCGGCCCGGCTGACACCTGCTACCTGCTGCGCCGTGCAGCCCAGAATCAGCGATTTACGGCCCGAGCGATGCTTCCACACCAGCGGCAGTTCTTTCTCACCGATGGCCTGCATGAGCTTGAGCGTCGTCAGACTCGGCTCTGGATTGTAGTAAAACAGCGATGACCAGGGCGCGTGCACGACACGCATGCCGGCGTAGCGCAGCTTGTCCGCCGCAGACAGTGCCTCATAGGCCGCATACGTATTGCAAAACCCGGTGTTGCCGCCCCAGCTTGCCTTCACCTTGCAGGCCAGAAGCGAAGCCAGGATGGGCACATCGCTGCTGGTGCCGTCGATGTGCCAATACAGCGACCCCTTCAGAAACTCGGCACCCGCCGGGTTCACCCTGGCGTCCAGCGTGATTTTGGTGACATTCTGACCGTCGCTGGCTTCTGCCGAAAACGTGCCCAGCGTTCGGGTGAACGCAATCTGCTCAGCATCGCTGAAACCGATTCGCGGAAAAACCAGCACGCCCCGCTGCTCCAGCAAAGCGCGGATCCCGTCCGCAAGCTCGCCGCTCAACAGTTCGTGTTTGGTGTTGAGAATCCGGGTGCCAATGACAGGTTTGATCGGCTCGTGAAGCAGACACGTTTTCGAAGTGGCTAACATGATGCGACCCTCTTCATAAGTGAACCTTACGGTACGCTTTTGATGAGCAGTGCGCAACAGGCAGGATTTATAAGTTTTCCACGCGATACAGCGGGGTTCAGCGTCTGCTCAGGTAATCGGCCAATGTCTCTTGAAGAACAAAGCCGAGCGCAAGCCAGCCCATCAGAGCAATCATGTCCATTGCACGGGACTTGCCCCACATCGGCGTACGCTCCCGGAGTCGGAAATACCAGGGACCGGTGCAGGACACCAGGCCGTACCCGAGCAGCATGAACAGCGCTGTGAATAGCCACTTGTTCGCAGCCTCTGCACGGACGCCAGCCCAGACATCCATCAACGGCTTGAAGGCCACAAAATACAGACCGCCCAGAGCGACCGCGACCATCCCCAGTCCAATCGGCCACAGCGAGAAACCGGAATACTGCATCGCCCGTTGCAGGTTCGGGCTTTCACTTTCCAATAACTCGACGAGCCTTGGCCATCCGGCACGTCTGGCGAGCATCAAGGCACTTTCACCCTGGCTGTTGAGCGCGGCAGCATCTGCGCCCATGTAAAGCAGCGTGATGACAAAGTTGCAGTTTCCGGCGAGCGCCTCGCGATGCAACAACTGCCATCCGCCATCGTCGTAGTCAGAAATCAAAGAAGGATCGTCGCGAAGGCCCTGCTCTACTGTGCTCTGAACGTTCAACGCCATCGGATGCTCGGTGCGCTCCAGCTTGTCCAGAGCCTTACCGTCTGCACGGCCATTCAGCAGGCGGGTGAACAGCACCGGTGCCTTGCCATTGGCCGGAGGAACCAGAGCCACCCGCCCTGCCTCGCCAAAATCCAGCCCCCACGCCTGATCATGCGCGGCCCTTTCTTCGGTTGACATGCCGGCTCTCAGCGCGTCGATCGTGAAGCCTCCATAGACCCGACCGCCACACACGTACATCCAGTCGTTCACGTGCGCCAGCGGCACCGACACCGGATCGCCCGCACTCAGTTGGCTGACCCAGCGAGGCTCATTCATCAACACACCGGTAAGTGTGTGGCCGTCGAACCCAATATCGGTCACCCACATGTTCTCGACCGAAGGGCCGTCCGGATCAGTCGAATCGGTCGCAAACGAGACCTTGACCGCCGCCATGTCCAGCGCCTTGACGATGCGCCGCTGCTCCCACGACAGCTCTCTCCAGAAGAACTTGAACGTGCGATGCGCACTGGCTACAGCAGCCTTGAAGTCGGCGCTCTCGCCTTCGACGCCATAAATAATCTGTTCCGTCATACGAAGGGTCATTCCTTTAAGCGGCTAATAGGTGTGGAAAAACTCAAACTCGTCTCAGACGCAACTCGCAGCATCCGCGTTCCGTGACCCCGAGACTATTTTCTTCAAGACCCACTTTCCAGCAGGCACACCCATCAATTCTCGCGGTCATAACCCACTCAACATCGCTGCGAGGCCCTCATGAAAATCGGCATTATTTCCGACACCCACGGTTTGCTGCGTCCAGAAGCCGTGGAAGCCCTGCAAGGCTGCGAGCAGATCATCCACGCCGGAGACATTGGCAGCGCAGAGATCGTCGAGCAGCTCAAGGCCATCGCCCCGCTGCACATCGTGCGTGGCAACAACGACGTTGATTCGCCTTGGGCGAACGACATCGCTGACCATCTGCTTTTCGAACTGGGTGTCTGGCAGGTATTACTGGTACACGACATCGCCGATGTGCCCGTCCTGCTTGATGAGCACACACGGCTGGTGGTCACCGGGCACTCGCACAAGCCGCTTATTGAATGGCGCGGGGAGCAGCTCTACATCAACCCCGGCAGTGCGGGACGGCGTCGTTTCAAATTGCCGGTGACGCTGGTTTTGCTTGATGTGCAGGCGTCTTCGCTGGAACCACGCCTGGTGCAACTGCTTGAGTAACGTGGTGCGACTACATGAGTCGGCGCTACACATCAAGCGCCATCAACCATTGCGTGAAAGATCCCCTAGGTTTTGTACGAAAAGTCGGCGAGCGAAGGTCAGGCAAGGCAAAAACAGGCGAGGAAGCGGAGTCTACGTGTTGTAAATGAGCATTCCGAGCCTGTTTTTAACGCAGCATCACCGAGCGCAGCCACTTTTCGTACAGAGCCTAGGGTTGATGAAGTACGATCTACGAATTGACACGGGTCGTTGCGGGTCGTTAATCGCTGACCATAGCCTGACCCCATCGCCAAAACCGCCGCTTCGACGCGCGCGTATAAGCGTTAAGCATCTGGCGAGCGCTTACTTTTCTGTCTCGAATATCAGTCATCAGCGCCACACGTAATTCCGACCAACATGCGGGCGGAAGACCTTCGGGTTTCCGTAGCGATGAAGCGCCGCGTACCGGGCAGGATTGAAGGTCACCGGCATCAACCAGTGCTTTCCTTCCTGCGATCATTTCGTAAAGCACTCGTGCAACGGCGTAAACATCGGCTTGCATTGTGAGTGGGCCGCCATCACGCACCTCGGGTGCAACATAACGCGGCGTCCAGGGCTGCAAGGAGTGTCGATTCATCTGCGGCAGTCCGCTGAGAACCCTATCGACGGGCTGCCCGAGACCAAAGTCGAAAAGTCGCAGGCCTTGCTCAGTGAGCATGACATTTTCCGGTTTCACGTCCCCATGCAGTACGCCTTTCTCGTGAGCATGTGCCACGGCATCCAGGAGCGCTATCGCCATTCCTCTTGCCTGCTCCCAAGGCAATCCTGCGGTGTGCGTCTTGAGCAGTCGATCAAGGCGCACACCGCGCATGAATTCAAGCGTCATAAAAGCTCGATGCCGATCGGCGTCCACGCCAAACGCAAAAGGACGGACCACATGCGGATGATGAAGGTGCCGTGTCAGGGCAAACTCGCTGTAAAGCAGTGCATCGGCGTCCTTCGCCGTCGCCAGATCATCGTTGAGCACCTTGATCGCGATGCAGGGATCAGGCTCGCCCATCAACTCGTGCAGCAGGTCGCGGCCCTGATAGACGACTCCCATGCCGCCGGCGCCAAGCAAACGCTCGACTTTATAGCGGCCTGAGAGCACATCGGGAAACCTGTCTTGCGCTTTCCGGGCGTTCAAAGCTGTGCTGGCATACGCAAGCCTCGTAACACCGACATATCGAAGGGGTTCGGAGAACGCTGTCCCAGCAGCAGATAGTTGGCCCGCATCCCGCCCACATCGGCTTTCAACACCATAACATCACGTCCCTTGAGTGGTTCGGTCTGCATCAGCTCCAGCAGGCGGAACAGTGACCAGGGGCCAGTATTCTTCTCGATGCCCATCGGGCGACCGGCCATACGGTCCATGATCAAACTGGCCCGGCCACCCTCGATCTCGGTGGGCCATGTGAAAGCAACGGGTACGATGGGCCCATGGCGATACTCGATAGACTGGTTGCCCAGGCGAAACTCGGCGCGGCTGACATTCGGATCAAGTGTGTAAGGCTCAAGCTTGAACCGGACCCTTGGTTCCTGAGCGCTTTCCGCGAAAAAGCTGTTGCGAATGGCGTACACCGCAGACATCTGATCAAGATACGCCCGGCTCATCGGCAGGCTGTAGCCGTCGATGCTGCGCAAGCGATAGTGGCCAGGCTCGCCGCTGACAAAAGGTTTCAGGTAGCTGTTGAAGAAGCGGTCAGCGAGCCCCTGAGATTTGAAAAACTCGCGAAAATCGCTGAGCGCAACATCGCTGCTGCTGTGGGCGTGAAACGGATAGCGCTTGTCGAGCGCCTGACCGTAGAAACTGTATAGCTCATCCTTGTAACGCTGATTGACGTACTGATACGACTGATGCAGGACGTGGCTCCAGACATCTTCCGCCAACCCATTGAACCATCCGGCCACAGGCTGCGGCAGCGATGCAGCCGTATTACGCAGACTGCTCAACGCATCGCGCTGCCCGCCCATGCGGCTCCGTGCCATCTCGAATGCAGCCAGTTCAGGCTGGCCAGAGCGGCCCAGCGCCGCCATTTGCAGTTGAACGTCATCCAGCGCACTGAACAGGGAGATCAGGTCAGCACCGGGCGCATTTTCTTCATCCAGGAGTCGATGCAACGGATCGAAGCGACGTTGCAGCGTCTTCCTCGCAGCGTCGGGCAGGCCCTCGGCTATCGCTTGCTGTACGTGCCCGCCAACGGCTGAAGCGACTTTGCCCACAGCACCGGCCTTGTCCGGGACAGGCAGTGTGTCGAGACTTTCGGCCACCGTCGGGAAGCGGGTGTTGTCCCGGATTTCAATCAGCAACTGCACCAGCGGCGAGTTGGCGGCGCTCAGACCGGCCATTTGCAACGCCCCCTGCCTTGGTCCTTCAAACGGCTGCAACGATGCCCGATCAACAGCTTCGGACCAGTGATTGGCGTAGTCGCGGAAATAAAGCTGCTCCAGTTCGATCATCAACCGGCGCAAGTCGGCAGTGCCAAGCGCTGCGCTCTCGCCCAGCACCCAGTTGTCCTTGAGAATTTCGCTGACCACTGTCGAGCCCTGAACCACAAAATATTGTTGATAGCCATGACGTGTGTAAAAGCCCGGAATACGATAGTCGGTGCCTGCCAGCAGCATCCGCTGCGGACCGATTCGTTGCGCCAGGCTGTACTCGGGAAGGCTGCGCGCCTTATCACGCAGTACTCGATAAACCACACTGGCCAGAGACTCGTTGCGCAACACCTGGCGAGTCTGCGCCACCAGCTCGGCGTTGCCCTGGTAGACAAACGGCAGATCCAGCAAACGTTGCACATGCTCATTCAATTGACGCCGCGCCTGGGCATGAGCGGCATAGCGTATCGACCAGTCAGCGGCGACCCATTCCCGCAGCCAGACACGATCCCGGTGCTCCTGATGGGTCAGCATCAGATAAGCGCGCAAACTGCCCAACAACTGCTCACGGTCGTGTGCAGCAGCCTGCATCTGTGCTTCGAGCAAGCCTGCCAGACGAGGTAACAACAATTGCTGCAATTGCGCATGGTAACTGGCCAGCAGCGCCTCGTTGACAACCTGTCCTTGATACAAGCCATTGCGCTCGTAGACGGACAGCCCCGCTGTATCGGGAAATACCTGCGTGGACTGGTAATGAGTGTTCAGAGCATCAAGCACCGCCAAAACGTCATCCTGTGGGCCTATCTGCAAGTGCTGCCTGGCCAACGGTTGCGCGGCCAGACGAAGTGCTTCAAGTCGGTCGTGGTTGGCGTTGAATCCGGTCGCCCACACCACACCGGCCATAGCGACCACAAGGAACGCGCTGCCAAGGATCGCACGCTGTCTCCAACCCAGCTGTCGACGCACGTTTTTGTCGAGCATCGCAAGCCTGGACTCCGGAAATATGACCCGTGCCAATAGGTCATGGATGAATCGCGGGCGCCCGGCATGCCGTAACGGCAGACCACTGCTGTCCTGATCGCCAACCGCCTGCTCTTGCAGCGGGCTAGCCTGATCAATCATGTGAGGCGCACGGGTGAGGTAAAAACCGCGCAGATGGCTGGCACGCTGGTAACGATTGCCCGAAAAGGCCAGCTCGACGAAGATATTCAGGCTATTGCCGATGCGTCCCAATTGATCAGGAAACTCCAGCATTCGGCCACGTCGCTGAATGTCGCGCTCCTGATGAAGCCGCGTGATGACTTGACTGCCCAGCCTTTTCAACAACGACTCGAATGCCTTGCCGACAACATCGACGTCGCTGCCCCGCTCGTCCTTGCCGAACGTGGAGCCCAGTACCTGCCGGCTTTCCTCACGAGACAACTGGTCGAAGAACTCATCGAAGCCCTCTATAGCGTCAGCCTTGGTCAGCACGAGATAAACGGGAACCTCAATGCTCAGTCGACGACGAACCTCGTCCAGACGAGTTCGAACGGTTTCGGCCAATGACTCGAGTCGATTCGACGGGTCGTCGATCAACAGCTCCACGGGTAAAGTGACCATCACGCCACTGAGAGGACGCACGCGGCGTCTGTCACGTAGCAATGACAACAGCGTGCCCCATGCGCTGCTGTCTACTTCTGACTGCGTCTGGCTCAGGTAACGGCCAGCGGTGTCCATGATCACCGCCTGATCAGTGAGATACCAATCACAACAGCGCGTGCTGCTGGTATCGCGCGTAAGCTTGCGCTGAACCTTGTTGAGGGGGAAGTCGAGCCCGGAAAAGTCCAGCAGGCTGGTCTTGCCACTGCCTTGCGGGCCGATCATCAGGTACCAGGGTAATTCCAGGCGCCCGGAATCGCCGTGCCCGTCGTAAAGACTCGAACGCCTGATCAGCCTTACGGCGTCCTTGAACCGGCGGGTCAGCTCCTGACGCTCCTTGTCAATTGCGATGCTTTGGTGCATCTGCTCCTTTTCGGTGTCGTTGCCCTGTTTTTTTTCGTCGCCTCTACCTGTTCGCCAACCGACGAAGACCATTGCCAGCCCCCAGGCAAGCAACAGCACAATGGCAACCAGCAGGCGCGAAGTCGCGCTGTCCAGAAACCTGTGTTCGGCGACCGCGAACAAAGGCCCGAATAGCCAGACCAGAGCGCTCATGACGAGCACCAGCAATAACGACCAGACCCAGGTTTTTCCCAGCACGGAGAACAACTTTTTCAATAATGTCTTCATCGGGTCTCTCGGTTGTGCGACTGGCGCTGAAGCGCACCTGAATCAATGAACTGATAAGGCCTGAGGACCGTCTCGCGCTGCTTGCCCAACACCCAGGCGAACCCCGAATACATCACCGCCAGTGTCATCAGTGTGAACATGATCACCAGCCAGGACGGCACGAGCCGCGGCGTCTCCGAAGCGTCCTCTTGCGAGCCACGCCAATGCGGCGAAAGCGTCATAGGTACCTCTCCTCGCAACTGGCGTATCTGCCGATAGAGGCCGTCGCGAATATCGTCCAGTCCGTCATCACCCCGTTGCGAGACGCGGTACCTGCCCTTGAACCCCAGAGCCAGACAGAGGTACATCAGCTCCAGCATGTGCAGGTGCCTGGCCGGATTACTGCCCAGTCTGTCCAGCAATTGGAAAAACTTCTCGCCGCCAAACGTCTCCTGATGGAAATGACTCAACAGACTCATGGTCGACCAATTACTGGCGCTGCCCCATGCGGTGATCAGGACAGCCTCGTCGAGCACCGTGCACAACACATAGCGTGCCGCCAGCATCTGGTCGTGTTCTATCGCGTGATGATGGGCATGGGCCTCGAACAGTTTCACTTGCCCGATCAGCTTTCTGTTCAACGGGCGAATGTCTTCTTCATCCGGTGCAGCGGCTAGCCTTGAAAGGTGCCGCAGCAGGTCACTTGCAGCAGCGATCAAGGGGTTGATGTGAACGTCCATACGCTTTTCAGGCGCCAGTCGGGCACTGTAGGTCAACCGTTCCTGAAGACTTTCGAACGGATGGAATCCGGCCGAACACGTGAGCCTTTCGTGAGTGTGATCACCTGAGCGCTGCCCGTGCAGTCGAGTAGGATTTTCATTGTGGTCTTGCATATCCACTACCTTTGCCATCAGTTTCTGACCGCCCAGAATTGCAGTTCAAGACCTGCAAAATCCCCCGAAACATGGAAGGCAAATCCACCAGACGTATCCACTTGCGCCTGCTCCTGCTCGTTGAGTTCCAGACTGAAATAGGTTCTGTTCGAATGGAACGGGATCTGACGCGGTGCTACGGGCAAGGGTCTGAGACGCATGCCCGGCAGATGCAGACTGACCAGCTCGCGGATGCTTTCGACCGAGCCGACCTTCAGGTGAGAAGGCAACCGGTGACGCAGCTCTTCAGCATCGCATTGCGCCCGGGCTGCTAGCACAAACGAGGCTGAGCCCAACAATTGTCGATCCACGCGCGGAGAAACCAGCACGCCGTACTGACGCACTTGCAGCTCCAGTTCAATGGCGTGCTGTTCAAGGACCATCGACAGGACCTGTCGAATCGCGAACATCACTTTTCCGAACGTCGTGCCCTGATCGCTGTGCTGATACTGGCCGTCCAGCAGCGGACGCTTGCTTTCAGCACCAAAGGTCGACAGTTCGCCAAGCAATGCCAAAAGCGAACGATAAAGCCGCTCGGGGTGAACGTCCTGCAGGGTCAGGTAGTGCTGAAGCACCGGCTCCGTTCGATTGATCAACTGCAACATCATGAAATCACCGACCTCGGCGCTGCCTGCCTGACCGTTGGAGCGGATTCGTCCGGCGATGGCGTTGCCTCTGTTCCCAAGCAGGCTCACGACCTCCTTCAAACACGACATCAGATAAGGCGACCCGCCTGCATTGATGAAAGAAGGAACGAACCCATCGTCGAGCCTGACGGCATTGTCAGGCGTGCTGACCAGTACCTGGCACACCTTGAGCTTTACGTAAGCGTGCTCGGTCTTCTGGTCCCCCAGCAGCAATTGAAACTCGGGCCGGGCGCAGAGTATTTCGATTCGGGTATCTTCTCCGGCATTCGAATCGGCGACTGCAGTGGCGTAGGTGGTAAATCGGGCAACCACATCCGGCTGGTCGGCACTGCGTGCCTCGATGCAATTACCCGTCACCAGTGGCAATGCCAGATAAACCGCGGTGTTGGCCGTGTTTGGAGGTATCTCCAATGCCAATGGTTTATCCCTGTCGCCCAAATCGAAAAAGGTGCCGTCCGGCAGTACACCTGATGCCCGATTGATAACAATCTGACCCGAGCCTAAAAACTGTTGATTGATTTCAACCGTTTTAAAGCCCCACATGTGTATGCCAGTCAGTTGCGTGCACAACCTCATCTGTTGGTCGTAGTATCGATCATTGTGTTGAAAGTGCTGAGGGCGCAGCAGCATGCCTTCCTGCCAGATAACATTGTGAGCGTTCATGCTTAGCTCCCTGCCCTTGAAACGGCTTCGTCACTGCGATGCAAACCGGCTTCATCAAGTGTGAATTCGGCCCGCGTCAGCGCCTCGGGCGTCAGTTGGATCACATAGCGCCATCGAGCCTCGGGAAGATCGCGATACGCAGCCAGCACCCCGACGTAAGCACTGCCAGGCTCAAGCTTGAGCTTCAGGTCGACGCGATCGCCGGGGCGCAACTCCAGTTCCTCCGTCGCGACCAGATCCTGAGCGAGCACGTCCTTGGCGCGGTCGTAGAGGGAAAAGAAATCCACACTCTGGAACGTAGCGGGATGCTTCAACTCCATAAGGCGCAGGACCGTTGGTGAGGGTCGGCCGTTGAGGTCCGGATTGAGTCGATCACTCCCGGTAAGGCTGATCTCCAGCCGCGTCTGCGTGGAATAAAGCGACAGCGCCGAGCAGCCGCCCAGCAACATGAACATGGCCAGCATCACTGGCCTGGCGTAATACATAGGCATTCAGGTTTTTCTCAGTCAGTTCGGGTAAAGGGTGTTGATCAGGCGGATCTGTTCGTCGTAAGCCTTTAGAAAATCCCGGTTCCACAGCCCCATAGTCCATTGATCGTTCTGAGCAAGGGTCCGGTGGTGGTGAACATAAGCGCGCCATCGACTGCCCGCGGTCCGTAGCCAGGACTTGTCTTCATGCTCAAACTGCCAATGCAGCCGTTGCGGGGAGAAATGCTCCAGAGCCGAGCGCGCCATGGCCCGGCAACCTGCGAGAAGGGCAACCTGATGGGACTGGGAAGCGCGAAATGATTGAGTAATCATTCGGGACGCTTGCCCGGACTGATGGTGCAAAAGCAGCTGGATAATCGAGCTGGCATCCAGCGAATCGACAGGTCGGTCCTTGCCGGATCCTGACTCTGGACGGCAACCCCCCAGTTCAGAGTCAAGCTCATTGCGAGTCGATGAACCGTGCTCCAGACCATCAATGCACTGTCTGAACAGCCGTGCTGCATCAATTGCCAACCCTTCGCACGCTGTCGAATCGATGCCACTCAGGTCCACATCGAGCGCTTCGGCAAGCCGCTGACAGAACAAACCAGTCATTTCGTCGGCACACTTCGCATAACGCTGGGCAGCCGGCAGGGATGCAGGTATCAACTCCGGCAACAGTAACTGTTCGCGATCTGTAGATGAATATCGACCAATGCCTGGAAACTCGACCCGCTCCTCCAGCAAGGATGAAAGCTCATCGGGATGACAGTGGCTTTTATCACTTGCCTGCCATACAGCGAGTGGATCGAGTTCAGCGAAAACCGGGAGACCGTTAATAGATGGCTGCGCTTTTTGACCGGTTCGCTCGCTCCGGATGCCGAGCAGACAAGCTCGCAATTCCAGGTCCCCCATTCGATAAGTATCGCCATGCCTGACGCATCGCCTTTCTCCGGCATAGAGGGTTTCAACACCATTAAGCAGAGTGCCGTTACGACTGATGTCTGTCAGGTAGAACACGTTGTCTTCATGACTGATACGCGCATGTTGCCTGGACACATAAAGCGCCTGATCTTCAATACGCCACTCACACTCTGGACTGCGTCCCAGAACACCGCCGCTCTGATTGAAGCGCCACGACGGTGAGCACCCCTCCTTGAGGTCCGGCGGGTTGATTACTTCCAACACCAATTCCATCAACACATCTCTCTGATTCATCGATTGCGATTGTTTGACGTCGTATTTCCAAGGGCACGATATTCACTATCATCGAACTTCAATGGGCCACTGCACCCGGCCAGAAGAATCGATAGCGCACAAAAAAAGAGAACAGCCCTCCACTGACTGAAGTTCATCAGGTATCTCCATGAAACTAACGATCCGGTTATTGGGGGCACCTGGCGGAGCACTTTCTGGCGCTGTTTATATCCAGGCGCGTCATCCGGTAAAGCAATGTGCGTCGTGACAGACCTAACTTCCGCGCGGTCAGCGTTCGATTGCCACTGTTTTTACGCAGGCATTCAAGCAATACGTCACGTTCGAAATGTTCCATGCGCTCACGCAACGTCACGCCGTGAAGAGAACCTTCGGCACCGTTTACAACAGGGAAGTGTTCCGGCAGCAGGTGTCCATCCTCGCTAAGCAGAACAGCGCGTTCGACGAAACCCTTCAACTGCCGCACATTGCCGGGGAAGGAATAGTCACAGAGAAAAGACAGTGCGGATTCCGACCACCGTACCGGTTCACGTCGCAACGAAATGCAGGCACTGGACGCAAACTGTCTGGCCAGCGGTTCGATATCTTCCACGCGATGCCGCAACGGCGGTAACGAAACGGGAAACTGGGCGAGGCGGTAATAAAGGTCCTCGCGAAAACGCCCTTGCGCTATCAGCGCTGGCAAATCCCTGTGCGTGGCAGCAATGATGCGCACATCGACTTTACGTACCGTGTCTGAACCCAGAGGACGTATTTCTCCTTCCTGCAAGACTCGCAGAAGCTTTGCCTGGAGTCCGAGGGGCATATCGCCTATTTCATCAAGCAGGAGAGTGCCGCCATCCGCGATGTCGAAAAGACCGCGGCGATCGCGATCAGCGCCGGTGAACGCCCCCTTTCGATAGCCGAACAACTCGCTTTCCAGAAGGTTTTCGGGAAACGCGGCGCAGTTCTGCACTACAAAAGCTTTTTTGCGCCGGGGTCCGTAGGAATGGATGGCGCGGGCAACGACCTCCTTGCCCGTCCCGGTCTCGCCAGTCAGCAGAACGGTGTAGGCGCTTTGCAAAACCTTGCCGACCAACTGACAGGTCTGACGCATGGGTTCGCTTTTGCTGATCAGCCCGTAATTCGAGGACCCGGACTCCAGTATCGGCATTCCCGTAAGGGCATGGCGGCGCTCGAACAGAACCTTCAGCGCAAGTACGAAAGAACCCAGCGATTCCAATGACGCCGCGAAGCACTCGAGTGATCTGGCTGCTTCGCTGGCGCACACCAGAAGCCCTGTCGTGACGTTATCTCTGGTGCTTAGACGCACGCACAACAATGACTTCCAGCCTGACGGCCTTGAGGGCAGGAAGCCAGTATCGTAAAGGCCGGAGTCGACTTCATTCACACTGACAGGCGTGCCCTGAGACAGAGCGAACTGAAGCAGGTTTTCCGTACTGTAATCGGAATAATGACCTGCGACGGCTTCGGGCTGAATGATGTCATTCAACACCTGCACCTTCAGATCAAGCCGCTCATTGACTGCTTCAAAGATGAATAACTGGGCAAGCTCACAACCGACAAGCTGGCAGGCTGCCCGGGCAAACCCGTTGAGCAGCGACTCACTGTCGCCAGCGCACGACAGTTGGGTGTAGATCGAACATAGCGTATGCGCGTAGTCCAGCGGATTCTGGACAGCGTTAAACATCGACGTCATCTCAGTCGAACTCACAGACAATGAGGCCGGCAGCATCCAGCGTCGCGTAAACGCGTTGAATGCCCTGACCGTCGGACATCGCGCCGAGCAGACGATTGGCAATCAATGGAATGAGGCAAGTGTCCAGCAGGCGATCCACAAACCGCGCTCCCGTATCGCCTTGCGAGCATCGTTCAAGCAAGAACGAAACGAGACACTTTGAATACGCGAAGGTGAGTCCTCGACTTTTCAACCGTTCTCCCAGGCGTATTAGCTTGAGTTCGATCAGTTCGCGCAGTATCTCTCCAGAAATCGGGTAGTACGGCACGACTTGCATCCTTGCCAGAAGTGCAGGCTTGAAATGCGCGATCAGCATCGGGCGAATGCATGCTTCGAGTTGCTCGACATCAGGTCGTTGATCTGCCTGGCAACACGTCGCAATGAGTTCGCTTCCAAGATTGGACGTCATAAGAATAAGCGTATTGCGAAAGTCGATTTCCCGGCCCTCACCATCATTGGCAATGCCTTTATCAAATATTTGATAAAACAGATTCATCACATCGGGATCGGCCTTCTCCACCTCATCCAGCAGAATGACCGAATATGGCTTTTGTCGAACAGCCTCGGTGAGCAGACCACCCTCTCCGTACCCGACATAACCGGGCGGCGCGCCTATCAGACGGGAAACCGTATGTTTCTCTTGAAATTCGGACATGTTGATGACCGTGAGAAAACGCTCACCGCCATACAACAAGTCAGCCAGCGCAATGGCTGTTTCGGTCTTGCCCACGCCACTGGGGCCTGTCAGAAGATAAACACCGGCCGGAGCATCCGGCTTGTTAAGGCCTGCCGCCGAGGCACGCATCGCTCGGTCAAGCACATGAACAGCCTGGTCCTGGCCACGAATACGTTTTTTCAGGTCCTGTGCGAAACCGGCAACTTTCGAACTGTGTTCCTGTGCAAGCTGTGAAAGCGGGATGCCGGTCCAGCCGCAGACCACCTCGGCGATCAATCGAGGGCACACTTCAAAACTGACCAGTCGCTCCGCTGCCTCACCTTCGGTCAGGGCTTTATGAACACCTGTCAGCTCCGTTTCCAACGACTCTATGAGCGCACACAATTGATGAGGATGCTCGATATCAGTCTTTGCCTTCAGGTAGCGCTTCTCGCGCAGTTCGGACAACTGCTGACGCAGATTGAGTAGCTGTTCGACATTGGCGCGTTGCTGGTTCCACAAGGTTTCAACGTCGCTTTTTCGCTTCCGGAGTTCCTGAAGACTTTCCTCAAGCGTCAACAGAGCCCGTTCATCAACACCCAACCCGGCCTGTGAGTCTCGTCGCAGGGCGTCGAGCTGACGCTGGTCCTCGGCGAACCGGGTACGCAGGCGCTCCAATTGTTGCGGCGCGGCTGCCAGGCTGATGCGAACACGAGCGCAGGCGGTATCAAGCAGATCAACCGCCTTGTCCGGTAGCTGCCGACCGGTGAGATAGCGCGCCGATAGCCGAGCCGCTGCGACCACAGCATCATCGCGCAGATACACACCGTGGCTTTTTTCATAGGTCGCAGCCAGACCACGCAGAATGACTATTGCCTCTTCCACTGTAGGCTCCAAAAGGCGAACCGGCTGGAAACGGCGTGCCAGCGCCGGATCCTTCTCGAAATACTTTTTGTACTCCGACCAGGTTGTCGCTGCGATTGTCCGAAGCTCCCCTCGGGCCAGCGCCGGCTTGAGCAGGTTGGCAGCGTCGGAACCGCCTGGCTGTCCTCCTGCGCCAATCAAAGTGTGGGCCTCGTCGATAAACAGGATGATGCTGCGCGCTGATGCCCTCACCTCCTCGATCACCCCGTTCAGACGACGCTCGAACTCACCCTTGACGCTCGCCCCGGCCTGCAGCAGGCCCATATCCAGTGTCAGCAGTTCAACATCCTTGAGAGACTCAGGCACTTCACCCTGAACGACTCTCAGCGCCAGGCCTTCGACAATCGCGGTTTTACCGACCCCGGCTTCGCCTACCACGATCGGATTGTTCTTGCGTCTTCGGGAGAGCACGTCAATCATCTGCCGAATCGCTTCATCCCGGCAAAGGACGGGATCAAGCCGACCTTCACGCGCCCGCTGTGTCAGGTTGTGAGTGAAGCGTTTCAGTAGCGATTCGTCTGCCCGTTCAAGCAAACGCCCTTCGGGATCATGCTGCTCGGCAAGAAAGAAATCTTTCAAGCGATACGCATTGATCCTGCTCAGCAGTGGTTGATAGCGGCTGCCTGCGTATCGAATCGGATTGCGCAACAGTGCAAGAACGAGTGCGGCCTGTTCAATGTGGCTTTGGCTCAGCTCAAGATTGGCCACGAGCAGCGCGTCCTGTAGCCACTGCACAAGTTCCGGCGCAAATACCGGATTACGAGAGGCGCTTTGCTCCATACCCGGCTGCAGCAAAGACGCAAAATGCGCAGAGTCGACATCAGCATCCAAAAGCGCCCGGGAAAGAAGACTGTCCGGACGTTCCAGAAGGGCAAGCAGCAAATCCTCCACAAGAATTCTGTTGCCTCCTCTCGTGACACAACGCGCTGCGCAGCTCTCCAGATTCATCCGGGTGGGCGCGTCCAGAGCATTGACCAGTTGCTGCAGGTCTACATTGATCATGACTATCTATCCTTAATGAATGGACTGGCCAAGCGTCACCATACCGTCGGCACGCTCATGCCCCAGCCAACTGGTCCAGCCGAGGCGGCAGGTATTCTGTTCACCAATGCACAGGGCCCGAATTTCCTCCCGCAGCAAGGCAAGACAGACGTCGTACTCAAGAAAGTCTCGTTGCGTGAACCGCACCAAAGCACTGAGAGGCTGATTCGAGGCGCCCTGAGGAAGAAATTTGTGAAAGCTGTCCCAGCACAGTCGCCTGATGTGGATGCGAAACTTGCCGCTTCGGTCTCGAATCCGCTCACCAAGAACGGCGTCCTGACCGAGCTGACTATGGTTTCTACCCAGAAAGTTGCGCTGTTCACGGGTGATGTGAACGACACGCTCTGCACACTGCTCAATGAAGAAATCGGCATGGTTGAAGTAATAACGCAGAACCGATTCGATCAGTGCCGCAGAGTGCGCGCGCAAGCTGAGCAGCCCCAGGTAAGGCAGGAGCCGCTTCCAGTCCAGGTCGGCAGCTTCCCTGATCCTTTCGCCACCCAGCCCGATCAATGCAAACAGATGCTCGGAAAAACGATCGGTCGCACCGTGAGCGAATACCGCGTGATAACGGTACTTTCGCCAGACAGGCAACATGAGCTTCTGAAGTCGATGATGAAAAACATCAAGAAAATCGCGCGTTACGCTGAAGTCACCCTCCTCGTCCAACACCTGCTCGCCGTAGAAGGCTGGCAGCGGGGAACCGGAGCCGACCAGGCTGATAACATTCAGGCATAACCTCACGTGAAATTTCCCGCGCCATTCAAACAGCTCAAGACGTTCGATATCGCTTCCGGGAAAGCCAAGGCCCGGGTTCGCATGAAGTAAAAGAAAGTCATGCAGCGACTCATCATCAGCCTTGGGGTGAATCTCGCGAAGCACCTCCAGGATCAGAGGGATCGCCTGATAAATGGAGTACTCACGGATCCTGTGACTGAGTGCAACTAAAGAAGCGGCTGGAGTCCCATGCGCGGTGTCCATTTGTAAAATTCTCCGTGTGTACTTTTCACACTCAGTTCATGGAAAGAGTTGAGGCTGGCATACAGTGCGAAAAACTCGTTCAGTACTGATGCAAACAAGAAAAGAGTGCCTTCGCCCCCATAACCGTCGGGATTGATGACCAACTCTGTCGTGACGCCCCGCACAGGCCGCCCCTTGTAAAGTCGATCAGCGGGGCGATGGCTTATCGATTCAAGCCCCTTGAGAAGATGCCGACTGGCCCGTTCGGCTTGCTGATCGTGATAGCGAGGTAAATCATAAGTTTCGAGTACAACTTTCAACGCGTCGATATTGGCGAGTGACAGATAGTTCAACGACATGTTACTGATCACACGCCATAGAAAATCGCGACTGACAGGAGGCGCATAGCTGGGTGTGGCCGGGGTAATATTTTTGAACCGAAGGAAATCCGGCGTTCCGTCACAGGACCTGCAGATACCACCGGCTTTGATCTGCAATGGAAGGTCATGATTGGTACAGCTCAGCTCGACGGATACCGTTTCGGGGTATTCAACACTTCGATGATCAAAGCTTAAATAAGTATCCAGGCCATCGTATTGCATGGAGGGGCGCTGCCGAGCGCTGTAGAAAGGCTTGTTTTTCGTCGAGCCTTGCCCTGAATCATGTTCGAAAGATTCAAACAAGGCATAGTCCTGATAGCCAAGACCGCCAGATTGCCAACCGGTTACCCGGTCCACTGAATACACTGCACAACTGCTGAGATCATCTCTGGACGGCACGAGAAGATAATCATCTCGCTTGGCGTCAACCAGGATGGGCAAGGCATCCTGTTTGAATAAATTCACGATCGGTGTGCAGTACAGCTTTACATGATCGAGGGTGGGCCGAAGACGCTGGATTTCAGCCCCCTTGATGTTCAAGGTCAACTGTATGCCACGGGCATGTTTGATAATAGATTCGGGCAAAGCACTCAGAACACTCAAGCCCATGACGTCGACAAACATGAATTTTTCCTGAAAGAAAAAATATTCCTGCAGGTAGCGGTAACCTCTGAATGTATTAAAAGGATAAGGTATCAATGCTTCTTCTTCAGCAAAGCCAACTGGCTGCACTTCAGTGACCGGAATATTAAGTTCAATGGTATTTCCATGAGCGTCATCAATCAGACGCCCCTCAGCATCGAGCACGCTGAGAGTGACACCCTCGAGTTTGCGCATCAGCGCGAGATACAAGGCCTGACTGACATAACGATCACCCGCAAGATGCAGTCTTACTCGTTTCAACTCCAGTTCGCCAATGTGACCTTCGCAACTCATGACGAAAAACAATTTCAGGGTTGCTCCATCACTGATCGACGAGTGACGCAGTTCCTTGAGTTCAAGCGGCAAGACCTCGGTTGCGAAGCACGTGCGAAAACGGCAGACACGCCCATCGACCGGATCACTTTCAACAGGAGTGGATCGATCAACCAGCACTGCGGGCCCGGACCGAAGCAGTGGTTCGAACTGAAGCATGCTCACCGACGGCAGCGGTCGCAGATAATTGGGCCAGAGCAAATTCATTAATGAGTGAGTCAACTCTGGCAACTCATCGTCCAGCTTCTGACGCAGCCGTCCTGTCAGGAACGCGAATCCCTCGAGCAGTCGCTCGACATCAGGATCACGCCCCGCCTGGCCCAAAAAAGGCGCCAGTGCAGGATTACGCTCGGAAAAACGACGGCCCAGCTGACGCAAGGCTGAAAGTTCATCCTGATAGTAGTCATTGAAAGACAACGTTCATTACCTGTTCCAAGTTCACCGAGAACGGTGAATAGAGGCATTAAGGAACGACATACCTTACGTATACGTTCACGTTGGCATGCCGCCCCGCCCAGATTGATCACACCTTTACATCGACGCGCCCACGGCCATTCAGCACCGCTTGAAAAAGCACCTCCTTATTCACGCCGTCGATATTCACAACCGCCTGGATGTGGAAGCCAAGTTCAAGCGCATCGTCGTCGCGCGACTCGGAAACAACGCGAACATTCATGAGCCGCGGCTCATAAGCGCAAATAAAATCTTCAATGGCCTTCCGGGAATTACGCATCACATCGTTCAGGCTGAATCGCAGATCATTCAAATCCGGAAGACCGTAATCGGGCAGCGTCTGAACGCTACCCGCCCGAGTGCTCAACATTCTTGAAAGATGAATGGCAACCGACGTCACAAGCTGAGTTTCCCGGTTTGAACAGGGCCGCTTTTCAGGTACCCCGGCCAGCCGTTCAAACAGACTCGTGCAACGGATCATTCCTTATCCATTTTTCCGACCAGCGACAATGTAAAAGAGGCCCCCATGTACTTGAAATGCGGACGCACGTTAAGAGCAACCTTGTACCAACCCGGGTCGCCTTCAACATCACTCACTGTAATCTGCGCCGCACGCAACGGTCGTCGACCGCGGACCTCAGCCCCGGGATTTTCCTGATCAGAAACGTATTGCCGTATCCACTTGTTGAGTTGCAGTTCAAGGTCCGTACGCTCTTTCCATGACCCGATCTGTTCGCGCTGAAGCACCTTGATGTAGTGGGCCAGGCGATTAACGATCATCATGTAAGGCAGTTGAGTACCCAACCTGTAATTGAGCTCGGCCACTTTACCCTCCGGATTGTTTCCGAAGAACTTGGCCTTTTGTACGGAGCTGGCAGAGAAGAAAGCGGCATTGTCACTTCCCTTGCGCATCGTCAACGCAATGAAGCCCTCCTCTGCGAGTTCATATTCTCGACGGTCGGACACCAGCACTTCGGTCGGCACCTTGGTTTCAATCTCACCCAGACTGTCAAAATGATGCAGAGGGAGGTCCTCAACAGCTCCACCGCTCTGCGGCCCGATGATATTGGGGCACCAGCGAAACTTGGCGAAACTGTCGGTAAACCGGGTAGCAAACGCATAGGCGGTGTTCCCCCAGAGATAATGCTCGTGAGCATTCGCGACGTTTTCCCGGTAGGAGAATGTCTTGACCGGGTTTTCCTGGGGATCATAGGGGCTGCGCAGCAGAAACCGAGGGACCGTCAAAGCGAAGTATCGGGCGTCCTCTTGCTGCCGAAAACTCTGCCATTTGGCAAACTGCGGACCTTCGAAATGGTCCTTCAGATCCTTGAGATCAGGCAGGCTGGTGAATTGCTCAAGACCAAAGAACTGAGGCCCGGCGGCCGCAATGAAGGGCGCATGGGCCATGCAGGCTACGCTGGAAACGTACTGCATCGTCTTGACGTCCGGAGCGCTGGGGGAAAAGTAGTAGTTTGCGATGATCGCACCTACCGGATTTCCTCCGAACTGACCGTACTCCGCCGTATACACGTGTTTGTAAAGACCGGACTGCATCACTTCTGGAGAATCTTCGAAGTCATCGAACAGATCCTGCTTTGAAACACTCAGCATCTCGACCTTGATGTTTTCCCGGAAATCCGTTCGGTCGATCAGCAACTTCAAGCCACGCCACGAAGACTCCAGCGACTGAAACTCGGAATGGTGCAGGATCTCGTCCATCTGCCGGCTCAACTTCACGTCGATCTCGGTAATCATTCGATCGACAAGCGCTTTTTTTACCGGCTCCGCGCTGTTATGCGGTTTCAGTAACTCCTCGATGAAAGCGGCAACACCACGCTTTGCTATCGCATAGGCTTCATCGCCCGGAGACATTCTGGTCTCGGCGATGATCTGATCGAGAATGCCGTACTCGACATTGTCGTGGTTATCCTGTTGTGCAGCGATGGTGCTCATAAATTTTCTTCCTGACGTTCCAGATACTTCATTCCGTTACCGCATCGAGCCCCAACTCACCGAGTACCCGATCACGTGAAGCCTTGTCTGCAAGCACATTTTCAATCGCCTTGCGAAATGCAGGTGCGTTGCCCAACGGACCTTTGAGCGCCATCAAGGCGTCACGCAATTCCATGAGTTTCCTGAGCTCCGGGATCTGTTCCACAAGGCTGGCCGGGTTAAAGTCAGTCATCGCATTGACGCTGACATCGATCGCCAATTCTCCAGTCTCGCCTTCATCCCCTAGACGATTGGGAACACTCAGTGAAAGCCTCAGATTCTGTTTCGCAAGCACGTCATCAAAATTGTTTTTATCAACGCTGATCGACTTGCGCACCTCAAGCTTTCGCTCATCCGCACGCTGAGTAAAATCACCCAACACCAACAATTTGAAAGGAAGTTCTATTTCTTCCTGTGCGTCACCAGTCGCCGGTTTAAAAGTGACATTGATACGTTCCTTGGGCGCGACAGAGCCTTCTTTTGCCACGGTATTCACTCCTTGCTTATGACAGCACTTATATTTTATTCAGCACGGTTTCAAAATCATATTTGCACAACCGCCTGTAGATTTCGTCTTTGCTCACTCGTGACATCCCGTCAGGCGGAAGCTTATCGTGACAACTGTATAGAAGTCGGGAAATGTCCAGGAACGCGTCGGCCTCCCATGTCTCAAGCCCCTTCCTCTCAAGTTCTTGATCAAGCAGTTCGAGTTGCACCTTGGCCAACTCATATTTTTTTGCATGGTGGCAGAGGCGAGCGATACTGAACTGCCAGAAAAAACGCTCACGTTCACTGGTCGCGCTCATGAGGTGTCGGGTCAACTCCCTGACCGCAAACTTCAGACCGTCCTTGTGCAGCCTCTGAATCATTTCATTCAGAACAGCATTCCAGGCTGGCTGGACGCCATTATTACTCTGAACAAATTCGGGTTGAGCGGGACATACGTGAGGCATCACATGCGTCGATATCCAACTCTGTGTTTCATCATCGGCAAAGGGCATACCGTCATGGAAACGCAATTCGGTGATGCCAGGTACTCGCTGCAAAAAAAGAGCGAAATGAACTTCCACTTCACGCATGGAGAGTTCCGCGTTGAGCCCCTGCAGACATTCCCATACCCTTCGTTGACCGTCGAACCAGAAGGGAGAACGAGCGATGCTCGACTCAAGGTCCACAATCAGGTCCGCATAGTTGCCTTGCTCAAAACGTTCTTTGTAATTGCTCAATCGGTCTATGGGCAAGCCACGCAATGCTGTTATGCGCTCGGAGTTACACTCCGGGGCAGTATCGACCGTAAGCCAGAGCACCGTACGATTCAGACGAAGCGCGCGCACATCAGTGGCTTTCTGCCTGAGCCACCAGGCGCACAGTGACTGGGTTAAATCCTGCTGCGTACCAAGAGCCTTGCGGGCATCCTTGTCATTATTCACGGAAGGCTGGCTGAAAAACTGGGTAGCCACCTCCTTGACCTGCTCGGTGATCGTAGGCTTGCTTTCGTGTTGCGAGGCGGCCTGGAGCATTCGGGCCAATCGCCTGCGAGCCGGCAAGATCAATGGTGCTTCTTCACCCAGATGCCGCCTCAGCGACTCATCGAGCCCATCAAGATGACCTGATAAACGCTGAAACAACAAAAGCTGTTGTTTTATTGAAACATCGTCGACGAGAACCTTCTCAAGCCTGGCCAGCAACCACGCAAAAGCGGCAATACGTGTTCGGTGTTTACCTGGATATAACTCTGACCAATGGTGTTCGCAGAGATAACGCAGCATGCCGATGCCAGCCAATAAACCTGGAAACGCTTCAACTTTATAAAGCGCCCATGTCAACCAACTCGCAACACGTAGATCTTTCGACTGATCACACAGGATCTTTTCGCTTTCTTCACGAACCTTTAACCAGTCAACCTTTCCAGCCCCCAGAACCGACTGCTCGCTATTCAGTCGTGTTTCCAAGGCTTCAAACTCCTCGGAAAAGCGGACGTCGTTGCCCGCATAGCCATGACTGGATACAGGACTTTTTGCCAGATGGAGGTAACGTGCAGACAATGTATCCGAATGAGTCATTTACTGTTACCTCCTTTATGCGTCAAGTATCGTCACTGGTAGATATTGGCCAACGGCGCAAACACTAACTGCTCACACTGCGTTTAACAAGCGATCCAATACCGCGGAGCAACTTTTCAGAATTTTCCTACAACGCCACACAGCCTTAATGTAGGAAGCGAAAGCAGATGATATTTGTGAGCTGACACAATACGTTCGCGCACGCATGAGTCAGGCACTTCTACTGTTTGACGCCTGATCAACTGTGCTGTTTATTGCACACCTTCGTCGAACATTGCGCCAAACCCAACCGCTCTAACCTAATAAATATCGAGGTATCCACATGACTGCGCAGAAAATCCTCCAAGTGCGCAAAGCCATGCGCACTTTTCGGCAAAAAAATACCGATTGCGAATAAGAAGACTCATCCATGCTTAATCAAAGCCTTGAGATACTGGGCACACAGTTAATTGGCATAGTTCTTGTTAATCACCTGATAGCCGGCACGTTGAATTCCAGCTGGCCAATCAAATATCAGGAGAATTTATAATGGCAACACCTGCTTACATATCCATCACAGGGGTGAAACAGAAGCTTATAACTGAAGGTGCATTCACGGCGCATTCAGTGGGAAACATTTACCAGGAAGGTCACGAAGATCAGGCTCTGGTACAAGCGTTCAGCCATGAGGTTGTCATTCCTTGCGACCCCCAGACGGGTCAACCCAGCGGACTGCGGATACACAAGCCTTTATGCATCACGAAGATTTTCGATAAAGCCTCACCGTTGCTGCAGGCAGCACTCACGTCGGGCGAGTGTTTGAGTGAAGTCAAGATCCAGTGGTACCGCACATCAGTCAACGGCAATCAGGAGCTTTACTACACCACTCTTTTGACCGACGCCACCATCGTCCAGATAAAGGACTATATGCACAACTGCCAGGATCCTGCCAAGGCCAGCTTCACTCACCTTCAGGACGTGCATTTCGCCTACCGGAAAATCACTTGGACTCATGAAACGTGCGGAACCTCGGGTTCTGACGACTGGCGCACCCATGGGAAAGAAAAGGCTGAGTAATTAACACCATCGACCCGAAAGGGTCGATGGTTCTTTACCTCACTTCGACATGGGATAAGCCATGAGGTCTGAATCTTCAAGCAAACATGATTTCAAGCTCAACCTTGATGGCGTCGATCACGACTTTCAGGTACTCGCCTTCAACGGCCGGGAAGCGATCAGCCAGCCGTTTGGTTTTACTGTAGAACTGGTCAGCGAGTCATCCTGCGTGGATCTGGAAAGCCTGCTGAACCGTCCTGCCTTTTTACAGTTCGCGCCAGACAACGGCGGGATTCACGGTCTGATCGACCGCATCGCCCAGGGCGATTCGGGGCAACGTCTGACCCGTTACTCGATCACCTTGCGCCCGCACCTGGCCCGCCTCGGCCATCGCACCAATCAACGCATCTTTCAGCACCGTACGGTGCCGCAGATCATTGCCCTGATACTGGAAGAGCATGGCCTGCTCGCCACCACCTATCGCTTCCAGCTCGCCAGCGTCTATCCCGAGCGTGAGTACTGCGTGCAGTACCACGAATCGGACCTGCACTTCATTCAGCGCCTGTGCGAGGAAGAAGGCCTGCATTATCACTTCGAACACAGCCCCGCTGCCCACCTGCTGGTGTTCGGCGAAGATCAGGCAGTGTTTCCCAAACTGGCGCCCGTGGTGTATCGACAAGACAGCGCGATGGTCGCCGAAACGCCCGTCGTCCAGCGCTTCAACCTGCGGCTTGAAACCCGGCCGAGTCGCACCACGCGCCGCGATTACCATTTCGAAAAGCCGCGCCTGACCATGCAGGGCGCGGTACCCGGCGATGCCCGGCCGGACCTTGAGGATTACGATTACCCCGGCCTGTTTACCCACCGCGACCGCGGCACCCATCTGGCCGCCCGCGCCCTGGAACGCCATCGCCACGATTACCGGCTCGCCGAAGGGCACAGCGATCAGCCACGGCTGGTCAGCGGACATTTCCTGCCACTGAGCGAGCACCCTCAGGCGGCGTGGAACGCCCTCTGGCTGCTGACCGAGATCCGGCATGAAGGTCGTCAGCCGCAGGTGCTGGAAGAAGCCGCATCGACCGAACCTTCGGGTGTTGGCGAGTTGCGCGAAGGCTATCGCAACACGTTCAGGGCCATACCCGGTTCAGTCCCGTTTCGTCCATCCCTGCGCCATCCCAAACCGCGCATTGCCGGCAGCCAGACAGCCGTCGTGACCGGACCTGCGGGCGAAGAGATTCATTGCGACAGGCACGGCCGGGTCAAGGTCCAGTTCCACTGGGATCGCGAAGGTCAGGTCACGGACCAGAGCAGTTGCTGGCTGCGCGTATCGTCGAGTTGGGCGGGTGACCGCTACGGAGGCATGGTCATCCCGAGGGTCGGCATGGAAGTGCTGGTGACTTTCATCGAGGGCGACCCCGATCGCCCCTTGATCAGCGGCTGCCTGTACCACGCCGAACACACCCCGCCCTACCCGCTGCCTGCCCACCAGACCCGCAGCGTGTTCAAGACCCTGAGCAGTCCCGGCGGCAAAGGCTCCAACGAACTGCGCATCGAGGACCGCGCCGGTCAGGAACAGATCTACGTCCACGCCCAGCGCGACTGGGACCAGAACATTCAACATGACCAGAAGATTCGCGTCGGCCACGAGCGGCACGACCGGGTCGAGGCCAACAGCTACAGCGAATTCAAGGCCGAGGAACATCGCGCGGTCGACGGCAGCCGCCTGACCGAAGTGCGCACGGATGATCACCTGACCGTGAGCGGCAAACAACACATCAAAGTCGGCGAAGCCCTGCTGGCCGATGTCGGCCATGAGATTCATTTCGAGGCGGGCGACCAGGTGGTGATCGAGGCCGGGCTGGAAATCACCCTCAAGGTGGGTGGCAGCTTTATCAAGATCGATCCGGGCGGGGTGACGGTCAGCGGGCCGTTGGTAAGACTGAACAGCGAGGGCTCTCCGGGCGTTGGCTCCGGGGTCGCTGCGTTGCTGCCTAAAACACCCAAGGCCGCTGATACATCAGCATCTGGAAACAATACCAAAGGTCCCAAGCCTGCAAATACCAAACCTGAGAAAACAGAGCAGCCTGCTCTGGACACTCTCGTCGTTGATGTCTGGGGAGATCCCGCCATGGGGAGCCAACTGCAAATTCTGGCTCCAGAGGACGATGTATGAATGAGTTCAGCGACAGCGAAATCCTTCGCGGCACACGCAAGAGAACCGAATACCCTAACGATCAAAGAGCACGTCTCGCCTTACATATTCCGCGTCAAGATGGCGGTGTAATGCAGATCCCCTTATTGAATGACACCCAAGCGACGAAAGAACAGGAGGACATCCAGCGCAACACGCTTATCGCTATCGTCCCGCTGGCCAGATTACCTGGCTATGATGCGCCTCAACAGTCACCTCGCGGGGCTTTTCCTCGACGCGGCCGGGTGTATGTTTTTTGGAAGAATGTGCTCTGGAGAGAACTTGAGGCAGACGGCGAAGGACAACTGTTCGAGGTGGATCTTTCTCATTGGCGAGCCGTAGCCGAGAGTAACGGTGAAGCGGATCAGAGAGAAGCCGCAGGGGTAAAGCAGTACGCCATTCTTCTACCCATGTTGTTGCAGAGCCGATTTGTTGCCGACCAGTTCATGATGGCCTACAGCGAACTGACATGGACTTGGGAGTATATAAAGTGGCTTGAAAGCGACCCGGCTCATATCAAGTCCCGCTGCCAGCACATTGCAAGGGCCTGGGATACGGCCGTGGTGGGATCCGAGCAGTGGAAAACCACTCAGGCCAACCCAAGCCTGCCTATGACACGCCTTAAATCCGGTCTGCGTGCCCGGGACTTCAATATAGAAAGCGCACTGGAAGATCCGCTGGATTTTACTCCTGCATTCACAATATTCGATGAAACGACGCTCATGAAGCGCTTGCAGGTTCGTCAGGAGGAATTAGCAACACACCTCAAGCAAACACCCCCACCGCCTCTACCGGAGACTGAGTCAAGCGTTGATCTGCTTGATGCTTACAATTTGCGAAGCAATAACCATCTCGTTGGGGTCATCCTGGAAGATCCATTGTTTGCTGTACGCCACGCCACCTCGCAGATCCGACATCACGCGGCTTATCTGCAGACCCTGAACGCGCTGGTGCTGCATCAACCTTATGGACGTTACGCACAGGTGCTTTACAGCGTGCTTGGTGGCCCCTTGTCGAGTTTGAAGGATGAGATCGATTTACCCAAGCTGCATGAAGCCGTATTCGAACAAGACCGGAAAAACTGCCGTACCCGCATAGCTGCGCACCTTGAACGCCTGATTGGTCTGCTCGACAAAAAAACGCCTAATGTTCTACTGGACTGGACACATCGTCAGGATGAAGCCCTGTTGGAGCCTTACAGCTTGATGGCCGAGGTGTTGGATGTGCTGAACCAACTGCCAACCAGAGCAGACGCCATGTGCATCAATAAGGAGTCCGAGCCGCTGCTCAAAGCCGTTAATAGCTTGATACAGGGATTGTTGAAAGCAGAGCATCCTCTGGGTGAATTGCTGCTGTGCAAGAACGCTGAGCAGCCCCCTGAAGTGGTCAGGCGTCTAATGGCACTACGCGACAGTGATCAAACTCCTGAACAAGAAGCTATGGGCCTGAGCACGCTTATGCTCAGCGCGCCGCTTATGGGGAATGTGGACTGGGCAGGTGCAGGCAAAGGTTTGTCCTACTTCATTGGCGATCTGCTGGATATTTTCGGTGCCAGTGTCGTTGCGCATATCAGCCGACTGTCACAAAGCGCGTCGAACATAAGCCTCGACCGGGTGTTTGCCCCAACCTTCAATACGCTTTCAAGCCTGTCAAAAAAAATGGCCGGCATCCGCCTCATCACGTTCGGCGAGGCGCTGGAACGAGATTACGTAGTCATAGGTGTAAAGGGTGGTGGCTTGCGAAATGGCCTGACCGAGGTTGAACGCTCGGCATTAACTCGAAAAAACTACCGCTACGCCTCACTTCACAGCCTCAGCGGAGAAAAGCTGGCCAGCACGAGCCCCAAGGGTAGCAAGACTCACAAGCCTCTGACCCGTAACCTGAGTGTTATAGCTGTGGCAAAAGATCACCCGGAGCTGGCGCGTTACAGCGATTTTCGGCTTGCGTTAAGTGAAGCAGGCCAGAAACTGGAAGCGACCAAGGTGGTGCCTACACTGATGGTGGGTTTTGCGGTTTATAATTTGATGGTGCAGATGGAAGCCACTAAAAATTTTGACGAAAATGGGGAGAACCTAAGAGGATACTTTGGGGTAGGCAGTGCAATAGCTGATTTGATTGCAGCCATAGGTAATCATAGCAAACTGATATTCGGTGCAAAGGCCGAACAATATTTAATTAAACCCAGTATCGATGTATCTCGAATTTCAACTGCCTGGGCGGCTAGACTTCGACGGCAAACCGGCAGTTCCAAACTGTCCCTATTAAGAGGCATTGGTAGTGCTGCTACCGTGTTTGGCGCAGCGATCAGTGCTTGGGATGCTTACAGAGCCTTCAGCGATGGTAATGGCTTGCAAGCAGCGGCCTATTTAGCTGTCACGGCAGGCACCGGGGCGTGGGGCGCATACGCGCTTGGTCTAACCATTAATCCTTACGCCCTGATAATTGGTGTCGTGCTCGCTCTGGGCGGTGCCATCGTCGCTAACCTGCTTGCCGATAGCGATGCCGAGCTGGTGACCCGGAATGGTCCTTTTGGCATCTATTTTTCGAAAACACAAGATGAGTTAACCGGAAAAGCCAAGCTATATAAACATTTGAAAGATCCGCTCATTGCCTATCAGCAACTAGTGGGAATCATTGGCAAACCGCAGGTAAAAGCCATGAGACTCGCGGAATGGCGTGATCAGGCGACGACCGAGCACATGCAAATCATAGAGCATGCCGATCAAAAGCGTTTGCGAGCCAGGCCCTACACGCCCCATTCACAAACAACCCGCCCCGACACGCAAGCTCTTAATGACAGCGACTGGGTCGTTATCGTTAGCTCGCCTTTGCTGGCAATGTTTGGTCATGACGAACAGCAGCTTCAACTGTTTGGGGAAGAGTTCTACTCTAGTTTAGATACTGGTCAGGCATTCGCCGTCCGGCAATACAGAAGACAAGCCACAGGTTCTCCGAAGCTGGCGGCGATAGCGTTGGATGCCAGCAGTATGATCTATGTGCTGCCTTCTTTTTTTGAAACACCTATTCTCAGTATGAGACAGCGCCACCGGTATCAGATGACAGAAGGAGTGAAGACACTCTTACAAGTTGAGCTTCATTCCGCCCCCCATGACCCACCGCTTGTATTACCACAGCCAACGCCAGCAAAGTGGGCAAACTTCACAGCCGCCAATCGTCGCCCTACAACAGTTACTTTTACAGATGATGAAGTTCGGTATTGGCAAGTCGACACAAATGAGATCACCCTATGACCTCCCGCAATGAGACTGGCTACGCCGCCAGCGCTTATCGTAGTGACAACAGCAACCTGATGCCCCGATCATTACAAGAATTTTCCAGAGGCGACAACGAGCTTTGCTCCATGCATATTAAATATGGACACTATGCAGGACTAGACCCTGCGATGGAAATAACTACTCAACTGGAAGCAAAAGAGCATGAACGCTTACATTCAGAAAGCGCATCGGATCCTGAGCCAAACATCTACTGCAACCACAAACGCTGGCGATTTCAAAACTCGAGCAACTTTCCGCACTTGCTTTTTGTAACACGATTAATGAGCTATTCGCTTTTATGGATGCCGTGGGGCCTAGGCGTCTTTTTAGCTGCCATGCCCGCAGCTGGATATGGAGAACCAGGAGTTGAGTGGGTTGTTTTCATGGCCGTAGTCGCCAACTTACTGATGATACTTTCACTGGCAATGACCCTGTCAGGAAACCATAAAATTCATTACATGCAGTTTAGTGGCTTACTAATTTTTTCAGGTATCGTTCTATGGGTTACCGGCACCCTCTGGGGCACGACCGAAATGCATATCTCATTCTGGATCGGCACGTTCCTCTACTTCATGGGTGCCATAGGTTGCGATGCCGTGCTGCACCTTTACAGCCTGTTCAGCAAACACGATGGCAGCGAATTCAACCGCATCGATGGAATGGTGCGTTTCAAGCGACGCTTCAGGACACTGTTCGTCGCACCATTCGAGGAGTTTGATCCGGTACTCAGGACCATACCGACAGGCCATGGTTCTCATGACTATGTCATATGGCTATACCACCGCTACACCAACAAAAAGCTTTGCCTGGCCGTCAAGGTCCATGCGCTGGGGCTGGACAAGGTCAATGCATTGGCATTCTGGGACAGCCTGCAGCGTTACATGGACGTTACCCACCCGCTGCCAGACCTGCCAGTACTGGAGCAAAGTCGGCACCTGGACCCGGTAACTGCAGCCTATGATGCACGAACCGGCCGACCTGAACGCCGATGGCGAGACCAGTCGATAAGGAGCTGGAAAGCAGCCGGTGAAAAACGGCTGACGGAGCAATTGAAGTGCTACCCGTGGCAGCAATCACCTTGCGTCGTGAGGGCTCGAATAAGCGATACCTTGAACATTGAAGATTACTACCGATCTCTGGAAGCGGAAGGGATCGATATCTCCCCCAAGGCGGACAATTTTTCCTTCTTGTATCAAATGGATCAGGGGGCGCAGTGAGTGGTTTATTGCGACGAACCGCAGTCACCGCAGATGACCTGCTGCCCTTGCACCCTCGCCACCCAGCGAATAAGGTGCTCTGCATCGCACTCAGCCCCGAAATACCTTCATTAAAGGCCCCAAATGATCCACATCCGCCCCATGACCCCAGACGACTTCGACCACTTCTGGCCGACCTTCCATTCGGTCGTCCAGGCGCAGGAAACCTACGCCTACGACCCGACGCTGACCTTCGAACAGGCTCGTGACGTATGGATGAAGCTCCCCCTGCACACGCTGATTGCGGAAGAAGATGGTCAGCTGCTGGGCAGTTATTACCTGAAGGCGAACGCGGCGGGTCCGGGAAGTCATGTCTGCAACTGTGGCTATATGGTGACGGACGCAGCGCGGGGTCGTGGGGTGGCGCGGTTGATGTGTGAGCACTCGCAGCAGTTGGCGCGCGACAGCGGCTTTCTGGCGATGCAGTTCAATTCGGTGGTTGCCACCAATGAAGTGGCCGTCGCGCTGTGGCACAAGCTCGGTTTTGAAACAGTGGGTCGCTTGCCCAACGCTTATCGGCATGCCCGCCTGGGGCTGGTGGATTGTCTGGTGATGTTCAAATGGTTGGGCGAAGCGTCTGAGGTTCAAGAACCTGCGCGGCCCATGCTGATTGGTCGCAAGAACATCGAGTCTGTCGTGTCGCGCCCCCGCCGCAAATAGCCCGTCTGGTGCAGGCTCCCTCACGTCAGGTCAGGTTGCGACCTTGAAGGGAGCCATCTTCCCTGCATCCCTCAGCGTTTGATCCCTTGAAGCTTTATTGTCTGACGGTCTATTCCTTGACCTCACTCAGCGAGAAACGGTGTCCCTTGGTGTCACGCACTTCGGTCCCCACGATGTACGCGATGGTCTGCCCGTCATGGTCGACCAGACGTTGCGGGGTCCCGAGGCTGAGTGTGCCTATTTCGCCACTCCAGTCCCTTCGCGGGTCATGTTCGAGGTAGGCGTAAACCTTACGTTCACGAATGCGCCATACCGGATAGCGCTTGCGGCTGGAGATGACGTCGTAGGTCAGGTTGGGGTTGAAGATGAAGGCAGCAGTCATGGCAGTCTCCGTTGTGAAGTGGCTGACTGCACGGTGAAGCCACGTGGTTGTCGCAGGATAGACCACGCTTGAAAGGCCTTCGTTGCGACCGGACGACCAACCGCAACACCACGAAAAACGGGCCTTTCGGCCCGTTTATCACTGACGTCCCGTATCGCTATTTGCCAGCGCCGACTTCCGGCTGACGCTGCAGCAATACACGGGTGACACGGCGCTCTTCCACACCGACAACTTTCAGATCCCAGCCCTGCCACTGAAGGCTGTCGCCCATAGTGGGCAGACGATCCAGCAGGCTCATGACCAGCCCGGCCAGTGTCTGATAATCGTCGGTGGCCTTGGCCTGGAAACCGGTCCGCTCGCGGATCAGGCTCAGGTTCAACGCGCCCGAGACAATGAAGTCATCACCCTGCGCCACGATGTCCGGACCTTCCACTTCGCTGGCGTCAGGCAACTGGCCGGCGATGGACTCCAGAATGTCGGTCATGCTCAGCACACCGATAAAATCACCGAACTCATTGACTACGAACGCGATGTGGGTCGACTCCTTGCGCATCTGTTCCAGTGCATTGAGGATCGTGAAGTTCTCCAGCAGGTTGATGGCCTTGCGCGACAGCAGCTTCAGGTCAGGCTCGTTACCGGACAGCAACTCCTTGAGCAGTTCCTTCTTATGAACGAAGCCCAGCGGTTCATCAATGCCGCCCTCGCCGATCAATGGCAGGCGCGAATAGGACGAGTGCATCAATTTCAGGCGGATCTTGTCAGCGTCGTCGCTCAGGTCGATGTAATCGATCTCGGCGCGCGGCGTCATCACGGTACGAATCGGACGCTCTGCCAGCTGCAGAACACCGCTGATCATCACGCGCTCGCGACGGTCGAACACTGGCTCGGCGCTCTCGCCCTCCATCATTTCAATGATTTCTTCGTCGACATCACCCGATTCCAGCCTGCGACCACCCAGCAGGCGCATGACCGCATGGGCAGCACGCTCACGGCGTGGAAGATGACCATGCGCGGACTTCTTGCTGCGCTTGCGGGCGATCTGGTTGAACACCTCGATCAGGATCGAGAAACCGATGGCCGCATACAGATAGCCTTTTGGAATGTGGAAACCCAGGCCCTCAGCGGTCAGGCTGAAGCCGATCATCATCAGGAAGCCCAGGCACAGCATGATGACGGTCGGGCGACTGTTGACGAACTTGGTCAACGGTTTGCTCGCAATCATCATCAGGCCGATGGAGAAGATGACCGCAATCATCATCACCGACAGGTGCTCGACCATGCCCACCGCAGTAATAACAGCGTCGAGCGAGAACACCGCATCAAGCACCACGATCTGCGCCACGATAGGCCAGAACAGCGCGTATCCGGCATTGCCGGCTTTCTGACTGACGTGGCCTTCCAGTCGCTCGTGCAATTCCATGGTGGCCTTGAACAGCAGGAACACACCACCGAACAGCATGATCAGGTCGCGGCCGGAGAACGTCTTGCCGAAAATGTCGAACAAGGGCTCGGTCAGCGTGACCATCCAGGAAATACTGGCCAGCAGGCCAAGGCGCATGATCAATGCCAGCGACAGACCGATCACACGTGCCTTGTCGCGTTGTGCAGGCGGAAGCTTGTCGGCCAGGATGGCGATGAATACCAGGTTATCGATACCCAGTACCAGTTCCAGAATGATAAGGGTCAGCAGGCCAAGCCAGGCCGTCGGGTCAGCAATCCATTCCATGGTAATTATTCAGCCTTCTGAACAGAATGTTGGGCGGGAGCGCCTGATGCGTTGCGCTGAGCACGGAAATTCGGCACCGAATGCAGAGAGGCATCCGAGCAGGCTGTATAGCCTTGGGCAGGGTTTGAACGCAAAAGAGAGGATGAAGCGAGGCTTGAATCAGGCTTGATTCCGCATGGGGTGCAGACAAATGGACAGCCCGATGCTGAAAAAGGAAAACGACTCGGAGGTTCCTGGAGGGTGTTCATACAGTCCTGAAATTTAATACGGGCGATGATCCTACAATACACAGATCGGATTAGCGCGCCGAATAAGTATTACAAGAGTTGACGGAAAAACGGCTGCCTTGATCGTCCGAGTCCCTTCCGAGCGACGTTTTGTCGCACCCAAATTCATGACCAGTTGTCTGACGACGCCCGATGCACGGTAGATGGCGATGGGCAATTGTTTTAAAATGTTGCAACAACGTCACACCTGCGCAGGCCGATCTGCTGTTCGCTGATCCCTGACGCCACCTGACAAGAATCATAAAAAGAAAGCCCGTCATAGACGGGCTTTTTTCGTTTTCAGCTTTTGCACGCCATGCGGCCAAAGAATGTCGCACGCATGGCAGTCGACGCGTTTTTTTGACCTCTGAGGATCTTGCTTCATGCTGCGTATCGTTGTTGTTCATCTGTTCCAATGGCTCAAGCGCCTGTCTTCCGGCCTTCTGTCCCGTGGGTCGCATTACAGCGAGTCCCGCGACTTCACCCGTGAAAACGATGAAGGCCGCTGGACCTTCGTTTCCATCGCAATCATTTTGACCTTGAGCCTGTATTGCCTGGCCGGTTTGGGCTACTACGCCAAGGTCAACGTGTGGGACGGCTTTACCCAGGAGCAGAAAGCCAATATCGCGCAAGCGATGGTGGTCAGCTCGCAGAATCTGTAAGCAGCCTGTGTGCAACATCGAACGGGGAAGCTGAGGCTTCCCCGTTTGCGTTTAAACGCTTGTCAGACGCTTGAGTTTCTGCGAGAAACCTGCCCGCATACACAAGGAGATGTCTGGCAATGAACGACGAATTACTCATAACCGATCTGCAGATTGGCGAAGGCAAGGCCGTGGTCAAGGGCGCATTGATCACCACCCATTACACCGGCACCCTGACCGACGGCACGGTCTTCGACTCTTCCCACGAGCGCGGCAAGCCTTTTCAGTGCGTGATCGGTACGGGGCGCGTTATAAAAGGCTGGGACCAGGGCTTGATGGGCATGCAAGTCGGGGGGCGTCGCAAGTTGTTCGTCCCGGCTCACCTCGCTTACGGCGACCGAAAAATGGGCGCTCACATTCAGCCGGGCTCCGACCTGACTTTCGAGATTGAACTGTTGGAAGTCCTGACCCGCGACGACTGAACGGACAGCGGGCCGGGTTGCGCGTTTATTTTTCAGCGTGTCCGGTCACACTTTGTTTGCCGGATTGCGCGAGCACGCAGAAAAAGCCATGCTCAGGGTATGGAATTCAATGACTTCTGACAGGACAACCCATGGCGCTCAACAAGTCGACCCAGGAGCTGAAAAAGCACCTCAAGGGCACGGCCACCAACCTCGAAACCACCGCAGATGAAATTCTCAAGCTTGCGTCGCAGATGAAAGAGGTCGATGTCACGGCCATTCTGCAGATGGTCAATCGTCTTTACAGCGACGCAGACCAACTCAAGGCCTACGCCGATGAGGTCAAATCGAAGAGAATCGTACGCGCCAAGCTACCTTGAATCACAGAACGCCCTTTGATATCGCAGTCCTAAACGTTCCAGAGAGCCGTCGATGCCATCAGCGTTCACTCATGCACGTTTTCGATACGTGGCGTTACAGAAACGGCGGACCCGGGTCGGCATGACTCTGGCCGCCAGTCTTTCGGTTCTGGCGGGTATGACGGACGCCATTGGCTTCATGGCAACGGGCGACTTTGTCTCTTTCATGAGCGGCAACACCACGCGACTGGCGGTGGCGCTGGGCGAAGGCGACATGGGCATGACCGCTCGCCTGAGCCTGGCTATCGGCGTGTTCATCGCGGGCAACGCGTTGGGTATTGTCATCGCCCGCCTGGGCAACCGCCGTGCGTTGCCGCTGCTGCTGGTTGTCGCGACACTCCTGTGTGCAGCCGCTGCCTGGCCAATGGAGAAGAATCTGCTGGCGCTGGTCTGGGCGATTCTGGCAATGGGCATGCTCAACGCTGCGGTTGAACAGGTAAACGGTCAGTCGGTGGGGCTGACCTATGTGACCGGCGCCCTGTCCCGCTTCGGACGTGGCCTGGGACGCTGGTTGATGGGGGAGCGAAGGAATGGCTGGCAGGCCCAGTTGATTCCGTGGTTCGGCATGTTCATCGGCGCAGTCGTCGGAGCGCTGATAGAACGTCGCCTCGGGTTGAATGCCCTGCTGGTCAGCGCCGGCCTCTCGGCATTGCTGGGACTGGTCTCGCTCGGCATTCCGCATCGATGGCAGCGCCTCTACATGCCGCGTTGAGGCAAATAGGTTTACCATACGCGCCTTTTTCAGACCGACCCCGCCCCATGAATCCCGAAGCGCTCGCCATCCTGCAAGAACACCTGCTCAACGCACTGAGCCACGTCCCGACTGAAACACGCCGGTTGTTCCATGGCCGCGGGCGTATCTGGCCCGGACTGGAGCACATCACTGTCGACTGGATGCAGGGCGTGGTGCTGGTGTCACTGTTCAAGGAGCCGCAGGAGTCCGAGCTGGCCGAACTGAATCGTCTGCTGCTGGCGCTGATCGAAACGCCGCAATGGCAACAGAGTCAGGCTCATACCCTGCTGCTGCAACATCGCTACCTGCCGCAAAGCACCACCCAATGGCTGACGGGTACCGAAGTGGATGAGTGGGTCATCACTGAAAACGGTTTGCGCTACAAGGTCGATTTCGGCAAGAAGCAGAACAGCGGACTGTTTCTGGACATGCGCTACGGCCGGAAATGGGTGCAGGCCCAGGCTCGGGGTAAGCGCATTCTCAATCTGTTCGCTTACACCTGCGGCTTTTCGGTCGCGGCAATTGCCGGTGGTGCCGACCATGTCGTGAATCTGGATATGGCACGCGCAGCGCTCAATCGAGGTCGCGAGAACCACCGCCTGAACGAACATGACCTCAGCCGCGTCACCTTTCTGGGCCACGATCTGTTCAAGTCCTGGGCCAAGGTCACACGCTCAGGCCCTTATGATCTGATCATCATCGACCCGCCCTCCTTCCAGAAAGGCAGTTTCATGCTCGACAAGGATTACCAGCGCGTCCTGCGGCGTCTGCCGGAGTTGCTCGAAGAGGACGGTCTGGTGCTGGCCTGCATGAACGATCCGGCGGTAGGGCCTGAGTTTCTGATTGAGCACACGGCCATCGAAGCACCCTGCCTGCGCTACCTGCAGCGCCTGGAAAACCCACCGGAGTTTCCCGATTCACGCGTGGACGGTGGCTTGAAGGCGCTGGTGTTCAAGGCTGAAGGATTGAGTCGGACAGGCTGGGCCTGACTGATTTTCAACGCACTCCGCCCTTGCGGCATCTATGGCTGCGTTCAAAGCCAGCAGACTGCTCTGCCCGGGAATGCCGCGAATCACTTTCGGAAAACTGCCTGCTACTCGGCCTGCCCGAAGACCTGACTCGGGCGCCTCAATGAAGGATCGAATGGATTGATCCGCGCGCTGACCGCCGAGGCTTCACGCTTGAGCAATTCGACCACCGTCGTCAGCCGATCCGGCCCCAGACGGTCAGAGATAGTCGCAACACTGAGCGCCGCGACTGCACGGCCGTTACGGTCAAGAATGGGTACCGCCAGCCCGGCCATTCCCGGCAGTGCGCCGGTGTTGCGCGCGGCATAACCCAGGCGTCTGACGTTCTCGACTTCGGAGCGCAGGAAGACTTCGTCGTACAGATGAAAATCCTTGAGTCTGGGCAGGTTGTAGGCGATCACCGTTTCGCGCTCGTCTTCAGGCAGGAACGCCAGAATGGCCAGACTGCCCTGCCCTACACCCAAGGCTACGCGCCCGCCGATATCGCCGGTGAACGTGCGAATCGGATAGGGTCCTTCGCTGCGATCCAGACAGATGGCGTCGAAGCCGCTACGCGCCAATAGAAACAGAGAGTCTCCGAGCGAAGCGGACAAACGCAGCAGGCTGGGCCTGACCAGATCCCGCAGGTTACTGGTGTTGCCTGCCTTGGCCGCCAGCGCGAAGAACTCGATGCTCAGTCGATAGCGCTTGCTGAGCAGATCCTGTTCGACCATGCCCTCTTCCATCAGGCTGCGCAGCAACCGATGGGTAGTGGGCTGGGACAGACCGACGCGCTGCGCCAGTTGTGTCACGCGTTCACCACCTTCATCGCACTCACCCAGGCATCGCAATACTGCGAACAGGCGTGAGACTGCGCCAACGCCAACATCCCTCGGCTCATTATTCCGATCAGTGGAATTACTATTTTGATTATTCATATTAATTTCCATCTGATGAATAAATTTGAAAAAAGATGTTGTTCAGTGAAATTCATCATTGAGCGCATCCTAGCCTTCGTCCTACTCTCAGTCCACAGGGGCGATTTGAACAATCACCGGTAGCCGACTCAGATCGAGCACCAACGTCCAATGCTGCACAGGCTCACTTCGCATCTGCCCATAACAAAAGCGTGCCCCGGCGCGTACGTCTATAAGGTGGAAGCAGGCATGGCATTTCTGCAGCTCGAAGGTCTTTCCAAACGCTACGGTTCGATTGATGCCGTGGTTGCCACTGACCTGAACGTGGACAAGGGTGAGTTCGTTTCACTGCTGGGCCCATCCGGTTGCGGCAAAACCACCACCCTGCAGATGATCGCCGGCTTCGTCGACGTCAGTGACGGACGCATCGTGCTCGACGGACGGGACATCACCCATGCCAAACCGAGCAGCCGCGGCCTGGGCGTGGTATTTCAGAGTTACGCGCTCTTCCCGCACATGACGGTTGCCAACAACGTGGCGTTCGGCTTGCGTATGCGCAAAGTGGCACCTTCGGAGATACAGAGCCGGGTCAGCAAGGTACTGAAACTGGTGCGCCTGGATCCGCATGCAGAACGCTATCCACGAGAATTATCAGGCGGTCAGCGTCAGCGCGTGGCCTTGGCGCGTGCGCTGGTGATCGAGCCACCGGTGCTGCTGCTCGACGAGCCGTTGTCCAACCTTGACGCCAATCTGCGCGAAGAGATGCAGTTCGAGATTCGCCGCATCCAGAACGAAGTGGGCATTACCACACTGATGGTCACCCATGATCAGGCAGAAGCGCTGTCGATCAGCGACCGGGTTGTCGTCATGCAAGCCGGACGTATCACTCAGATCGATGAACCCTACAAACTCTACGAGCATCCACGCACCCGCTTCATCTCCGGCTTCGTCGGCAAGGCCAATATGCTGCAGGGTGATCTGGACGGCAGTGGCGTACCGCAGATACGTCAGTTGCCGGGCGAAGGTGCGTTGACCCTCAGTCTGCGGCCGGAAAAGATCGATCTGGTCGCGCCCGGCTGTGGTCGTCTGTCGGGGCGTATCGTCACCCGTTATTTCCTCGGCAGCCAATGGCTGTACAGCATTCAGACCGGCGTCGGCGAATTGACCGTGGTGCGCCGCAATGACGGGCAGCCACCGCTTGAACAAGGCGCCGCGGTTGGCCTGGACTGGTCGTCGGATCTGTTACGCGTACTGGACGCCGAAGAGGTGCGCGCATGAGCCTGCTGACTCAAATGCATCAGGGTCGGCGAGGCTATTGGCTGTCCGCCCCGGCGCTGGCCTTGTATATCGGCCTGCTGGTGTTGCCACTGGGCCTGACGCTCCTGCTGTCGTTCAACGTGTTCGATTATCAGGTGGGCGTGAAAAGCGACAGCTACACGCTGGATAACTATGGCGCAGTGCTCACCGACAGTTATTTCTACGAAATCTTTTTGCGCACCTTCTGGATCAGCGCACTGGTCACCCTGCTTTGCGTAGTGATCGGTGTGCCCGAGGCCTACATCCTGAGCCGCATGGGGACACCCTGGCGTTCGCTCTTCCTGATCCTGATTCTCACGCCGCTGCTGATTTCGGTCGTGGTACGGGCGTTTGGCTGGAGCCTGCTGCTGGGCGCGGACGGTCTGATCAATCAGGGCATCCAGGCCATGGGCGGACGTCCGGTCAAGCTTCTGTATACGCCGTTCGCGGTAATCATTGCGCTGGTGCATGTGATGCTGCCGTTCATGATCATTCCGGTCTGGACCTCGCTGCAGAAGCTTGACCCCACCGCAGAACAGGCGGCGCTGTCGCTGGGTGCGAGTCAGGCGAAAGTGATGCGCCTGATCGTGCTGCCGCAGGTGATGCCCGGCGTACTGTCAGGTTCGCTGATCGTCTTCGGTCTGGCTGCGAGCTCCTTCGCCATTCCCGGACTGCTCGGCGGGCGCCGCCTGAAAATGGTCGCCACGGTGATCTACGACCAATACCTGTCCGAGTTGAACTGGCCGATGGGTGCGACGCTGGCCGTTGCGCTGTTGCTGGTGAACCTGCTGGTGATGCTGTCGTGGAACCGCATGATCGAAGGCCGCTACAAGAAATCCCTGGGGGAATGATCCATGTCCAAGAACGGTCCTCTGGCCCTGTCGTTTCATGCGTTGGTCGTGGTGTTCATGATGGCGCCACTGGTGGTCGTCTGCCTGGTGGCGTTCACGCCGGAAAACACCCTGAGCCTGCCGACCACCGATTTCTCGCTGCGCTGGTTCAAGGCGGTATTCGAACGGGCCGACTTCATTGACTCGTTCTACAACAGCCTGATTCTGGCGTTCGTTTCAGCGACGCTGGCCACTCTGATTGCAGTGCCCGCCGCACTGGCGATCACTCGGCACAGCTTCCCGGGACGCAATTTTTTCAACGCCCTGTTTCTGTCGCCCATCATCATTCCGCACCTGGTGCTGGGTGTGGCAATGCTGCGCCTGTTTGCCTTGATGGGCGTCAACGGCAGCTTCACCTGGCTGATCTTCGCGCATGTGCTGGTCATCACGCCTTACGTGCTGCGCCTGGTACTGGCCGCTGCCATCGGCATTGATCGCAGCGCCGAACACGCTGCCGAATCGCTGGGTGCCAGTCGCTTCACGCTGTTTCGCCAGATCACCCTGCCGATGATTCTGCCCGGCGTTGCGGGCGGCTGGCTGCTGGCGTTCATCAACAGCTTCGACGAGGTGACGTTGTCGATCTTCGTCACTTCGCCTGCGACACAGACCCTGCCGGTGCGCATGTACGTATACGCCACCGAATCCATCGACCCGATGATGGCCGCCGTGTCTGCACTGGTCATCGCCCTCACGGCCGCCACCATGATCCTGCTCGACCGGGTGTATGGGCTGGACCGCGTGCTGGTTGGCAAACATTGATTCCGGGCCAGGAGCATAACGATGGCACTGCTTAAACGATTGGCCGAGCACGACCGCCCGACCCTGCCATTCACGCTCGACGGACAACCGGCCAGCGGCCTGCTGGGCGACACGCTCCTGACAGCGGTGCTCACGGCCAGTGATCACGTGCGCAGCAGCGACTTCAGCGCCGAACCCCGCGCAGGCTTCTGCATGATGGGTGCTTGCCAGGATTGTTGGGTGCGCCTGGGTGACGGTCAGCGGGTACGCGCCTGTTCGACACTGCTCGAGGCCGGGCAGACGGTCAGTCGTGAGCCGGGGCGTTGTCTTTCCGGGGAGCCACACTCGTGAGCAATGAAAAGGTTGTGATTATCGGGGCCGGTCCTGCGGGCATCCGGGCGGCGCAAACGCTTCAGGCCCATGGCATGAAGGCCTGCCTGATCGACGAGGGTCTGCGCGGTGGCGGTCAGATCTACCGCCGCCAGCCCGAAAACTTCACACGTTCGCCAGAAGCGCTTTACGGCTTTGAAGCGCATAAGGCTGTCGCCGTGCATCAGACGCTGGATGCGTTGGCGGACAGCATCGATTATCGGCCCCGAACGCTGGTCTGGAGCGCTGAGCAGGGCCGGCTCGATGTTCTTCAGGACACGCATTATGGTCATGTCGACTACTCTCACCTGATCGTGGCCACGGGCGCGACCGACCGTGTTCTGCCTGTACCTGGCTGGACCCTGCCGGGCGTTTACAGCCTGGGTGCGGCGCAGATTGCCCTGAAATATCAGGGCTGCGCCATCGGTGAGCGGGTGGTGTTCTGCGGCAGCGGACCGTTGCTGTATCTGGTTGCCTATCAATACGCCAAAGCAGGTGCCAGGGTGCTGGCGGTGCTCGACAGCGCGCCGTTTTCCGCACAGTGCCGCGCGCTTCCCGCGCTGCTAGGTCAGCCCGCAACCCTCGCCAAGGGATTGTATTACCGCGCCTGGCTGACGGCGCATGGCATTGCGGTGCATCAAGGCGCGCACCTTGAGCGTGTCGAAGGAGAACAGCGGGTTGGCGGTGTGAGCTGGGAGCGCAACGGTAAGACCAGACACCTGGAGTGCGACGCCGTCGCGTTCGCCCACGCCTTGCGCAGCGAAACACAGCTCGCCGACCTGCTGGGCTGCACGTTCGACTGGAGCCCCCTCAACCGCGCCTGGCTGCCGGTTCGCGACGATGCCGGGCGCAGCAGCGTGGCGCAGGTTTATCTGGCGGGCGACGGAGCCGGAATCATGGGCGCAGATGCCGCCGAAATGACCGGAGAACTGGCCGCGTTGAGCCTGCTGCAGGACAGTGGTCGCGAAGTGGATGAGCAACGCATTGACCGGTTGAAATTAGAGCTCAAGCGCATCACGCGTTTTCGTCATGGGCTGGAAACTGCCTTCCCGTTTCCGGATGGCTGGGCGGCAAACGTCCCTGATGAAACGCTGATCTGCCGCTGCGAGGAAGTCAGCGCAGGCGATATTCGCCGCACCGTGCAGGAAGGCCATTGGGAGATGAACAGAGTCAAAGCCATGTGCCGGGTCGGCATGGGGCGCTGTCAGGGCCGCATGTGCGGTCTGGCAGCAGCAGAACTGGTCGCGTGTGAAAGCGGGCGTACGGTGCAGGAAGTCGGTCGCCTGCGCGGGCAGTCGCCGATCAAACCGATTCCGTTTGGTCTGGAGACGCAGGCATGAGCACGTGGATTGAAACCGATGCGCTGATCATCGGCGGCGGCATTGTCGGTGCTTCGGCGGCGCTGGCGTTGGCACTGAAAGGCAAACGCGTCGCGCTGTTGGAACGCGACTTTTGCGGCTCGCACTCCAGCGGTGTGAACTACGGTGGCGTTCGTCGTCAGGGCCGCCCGCTGTCACAGCTCCCGCTGTCGCAACGCGCCCATCAGATCTGGGGAAATCTGCGCAATCTGATCGGCATCGATGGCGAATATCAGCGCTCCGGGCATCTCAAGCTGGCCCGTTCCGAACAGGACATGGATGCGCTGCGAGCCTACGCCCAGGCCAGTCAGGGTTTCGGGCTGGACTTGCAGTTGCTGGATCGCACCCAGCTTCGGGCACGTTTCCCCTGGGCAGGCGATGTCGCGGTCGGTGCTTCGTTGTGCGCCGATGACGGACACGCCAACCCACGACTGGTCTCGCCCGCCTTTGCCCGCGCAGCACGTCTGGCCGGTGCTCAGGTCTTCGAGCAGGCACAGGTGACGCACGTCAGTCACGATGGGCAGGCGTTCGTCGTCGACACCGCAAACGGCCTGAAACTGCGTGCACCCTGGCTGCTCAATTGCGCGGGCGCCTGGGCCGGTCAGCTTGCTGCGCAATTCGACGAACCGGTCCCGATGTATTCCGGGCACCCGGCCATGCTGGTCACCGAGCCGCTCCCTATGTTCATGGACGTCAGCACCGGCGTCGAAGGCGGCGGTATCTATGCGCGTCAAGTAGCGCGAGGCAATTGCGTGCTGGGCGGCGGTCAGGGTTTTGCGCTGGATCCTGCACGTGCGCGACCGGGACAGGCTGCCGTGCTGGACATCCTGCGTAACGCCGTCGAACTGTATCCCCCGCTCAAGGGTGCTCAGGCCATACGCACATGGAGCGGCACCGAAGGCTATCTGCCGGATCGTGAACCGGTACTTGGCCCCAGCCTGACTCAAACGGGTCTGCTGCATGGTTTCGGCTTTGCCGGCGCGGGTTTCCAGATAGGGCCTGCTGCTGGCGAAGCGCTGGCCGAGTGGGTCTGTACCGGCCGCTCGTCGATATCGCTCGATGCCTTTTCAATCGGTCGGTTCCGGGCCGAACAGTCTCTATCCGTTGCCGACTCGACGCTCATCGTCTCACCCCGCTCTGCTCCTGAACCCGTTTCGAACGTCATCCCATTGCACAGAGGAAGGTCGCTTTTATGAACATCGCCAAACGTGTCGCTCTCACCGGTCTGTCCTGCCTGCCCTTGGCGGCCTTGCTCACGTCCATGCCCGCCAGCGCCGAAACCACGCTTTACCTGGGCATGAATGGCGGCACGATGGAACGTCTATACGCCGATCAGGTGCTGCCTGCCTTCGAGAAAGCCAACAATGTGAAAGTGGTGATCGTGCCGGGCACCTCGGCGGACATTCTGGCCAAGGTTCAGGCGAGCAAGGACAACCCACAGATGCATGTTATCTTTCTTGACGACGGCATCATGTACCGCGCTATTTCCATGGGCCTGTGCGACACGCTGCAACCCAGCGCTGCGCTCAGCGACTTGCCGGCCAAGGCAAAAATCAAGGATCAGGCCGCGGCAGTCAGCCTCGGCGTGACGGGCCTGGCTTACAACACGCGCATGTTCAAGGAGCAAGGCTGGGCCGCGCCGACCTCGTGGATGGACCTGGCGGATAAGCGCTTCAAGGACAAGGTGGTGTTTCAGTCGCTGGCCTCCTCGACCTTCGGCCTGCACGGTTTCCTGATGTTCAACCGCATTCAGGGCGGCAGCGAGAAGGATGTCGAGCCGGGCTTCACGGCATGGCCGAAAACCGTTGGGCCGAACGTACTGGAATACATCGCAAGCTCGGCAAAGATTTCCGAGATGGTGCAGACCGACGAAGCCGCGCTGTTCCCGCTGACGCCGACCCAGGTTACCGCGTTGAAGCTCAAAGGGGTTGCGGTGGAATATGCAGCGCCGAAGGAAGGTGGGGTGGTATTGAACGTGGCTGAGTGCGCCATCGCCAACAACACCCAGCCGGAACTGGCTCAGAAACTTGCCGCTTATCTGCTCACGCCAGAAGCACAGGCTCCGGCGCTGGAGTTCGGGGATCAGATCCCGTCCAACCCGAAAACCCCGACCACCGACAAGACCCGTACTCAGGTCGAGGCGATGAACAAGTATCTGGAGACCGCCGTGACCATCGACTGGGACCAGGTGAACCAGATTCGACCAGAGTGGAATGCGCGGTGGAGTCGTAGTATCGAGCGGTAGTCTCGACTGACGCAGAATGATGAGCCTGCCTCGACACTGATCGTGCTCATCGCTCGACGCTCAGCGTTATACAAACCCGAAAGACGCGTGAAACGGGCCAAAACGATAGTGTCTGACTGAATACGTACCTCGTGAGAGGCGGCTCGCCGGCGATGGCGTCAGTTCAATCGCTGATGTTTCGCTTCAGAAAAAACATCGCCGGCAAGCCGCCTCCCGCAGTTCGTTGGTTGCAGCAAGAGTTGTGCATAACGATGTGCGCGCAACGCGAGAACGATCAGCGAACAGAACGCTCATCAATGAGTGAACAAATTATTTCAACTTATTTCCCCTGTCGGCAGTCACAGGATTACGCCCTCTTTTCAAGGCGCTTTCACGGCGACCCTCCCATTATGAGTTTCATTGTCTGCATGAGCGTGCTCGGCGCGCTGTTGATGCTATTGGCGTTGACGTCTTCCTACCTGCGCTGGATGCCGGTCACCACTTCGGCGGTGTGTCTGGCGTTTGGCTTCGGCATTGGCCCCATGGGGCTTGGCGTTCTGGACCTGGACTTCAAGGAGTCCTACGAATGGCTGGAGCGCCTCACCGAAGCGGCCGTGTTGTTTTCGCTGTTCAGCACCGGCATCAAGTTGCGGCTGCCGTTGCGCGGCAAAGCCTGGCACTCGGCTTATTGGCTGGCAGGCCCCGTGATGCTGGCGTCCATTGCCGGGGTGTCCATCGCCGCGCATTACCTGTTCGGCCTGACGTGGGGGATCGCGTTATTACTTGGCGCGATGCTGTCGCCGACCGACCCGGTGCTGGCCGGGATGGTGCAGGTCAACAATGCTCAGGACCAGGACCGCCTGCGCTTCGGGCTGTCCGGCGAGGCAGGTTTGAACGACGGCACAGCGTTTCCGTTCGTGATCTTCGCACTGCTGTACCTGAGTTCTGGCGAGAGCACGACAGACTGGGTACAGCTGTGGTTCTTCAAGCATCTGATCTGGGCAGTGCCTGCAGGATTGCTGATCGGCTATGGCATGGGCCGCGGCGTCGGGCATTTGATGATTTTCCTGCGCATCAGAAATTCGGACAGCACCTCGTCTCCGAATGACTATCTGGCGCTGGCCCTGATTGCGCTGTCCTACGTGGTCGCGCAAAGCGTGGATGCCTTTGGTTTTCTGTCGGTGTTCGCGGCCGGGGTTGGCTTGCGTCAGGCCGAAGCACGCATCACCCGCTCGGACGTGCCCTCCGAACACGTTGCCCAACCTGTACTGGGCCACATGACCGGTGCGATCGAGAAAGGCACGGTCGCCGAAGTCGAAGACCTGAGCGATTCGCAGTTGGCCGCAGGCGTCATGATGGGCGACATGCTGGCGTTCGGCAGCCTGGTCGAGCGGGCGATGGAAGTGCTGCTCATCACCCTGCTGGGCGCAGCGCTGGCCATTTACTGGGACTGGCGTGCCATTGGTCTGGGAATGGCGCTGTTTTGCATCATCCGGCCGGTGAGCGTATGGCTGTTGATCAGCAAGCGCCTGCTCAATAAAAGACAGAAAGCACTGGTCGGCTGGTTCGGCATTCGCGGCATCGGCAGCCTGTATTACCTGTGCTTTGCCCTGTCCCACGGACTGACTGAAGATGCAGGCCACTTGGTTATCGGTATGACGCTGTCAGTCGTGGCGCTGAGCATCCTGATACACGGCATCAGCATCCAGCCGCTGCTGGAGCGCTACGAGCGCAGTTCCAAGGCCGGCATTGCCCCGGAATAAAGGGCACCTGGGATGCAATAGATCAAGTCGATCAGGCCATTGGAACAAGCGATTGGACTGCGGCATTTCGACTCGGTAGCGTTGCTGGCATGAAGCCAGTTCAATGGCAGTGCAATAACCGGGACCTGTAGCTACTATGGGTCTGAACAGCACGACCGAAAAATCAAACTCCTTTAGTGCAGTAGCGTCCAAACCGGGCAACCACTTCATTGATCGACCAAGTAAGAAGGTTAAATGTCAGAACCCGTCCTGATGGACCGCTTTGCCCGCAAAGTCGATTATCTGCGCATGTCGGTGACCGACCGGTGCGATTTCCGCTGCGTGTACTGCATGGCCGAAGAGATGACGTTTCTGCCTCGGCAACAGATTCTTTCGCTGGAAGAAATTCTTCAGGTTGCCGAGCGTTTCGTCGCGCTGGGCACCCGCAAGATTCGTCTGACCGGTGGCGAGCCACTGGTGCGCGCCGGCGTGGTGGGCCTGTGCGAGCGCATCGCCGCCCTGCCCGGCCTGCGCGAACTGTGCATGACCACCAATGGTTCGCAACTCGACAAACTGGCCAAGCCACTGTTCGACGCGGGCGTCACGCGCCTGAACATCAGCCTCGACAGCCTGGACCCGGCCCGTTTTCGTGAACTGACCCGTACCGGCGACCTGAGCAAGGTCATCGCCGGTATCGACGCGGCCAATGCCGCAGGCTTCACCCACACCAAGCTCAACTGCGTGGTGATGCAGGGTCGCAACGATCATGAGGTCAACGATCTGCTGGCCTTCGCCATCGATCGCAATCTGGATGTGTCGTTTATCGAGGAAATGCCGCTGGGCATCATCAGCGAACACAGCCGCGCCGAATCCTTTTGCTCCAGCGATCAGGTCCGTGAGCGTATTGCCGAACGCTACACGCTGGTGCCGTCCACGGATTCGACGCAAGGCCCTTCGCGCTACTGGCGACTGGCCGAGGCCCCGGGCATTCGTATCGGTTTCATCTCGCCGCACAGCCACAACTTCTGTGGCACCTGCAATCGGGTTCGCCTGACGGTGGAAGGTCGTTTGTTGCTGTGCCTGGGCAACGAGCACTCGGTTGACCTGAAATCCGTATTAAGAGCCAACCCGGGTCAGCCGCACAAGTTGGAAAAGGCGATCATTGATGCCATGCAGATCAAGCCGTGGAGCCACAACTTCACCCATGATGATGGCGTGCAGGTGGTGCGCTTCATGAACATGACCGGCGGGTAACGCCGGTTCACGGTTATTTCGGCATGTCCTGCTTGCGGAAAAACAGGGTGATCTGACCGACTTCGACGCCCAGTTTGGTCATGGACGAACGGTTGGCCATGGTCTGCTTGTCGATCAGGTACATCCAGTCGTCCAGGCTGACGTCATACTCGGTGTCGTCCACCGGCAGCCTCAACACATAGCGCCAGTGAAAACTGTTGCCCGACACCTCGCCACTGGCCACCCCGACCACATCACCCGCTGTACCGGTCCAGCGCCCCGGACCGTCCGGGCGCAGGCGCCATTCCCGCACCTGCTTGGTGCCGTCGCTGTAGCTGAAGGCCTCATGCATCACCAGCACTTCACCTTCGCTGTGGCCATTGATGATCACGTGGAAACGCTTGGTCACTTCGCCCGAGCGTTTCTGAAACATGCCCCAGGCTTCGACGCGACCAGTGAAGTACTCACGAAGGTCGAGCTTCGGTGTTTCCTGACTGTAACGGGTTACCGGAACGCCACCACAGCCCGCGATAACCGAGCCCAGGCACAGCAACAACAACCACTTCTTGAGCATGAGCCCTCCATGAATTTTCAAGATTGCGCCTTGCCCAGCAAGCGTTCCCTGAGATCAGGATTGCGGGTCTTGGGATCGAGCCAGATGTCGAAGAAAGCTTTGGCGAACGCACTGTCCTGAACGACATGTTGAAGCTTTTCGCCCACGTAGAATCGCGCTTCGCGCCCCGGCAGATAGACACCGACGATTTTCATACCTGGCTGCACATCGACAAACGCCTGACTCATCTGCTGCCGCCAGGCACTCAATTGCTCGGCGGTGACAGAGGTGCCGGAGATGCGCTTGATTTCATCAATACTGGCATCCACCAGATCCTGTCGGTCGATGTCACGGTGGTAGGTCAGTTCCAGCGCCATGGGCGAATTGACTGTGAACGGAGCGGCGGGACTCAGCAGTCTGGCAGTGTAGATCCGGAAACCGAACAGGGTAAGCTCGCCGGAACCGACGACCTGAGCATTGGGCAGCGCATCACGCCAACTGGCCTGAGCAGCGCCGCTGAGCAGCAGCACCACGAGCAACAACCATCTCGGCGCAAGCATCTTCAGCCTCGGTCAGGACCGCTGGCAGGGATGCCAACGGATGAAAATCAGCAGGGTCGGCGGTGTGGTCTATACCGAAACCGGCAAAAACAGCGCCAAACACGCCGACCCGTGAGTAAAAATCTATACCAGTAAAATCACTTTGTACAACAATTAGACAAGATTTTTTTTCACCATTGAAACAGTCAGTTATCGGTGTTGATACAAAGGCATCAGGGAAAACGCCGGAAATTGACAGGACTTCACGTCTGCGATGTGTCTGGACCGGTACACGCGACGAGAGGCTGAAACAGGTAACGCAGCCTCTCACCTGACCCGGCCATCAGCAGTCGTCACGCAAAAATATTGGACAGATACTGAACGTACGACGCAAAGAGAGAAGGCTCAGAGTTGAACGGAGTGCTCAGCTTCAACGCGTGGTTAATACCAGATAGTCAAGGACAAGTCCGCCACCTTGCCTGACAAGGAAGCGGACCAGTTGTTTAGTTGGACGTGCTTGTTAATACAACTTTGGGAATCAAGTCAGCTCTGTCATGCCACTCGACTGTGCGCGTGACGACGGCTGTTCTGCCACTCATTTCTGAGCGCCTGCAGCGTGCTTTCCATGTAGGAACGATCGGCGGCCGCCTTCTTGCCAACATAGCCCAAACCCCGACGGAACATGCCCAGCGCGGCGCGCAGCTCTGGGTGAGCGTCGCGAAACTCATCTTCCTGAGTGTGCGGCGTCATGGGGTCGACATGAACTTCACCGGAATCGGAAATCCAGGCAATGTGGTTATCCAGAGTATCTTTGCGGGCGGCAAACAGACGAGCCAGTTCATCTATGTTCGGTTGATTGTTCATGTTCATGTTGATGCTCCTTCGCTCGTAAGCAGTTCAATGGTTGATACATCAAGTTCATGTGCCAGACGATTCATGCACGAAACACGATGGAGTGTTCGTCGAATACAGATCCAGCCCTCAAGGAATTGCAGGTAGCCTTGATGCAAAGCCGCTACATGGCAGCGTCATCGAAGAGAGAAGAAGTCGCGAAACCCAAAGGCCTGATGATCATTCCACGATCAACCACAAGCTTCATGAGGACGTTTCGCCAGCCTCTCGCCTGCTCATCAGGACGATCATGCCAGTTCAGCTTCATCAATCTGCCTTGTGGGCAGCCTACATCCGGGAACATCTCGACGGCTTGCCGAGCCTGTTCAATACATCTTTGCGGCGCTCCCGATCAGGGAGACAGCTGCATAATGCAAAAGGAAACGGGGGGCGTCAACAAATATGTAGTGATTATTTTCAGGCACTACATAATTGTCCGACAAGGCAAAAAAAAAACGGCACAGTGACCGTATAGTCACTGTGCCGCCTGGAACCGCAGGTTATTTGGCGGTAAAAGCGCTGTAGCTGTTCATCAGGTTGCGGTAGTTCGGGATACGCTGGGACAGCAGGTTGGCCAGGCCTTCCATGTCGTTGCGCCAGTCGATCTGCAGCTCGCAGGCTACCGAGAACCAGTTGACCAGTTGTGCACCGGCCGCGCTCATGCGTGCCCAGGCCGCTTTCTGAACGGTTTCGTTGAAAGTGCCGGAAGCATCGGTCACCACGAATACTTCGAAACCTTCAGCCAGCGCGCACAGTGTAGGAAACGCAACGCAGACGTCAGTCACGACACCGGCAATGATCAACTGCTTGCGACCGGTCGCCTTGACCGCTGCGACGAAGTCATCGTTATCCCAGGCGTTGATCTGGCCTGGACGTGGAATGTAAGGCGCGTCCGGGAACATTTCCTTCAGCTCAGGCACCAGCGGACCGTTCGGGCCGGATTCAAAGCTGGTGGTCAGGATGGTCGGCAGGCCGAAGAACTTGGCCAGATCGCCCAGTGCCAGTACGTTGTTCTTGAATTCGTTGGGCGAGAAATCCTGCACCAGCGAGATCAGACCGGTCTGATGGTCGACCAGCAAAACCGCGGCGTCGTCTTTGTTCAAACGGTTGTAAGGGGTTGCAGTGCTCATGGTTGACTCCTTCAAGGTTGTGGCTAATCGCACGGGGCGCGGCGGCTCCGTGCGTCATGGGTAATCCGATCAGAAAGCGAAGCAGGAACAGCCGAACGCGCCCCAGAACCCCTGGAAGTCACTGACCGGCGCATTGGAGAGGCGCGCGCGTTCATGGCTGTGGGAGTGCACGGCGCAAGGGCCGCTGCACTGATGCACCTGAGCAACCATCGGCGAAGTCGGACGCCAGTGGCCCGGAACCTTGGCCACCGGAGACCAGTCCGGCAGCACCGGCAGGGTCGGCGGCGCGAGGGTTTCGAAATCACCGCTGCCGTAAACGACCTTGCCGTCAACCACGGTCAGTACCGACTCGATCCACTTGATCGCTTCAGGCTCGACGCTGAAGTAGTCCGCCGAAAGCGCGACGACGTCGGCCAGTTGCCCAACCTTGATCTGGCCTTTCTTGCCTTGTTCCGAAGAGAACCAGGCGCTGCCGTGAGTGAACAGTTCCAGCGCAGTCTCGCGCGGCAATCCCTCGGGGTAGAGCTCCAGACCGCCGACCGTGCGACCGCTGACCATCCAGTACAGCGAGGTCCATGGGTTGTAGCTGGACACACGCGTGGCGTCGGTACCTGCGCCAACCGGCACGCCTTCGGACAACATGCGCTTGATCGGCGGCGTCATCTGCGCAGCTTTGGCGCCATAGCGCTCTACGAAATATTCACCCTGGAACGCCATACGGTCCTGAATCGCGATCCCGTCGCCCAGCGCACGAACCCGCTCGATGTTTTTCGGGGTGATGGTCTCGCAGTGATCGAAGAACCATGGCAGGCCATTGAACGGGATGTCGCGGTTGACCTTCTCGAACACGTCCAGCATGCGGCTGATGGATTCGTCGTAGGTGGCATGCAGGCGGAACGGCCAGCGATGCTCGACCAGATGCCGTACGACAGGCTCCAGATCGCCTTCCATACCAGGCGGCAGGTCCGGGCGAGGTTCGAGAAAGTCTTCAAAGTCAGCGGCCGAGAAGGTGAGCATCTCCCCTGCCCCGTTATGCCGCAGGAAGTCATCGCCCTGATGCAGCTTCACGCTGCTGGTCCAGTTCTTGAAGTCGGCCAGCTCTTCCTTGGGCTTCTGCGTGAACAAGTTGTAGGCGATACGCACGGTCAGCTGTTTTTCCCGCGCAAGCTGTTCGATCACCGCGTAATCATCGGGATAGTTCTGAAAGCCGCCACCGGCGTCGATGGCGCTGGTCAGGCCCAGACGGTTGAGTTCGCGCATGAACTGCCGCGTCGAGTTGACCTGGTATTCAAGCGGCAGCTTTGGTCCCTTGGCCAACGTCGAATACAGAATCATCGCGTTGGGCTTGGCAACCAGCATGCCGGTCGGGTTGCCCCGCGAGTCACGAACGATCTCGCCGCCCGGCGGGTTCGGCGTGTCGCGGGTGTAGCCTGCAACGCGCAACGCGGCACGGTTGAGCAAGGCGCGGTCATACAAGTGCAGGACGAACACCGGCGTATCGGGCGCGGCCTGGTTCAGTTCTTCAAGCGTCGGCATGCGTTTTTCGGCGAACTGAAATTCGTTCCAGCCCCCCACCACACGCACCCATTGTGGCGTCGGCGTGCGGTCAGCCTGATCCTTGAGCATGCGCAGCGCGTCGACCACAGATGGCACGCCCTCCCAACGCAGTTCAAGGTTGTAGTTCAGACCGCCACGAATCAGGTGCAGGTGAGAGTCGTTGAGGCCCGGGATCACCGTGCGCTGCTTGAGGTCGATCACCTGTGTCGCACTGCCGCGCATGGCCATGACTTCAGCATCACTGCCCACCGCAACAAACCGGCCACCGCTGATCGCTACAGCACTGGCTTTGGGCTTTTCGCGATCAACCGTATGAAATTGACCATTGAACAGAATCAGTTCGACATTCATCGCTACACCTTTGGCGGAAGATTGAGAGGCACCGGCAAGGCCGGAGAAAGACAGAGAAGGAAGAATTGCCGCAGCCGCGCTCAACAAAGAGCCTTTGGCAATGAAGCGACGCCGCTGCAGATCGGTTTTGTCATCTGTCATCGGATCACTTTCCTTGTGTTTTTTTCGCGGACGCGTTGAGCCAAGGTGCCATCAGGCGAGTCGCGGCAGGCATCATCAGGTACACCACCAGCAGCACGATGGTGATGGTCACCAGCGCAGTGCTGACGAAGTAGCTGGACAGCCACGGCAAGCGGGCAAAAATCGGCCCCCAGAACAGCGGCACGAACAGCGTCAGCGGCAGAATGACCATGAAAGACACGCACGCCTGCTTCCAGCGCGGCGGCGGACTGCCCTCTTCGGTGGTCGGGGTGAACCAGAATTCGTTGTGCGGATTGACCAGCGTCTGATCACCGTCGGCGAGCATCGGCTCGGCTTCCTGCACCAGCTTTTTCCGTTCATCGGAGTCCAGCCAGTCCTGCATGGCCTGAGTCGAATGAAAGCGCAGCACGCTGGTGAACATCTGCAGTCCGCCTTCCTTCGCGCGGATCACATCGACGCCCAAGTGACCGGGCTTGCCGCTGGCAATGGTCACGATCCGACGCAGCCAGCTTTCGTAGGCACTCTCCTGCCCGGTCTTGACCCGGTGCTTGATCACCAGGGTGACGACTTCATTGAAGACCGCACTGCCGACGACACGAGCTTCGGTATCAAGACGGATGGGTTCGGACATGGCCAGAGGCTCCAGAAACAGAAATTGAATTCGGATCCTGGCCAGTCGAGTCTGTACGGCTCAGGATGTCGACGATACTGCCGTCAAACCAGCGTCAGAAATTGAACGTATGTGCTGTCTTGTTTTTTGCCCGCTTTACACTGGCGCTTTGATATCCAGTGGACCCGACATGTACTCGGCAATACGACCACGCAACCAACGCTCGGCCGGGTCGTTGTCGTGCACCCCGCTCCAGACCATCGACAGCTCGGCGGGCACGATCGGAAACGGCGGCTCTTCAGCGCGCAGTTGACAGCCTTCAATCAAGGCACACGCGGCATAGTCCGGCACCGTGGCGATCAACTCGGTACCTGCCAGCAGTGCCCGCAGACCATTGAACTGGGGCACCGCCAGCACCACCTTGCGGGCACGCCCGACGCGAGCGAGGTCCAGATCGATATTGCCGCTCAGATCCCCGGAGAACGACACCATGGCGTGCTGCCGTTCGCAGTACTCGTCCAGCGTCAACGGCTCTGGTCGCGAGTCGCCCCGGATGACCTTGCAACCGATGTCGCGCAGCTTCTTGCGCTTGGCATTGGCCGGCAGATCGACGGTGTAACTGACCCCGACCGAGATCTCTCCAGAGGCTAGCAGCGCAGGCAGCAACAGGTAGTTGGCCCGACGAATCACCACAATGATGCCCGGCGCCTCTTCCCGCAGACGCGAGAGCAGCGGCGGCAGCAAGCCAAACTCTGCGTCATCGGACAAACCGATGCGAAACACATCACTGCTGGTCGAAGGGTCAAACTCCTTGGCCCGACTCACCGCCCCGGAAATGGTGTCCAGCGCCGGGCGTATCTCCTTGAGAATGTCCAGCGCCCGCACAGTCGGCTCCATCGCGCGCCCGTTGCGCAGCAGCAATTGATCGTCGAACAGATCGCGAAGACGCCCAAGCGCGGCACTGACCGCCGGCTGGCCGATGAAGAGTTTCTCCGCCACCCGCGTGAGATTGCGCTCGAACATCAACGCTTCGAAAATCACCAGAAGGTTAAGGTCGACGCGGCGCAGGTCGTTGCGATTCATGAGAGAGGTTCCGTGGCTGATGATCAAGGTGCCTGCGAGGCGAGGCTTTGACGTCAGTAGGCACGAATGTGGGGCGGGAGGATTGTATGGGTGTGCTGAATTCCCGCCGAGGCTTAAACGCGGCGCTGTATCGCAGCTAACACCCGACCGTGGAAGGCGGCTTGCGTCAGAAAAAAAGCGAATCCACAAACTCTGCAACAGGCTCCGGCAACAAATCCTGCGGATGATCGCCTCCCAGCGTCGAAAGCCCGCTCTTGCCCGTGATGACAACGGAGCTGATCACATCGCCGGACGCCACCTGCACCACGTCGACCTTGATCTCAACCCTGTCGGGAATCATCGACCACTCCGTCGCGCGGTCTTCCCAGTGCAGGATTTTGGGAAAGATCAGAACATCCTGGCCCAGGCTCTGCGCCTGTTCGATGGCGTCCTGAAAGTTATCGGCCACGCCGCCTACGCGTACCCAACGGGATTGTTTGCTGACAGCGCTGGAAAGGATGCTGGACGTGTTGCGACCCGAGCCGCGATAGACGTGGTCGCCATACTCGCCGTCAGCAGGGATCGAGATGTAAATCCTGTCGGTTTTGGCAATTCGGGCCGAACCGTTTTGCAACGGGGACCATTGATGAGAGTCGGCACAGCCGGACAGCGCGGCGATCAGAGCGAGACAGAGGGGGACACGCATGATGGACATCCTTGTGCGGCTTACATAGCAATTTGACATCCAATAGTACCGTAAAGCCGTATCACGCCCGCCAATGAATGTTGCGCACCAATCGACCACCGGATTGGGCAACCCTTCCCCTCAGGCGTTAACCTGCATAAACGACAAGGAGGAACGCCCATGATCAAAACAGTCGGACCGACCGTGATAAAACCGGTCCATCTCGCATCCTGCCACTGTGGAGCAGTCGTGCTGGAGCTGGATTTGCCGGACGGCATTGTAGATCCGCGACGCTGCGACTGTTCGCTGTGTCGACGCCGAGGTGCCATCGTTGCGACGGTGGCGGAAGATGGCGTTCGCGTGATTCACGGCCAGAAGATGCTGAAGCTGTATCAGTTCAACAGCCGTACGGCAGAGCATTACTTTTGTGGCCGGTGCGGGGTTTATACGCACCATCGGCGACGTTCCAATCCGCATGAGTTCGGCTACAACGTCGCGTGCCTGGACGGTGTAAACCCGTTCTCTCTAGGGCCGGTGCAGACCAGTGACGGGGTCAACCACCCCGCCGACCGGCCTGCCGGGCCACTGCCCTTGTGTGACTAACGCAGGTTGGTTTTGGCCAGTTCAAGCACTTCGCTGCCGCGGCCGCTGAACACGGCGCGCATCATGTACAGGCTGAAGCCTTTGGCCTGAGCGAGTTTGATTTTTGGTGGGATGCCCAGTTCCTGCTTGGCGGTCACGACGTCGATCAGCACCGGGCCGGGATGGTCGAAGGCCTTACGCAAGGCCCCAGGCAGTTCTTCCGCACTTTGCACGCGTATACCTAGAATACCGGCACCCAGCGCGACACCGGCGAAGTTGGTTTCGTGGAAATCGGTGCCGTGAGGCACATAACCAGCGGCTTTCATTTCCATGTCGACGAAACCCAGCGAACTGTTGTTGAACACGACCATTTTGATCGGCAAATTCAACTGACGAATGCTCAACAGGTCGCCCATCAACATCGACAGGCCGCCGTCGCCGCACAGCGCAACCACTTGGCGATCCGGGTGTTCGGCCTTGGCACCCAGTGCCTGAGGCAGTGCATTGGCCATTGAGCCGTGGTTGAACGAGCCCAGCAGGCTGCGCTGGCCGTTCATGTGCAGGTAGCGCGCGGCCCATAGTGTCGGTGTGCCGACGTCAACGGTGAAGATGGCGTCAGCGTCGGCCTGCTCGTCGATCAGGCGCGTGAGGTACTGCGGGTGGATCGGGGTGTCGGCAGGCGTTGGCGTCGCCAGTTCGTCCAGCTCTTCGCGGGCCTTGGCGTAATGCTTGAGGGCCTTGTCGAGAAAACGACGGTCCGAGTGGGGTTTGAGTTTGGGCAGCAGCGCGTCGAGCGTTTCCCGCACGCCACCGGTCAGCCCCAGCGTTACCGGTGTGCGACGGCCGAGTTGGGTCGGGTCCAGGTCGATCTGGATGACCTTGGCTTTCTCAGGATAGAAGTTTCGGTACGGAAAGCTGCTGCCGAGGATGACCAGCGTGTCGCAGGACAGCATGGCGTGGTAGCCGGAGCTGAAGCCGATCAGGCCGGTCATGCCGACGTCGAACGGGTTGTCGTATTCGACATGCTGCTTGCCGCGCAGGGCATGCACGATAGGCGCGCCGAGCTTTTCGGCCAGCGCGACGACCTGTTCGTGGGCTCCCGCACAGCCAGCACCGCACAGCAGCGTCGTGGCTTTTGAGTCGTTAAGCAGCTCGACCATGGCCTGCAGGTCGTTTTCAGCCGGAACGACAGTCGGTGGCGTGGGCTCAACCCATTTGGCTGGAACGTCAGGCGCAGCGCTCAGCGCGACGTCACCGGGCAATACGATCACCGCAACACCTTTCTGGCTGATCGCCGCACGCATCGCACGCTCCAGCACTCGTGGGAATTGCTCGGGATTACTGACCATTTCAACGAAATGGCTGCACTCCTTGAACAGTTCCTGCGGATGGGTTTCCTGGAAATAATCCAGACCGATTTCCGAAGACGGTATGTGCGCAGCAATGGCAAGCACCGGCACACGGTTGCGGTGGCAGTCGTACAGGCCGTTGATCAGGTGCAGGTTGCCCGGTCCGCAACTGCCGGCGCAGACCGCCAGCTTGCCGCTGCTCGCGGCTTGAGCGCCTGCGGCGAACGCGGCGACTTCTTCGTGACGGGTGTGCATCCAGCGAATCGAATCGGTGCGTTCCAGGCTGTCGGTCAGACCGTTGAGGCTGTCACCGGAAACGCCCCAGATGTGAGAAACACCTGCCGCTGCGAGGGTTTGCGCAAGATGATCGGCAATGGTCTTGGACATGCGGGGTTCCTTGTCGAGGCAAAGGGGTTCGGCTTCCTTACGGGAAGAAACAGGTGCAGCGCTGTGCTACGCCTGTTGTGGTCGACCCGATGCGCGCTCTACAGTTCCGGGAAACCGAGGGGTGTTCAGATTGGCAGGCCAGAGACCTGTGCACCCAAGTGCAAGGTTCACTGGATACGTGGTCTTGCTGCAGCCAACGAACCGTGGGAGGCGGCTTGCCGGCGAGCGTTGTCTGAAGCGATCTGTCAGTGACTGAACTGACGCCATCGCCGGCAAGCCGCCTCCCAAGGGTTATGCATTCATGCTCACACGCGATGGGCACGATCAGCGTGGAGGCAATATCAGGCGTGCGGGTTGCCCGCAGGCTTGGTCGGCGCGGCGTATTGCGGCTTGAGCTTGCCGTCGCTGTCCAGCAGCCAGGCGTCGAGAATTTCACGCACCACGGGGCCTGCCACACGACCACCCGCCTCGCCGTTTTCGATGGTCACCGAGACGACGATTTTTGGATGCTCTGCCGGGGCGAAGCCGACGAACAAGGCGTTGTCCCGGTTGCGCTCCAGGGTCTTGAGGCGGTTGTAACGCTCCCCCTGCTTGATCGCCACAACCTGGGCGGTACCACTCTTGCCCGCGATGCGGTATTGCGCACCCTTGGCCGCATCCCGGGCAATGCCGCGCGGATCGTGCATCACCATTTGCATGCCTTCGTTGACCTGCTCCCACTCGCGCGGGTCGTGCAGCACGATATTGGGCATCGGGTGCTCATCGACCGGCGCCACATGGCCCACGTCCATCGCAAGGTGCGGTCGATGCCAGACGCCTTTGCTGGCGATCAGCGAGGTCGCCTGCGCCAGTTGCAACGGCGTAACCTGCATGTAGCCTTGGCCAATACCGAGGATCACGGTCTCGCCGGGAAACCAGGCCTGACGGCGCGTGGCGCGTTTCCATTCGCGGGACGGCATCAGGCCCGCCGACTCCTCGAACATGTCCAGCGAGACCTTCTGGCCGATGCCGAACATGGTCATGTAGTCGTGCAGTCGGTCGATGCCCAGTTTGTGCGCCAGCGTGTAGAAATAGGTGTCGTTGGAACGCATGATCGCCGTGTCCATGTCCACCCAGCCATCGCCGCTGTGGTTCCAGTTGCGGTATTTGTGATCGAAGTCCGGCAGTTGGAAATAACCGGGGTCGAAGACCTTGGTCGATGCATTGACCACCCCGCTGTCCAGCCCGGCAATCGCCACTTCCGGCTTGACCGTCGAGCCCGGCGCGTAAAGCCCGCGCAGCACGCGGTTGAACAGCGGCCGGTCGATGGAATCGCGCAGCGCGGCGTACTGCTTGAAGCTGATACCGGTCACGAACAGGTTGGGGTCGAAGCTGGGTTTGCTGACCATCGCCAGCACCTCGCCCGTGTCCGGGTCCAGCGCCACCACTGAACCACGACGATCACCCAGCGCTTTCTCGGCAGCCTCTTGAAGGTGCACGTCCAGGCTCAGGGTGATGTTCTTGCCGGGCACCGGATCGGTGTGTTTGAGCACCCGCAACACGCGACCTTGCGCGTTGGTTTCGACTTCTTCATAGCCCACATGGCCATGCAGCTCGGACTCGTAGAACCGCTCGATGCCGGTCTTGCCGATGGATTGCGTGCCGCGGTATTCGTTGTCCAGCTGCGAGGCTTCTTTCTCGTTGATACGCCCGACGTAACCGATGGAATGGGCAAAGTGATCGCCCAGAGGGTAATGACGCACAAACTGCGCCGCAACATCGACGCCTGGCAGCAGGTATTGGTTGACGGCCAGGATGGCGATCTGTTCTTCGGTCAGTTCGTACAACAGCGTCGCCGGCTCGAACGGATGACGCACCTGCTTCAGTTCCTTGTCGAACAAAATGCGGTCTTCATCAGGCAACGACAGCAGCGTCATCAGTTCGTCGATGACCTTGTGCCAGTCCCCGGCGCGCTCGCGGGTCAGGGTCAGATTGAAGCTGGGGCGGTTGTCGGCCAGAACCTCGCCATTGCGGTCATAGATCAGCCCGCGCTCGGGCGGGATCGGCAACACATGCACCCGGTTGTTTTCGGAAATGGTCGAGTGATATTCGAATTCGGTGACCTGCAGGAAATACATCCGCGCGATCAGGGAGCCCGCCAGTACGGCGACCAGTATGGCGCAGGCGATCAGCCGTTGATTGACCAGTCGCGTCTCTTTTTCATGGTCCTTTAAAGGAATCGGTTCGGGCATTTCTACAGCTTCTCGGTAAAAGTCACGGCACAACAGAACATGTAAATGAATGTTTCGGCGCGCACCATACCAAGAAGTGGTGATTGCAGGGGGCCGACCTGACGGTCACTGGATGAAAAATCTGTCAGCGAAGCGTCATGCAGGCTCCGCAGATGCGTGCGTACCAGCCAGTTCCGACGCAGCACGTGCCTGCATGATCCGTGGCAGATTCGTCTCGACCCAGACCGCCAGCGTCTCGACCTGCAACGCCACTTCTTCTCCCATCGCTGTCAGTCTGTACTCGACATGAGGCGGCACCACTGGCAGCGCCTTGCGATCGACAAAACCGTCGTGCTCCAGCTGTTGCAGTGTCTGCGCAAGCATTTTTTCGCTGACCCCGCCGATCTTGCGTCGCACTTCACTGAAGCGATGCATGCCGCCGCGCAGCACGATCAGCACCAGCACACCCCAGCGGCCGCATACGTGGTTGAGGATGATCCGGGAAGGACAGTCACTGGCCAGCACCTGCCCCTGACGGATCGTCTTCAACAGGGACTCGCCAGCACTGACTGCGGTTGGGGTATCTGACTCGCGCATGACACTTACCTTTTTGTACGTACTTACGAAAGGTAAGCACTATCGTTATGCTCGCCTTTCTTTCAAACCAATACAAGGACACTCTTCATGATCGTCGTCACCGCTGCCAACGGCCAACTGGGTCGTCTCGTCATTGAAAAGCTCCTCGAAACCGTCCCTGCGAACCAGATCGTTGCCGCAGTGCGCAGTCCGGAAAAGGCCGCTGACCTTGTAGCGCTGGGCGTGCATGTCCGCAAGGGTGACTATTCACAGCCCGCGACCCTGGACAGTGCATTCGCAGGCGCTGACAAGGTGCTGCTGATTTCATCCAACGAAATAGGCCAGCGCTTTCCCCAGCACCGGGCCGTTATCGATGCCGCCAAGAAGGCCGGCGTCAAGTTGCTGGCCTACACCAGCATTCTGCGTGCGGACACGTCGGCACTTGGACTGGCCGATGAACATGTCGAGACCGAAGCCTACCTGCGCGCCAGCGGCGTGCCGTTCACGTTGCTGCGCAATGGCTGGTACACCGAGAACTATGCCGCCTCCATCCCTGGCGCGCTGGCCCATGACGCATTCATCGGCAGTGCGGACCAGGGCCGTATCAGCTCAGCCGCACGTGTTGACTTCGCTCAGGCCGCTGCGACTGTGCTGACGTCGGAAGAGGATCAGTCAGGGCGTGTCTACGAGCTGGCAGGTGACGAGACCTATACCTTGTCCGAGTTCGCCGCCGAACTGTCGAAACAGAGCGGCAAGAACATCCCTTATGTGAATCTGTCGCAGGCTGACTTCGAAGCGGCGCTGGTGACGGCAGGTGTGCCCGCGGTCTATGCCCATCTGTTCGCCGACTCGGACACGGCAGCCTCCAAGGGCGCGCTGTTCGACGATACCCGCCAGTTGAGCCGCCTGATCGGTCGCCCGACCACACCGCTGTCCGTAACCATCGCCGAAGCCCTGAAAAACTGACGCGCAAAAACCTGATCGAATGATTTTCACCGGCAAAGGTCCCAGTCTTTACGAGGCATAAAGCCATCGCATTACGACAAAGACTGGGAGTCTTTACATGAAAAGCAAATCGTTGATCGCCTGCATGACCTTGCTCGGCTGCTTCTCGGTCGCCACCCTGCCCGTTCACGCTGCCGATGCGCCCGAACCAAAAGTGGCCGAATCCAAAGACAACACCCACGAGCTTGAAATGGGTTCGCGTGTGCCTGAGAAATATCGCCGCAGCGACTCCAGCATCAAGGACTGGAAAGCCAAGGGTCTGGAAGCGCCTGCCAAGGAAAGCGAGTGGGTGCAGATCAACGACAAGTACGTGCGCTTCCAGAAGGTCAACGGACAGATCGTCGATATCGTCCCCGTCAAAAAATAAGCTGCACGCGGCAAGGTTCACGGGAGCGGCCGCAGGTCGTTCCCGCTTCATCAGGTGCCATGGCAGCGCCTGGCTCAAATCAGTTACCCTCGGCAGGTAAGGAACAAGCCGAAGGGACATCAGCATGACCACTCAGCCTCTCAGTCCATCCGACAGTACGCCGTTCTTCTGGCGCAACGAGCGTTTGCCGTTCATCGAAGCACGTTCGGTTCAGGATGGCCGCAAGGTGTGTTACGCACGTCATTCCCACGACATCTTCTCGATTGGCGCGATCACCCGCGGACAAAGCACTTACCTGCACGAAAAAACCTCCCAACGCGTTACCGCAGGCACTGTGGTGCTGATGAATCCGGGGGATGTGCATGCCTGCAATCCGATCGAGGATCAGCCGTGGTCATACCTGATGCTGTACGTCGACAGTGACTGGCTGGGGTCTGTCCAGCACGAAACCGGTGCAGCCTTTCAACCGCTGACGCCGACCCACAGCCGCGAGCCCACGCTGTTCGCTGCACTCACGGCACTGTATGGAACCTTGATCGATACGCAGGCCGACACATTGCAGAAGCACTGCACGGCCGTGTCATTCTTCACCCTCATGCATGAAACACTGAGCGGCGAGGCGTCCGCCATCGACCCGCCTGCACCCAAAGTGGCCCGCGCTGCCGAGTACATCAACGAGCACTTCACCCAGGCCGTCAGGCTGTCCGATATCTGCGAGGCAGCCAACCTGTCGGCGTCCTACCTGATTCGGGCGTTCGAACAGCGTTACCATATGACGCCCCACGCCTACCTGCTTAATCGCCGCATTCAATATGCCCGCAACCGGTTGCGTGAAGGCCGACTGATTGCCGACGTGGCGCAGGAAACAGGCTTTGCCGATCAGGCGCATTTCCAGCGCGAGTTCAAAAAGCACCTGGCCGCAACGCCCGGACAATATCGGTTCTGAGCCACCGGATTCAGACGACCAGGTACAGCGCACACCCCGCCAGCATCAACGCCATGACCCGATTGAATACCCGCACACCTCGCGCGCTGCGCAGGTACTGGCTCAAAAAACTGCCCGCGTAAGCCCAGCAGCCGAGGGACAGGTAACACACAACGAAATAGATCGTCGCAAACTGGCCGATCAGTAACGCCTCGCCGTTGGCGACGAACACGCCCATGCCTGCTATCGACGCCAGCCACGCCTTGGGGTTGAGCCACTGCATGATCGCTCCCTGCAGCATCGACGGTGCTTGCCTGGAACCGGAAACCGTCAGTTGGCCGTCATCCATTGCCAGCCGGACAGCCATGTACAGCAGGAAAGCGACACCCGCCCATTGAATGATCCGGGTCAGAAACGGCCATTGGCGCAGGGTTTCGTGCAGACCAAAGCCGATCAGCACCAGCAGCAGCGTGAAACCGAGCGTCGCGCCCAGTACGTGGCGCATACCGGGCCAGAATCCATACTGTGCGCCGGTGCTCAGGGCGACGATATTCACCGGGCCCGGTGTGATGGACGATGCCAGCGCAAAGGCGGCCATGGAAATGAACAGACTCATGAAGAACTCCTCGACCACGATCAGATAGACCGGGCCAAGGTAAGGTGACGGGACCACAGGCGTATTGAAGGAAATTACCCTTCCTGGCGTTCTCGGACGCAGCATGCGTATAGAACAAAACGATTGCTTTTTTGACCGTGTGGACTACAAATGCGATGTCACCCCTGTGCAATCAACCTCACTGCGAGTCCGCTACATGTCCCGATCTCTTGCGCTCGTCCTTGCCTGCCTGCTCTCTTCCACCGCGCATGCCGCCTGCCCGGCCGCCACACCCGTGGATACGGGCCGATGGATCTATGAGAAACATCAGGATTTCTACATCAACGGCAAGGGCTCGGCGGATTACCTGTCCAAACCGTTGCTGAGCCTGTTGAAACGAGACTGGACGTGCCAGGGTCCCGGTGGGGATCAGTGCGCCATCGCAGCCAATCCATGGACCGACGCGCAGGACGGCGACGTGCAGAAGCCGATCGAGTGGAAGCTGGTCTCCAACGAAGACAAACAGGCCGTGGTCGAGATGACGTACATGCTGGGTTACAAGGATGCACCTCAGCAGGCGCCCGCGAGTCAGACGTCGCGACTGCGACTGGTCAAGAACCCCAATGGCTGCTGGGCGCTGGACGACCTGCAAGGCCCGCAGGAGGTCGCGTTGACGCAGACCTTGCAGGACTTCCCGTACGAAGGGGACTGACGGGTCTTGAAACAATAGGTCATTGTCTGTATCACAGTCTGCCGGATATCAAGAGCGAGCTACATGAATACCTTTGAGCAGTCGATTATTGAAGCGGCGCAGGATGCCACGCCCAATAACACTGATGCCGAACGCGAAGCCGCGAGGATTGCGGCGACACAAGCAGTGGCTGAGATCATGTCCAGCATGAGCGGACTGAAACGCACCCTGGCGCTGGCAGAGCTGCTCGATTCCTATTCAGGGGAGGACGATGAAGACGGAGATTAGGCGGCCTCGATTTATTTATCGCCAGACCTAAAGCAAATAGCCATCAACGCCGATAGACTCTAAGCAGGCTTACCCACCCTCTTCAATCAGTGCGCTCGGATGCGACCTAAAGGAAAACATTCGTGCACATCGAGCAGCTCAAAGACATTCAGGCTTATGTACAGCGCACGGCTGACGACCTTGAGCGCGTCTCAAGCAACATGTCCGGACACCTGGCCTATCTGCAGCACAATTCGCGGGCGAATGAAGCCAAGGCTGTGAGCGAGCAGATTCAGGGGCTCAGAGCGTCCGTCATGGACCTGCGCGGCGTTTTCAGCTAGTCATCCCTTGCCTGGGACAGCGGTCGCGCCACTTCTTCCAGCGATTTGCGTTCGGCTGCCGCGCCCCAGATCGACTGCACGAACGCCGCCAATAGCATCAACCCCGCCCCGATGAGATAACCGATCAGCACATTGCTGCGGTCGTGTGTTTCGATCAGCTCGCCAAACAGTGTCGGACCGATAATCCCGCCCAATCCCGTGCCGAAGGCATAGAAGACGGCAATGGCCAGCGCGCGAATTTCCAGCGGGAAGGTTTCGGCCACGGTCAGGTACGCCGAACTGGCGGCGGCCGACGCAAAGAAGAAGATCACCATCCAGGCGATGGCCTGCTGGGTAACGTCCAGCGCGCCCTGCTGAAACAGGTAGCCGCTGATCGCCAGCAAAACGCCAGACACCCCGTAGGTCAGGCTGATCATGATGCGCCGCCCGACCACATCGAACAGCCGACCCAGCAGCAATGGCCCGCAGAAATTGCCCAGCGCCAGCGGCAGCACGTACCAGCCGACCCGCTCGGAAGGCACGCCATAGAAGTCGGTGAGTACCAGCGCATAGGTAAAGAAGATCGCGTTATAGAAAAACGCCTGAGCGGTCAGCAATGTCAGGCCGACCAGCGAGCGCTGGCGGAACGACACGAACAGCGTGTGAAAGATTTCGCCCAGTGGTGTGTGGTCGCGGGCATGCAATCGCAGTGGCTTGCCTTCGACGGCTGGCAATACATGTCCGCGACGCTCCATGTCGGATTCGATCTGTTCGACGATCTTGCGCGCTTCGTCCGAGCGGCCATGAATCATCAGCCAGCGAGGGCTCTCCGGCAGCCACAGGCGCATCAGCATGATGAACAGACCGAGCACGGCGCCGATGCCGAAGCAAAGCCGCCACCCCAACTCAGCGCCGACCCACTGCGGATCCAGCAGCACGATGGAGCCGACAGCGCCCAGTGCCGCGCCCAACCAGAAGGTGCCATTGATGGTCAGGTCCACCCAGCCGCGATAACGAGCCGGCGTGAATTCCTGAATGGTCGAATTGATGGCGGTGTATTCGCCGCCGATACCCATGCCGGTCAAAAACCGGAACAGCATGAAGCTCCAGACGCTGAACGAAAATGCCGTGGCAAAGGTAGCGCTGATATACAACGCCAGGGTGATGAAGAACAGCTTGCGTCGCCCAAGACGGTCGGTCAGCCAGCCGAAAAACAAGGCCCCCAGTACCGCTCCGGCAATATAGGCAGCGCCCGCCAGACCTATCTCGCTGTTGCTGAGGTTCAGTACCGGACTGGCCTTCAAGGCGCCAGCGACAGAACCGGCGAGGGTCACCTCCAGGCCGTCAAGCAGCCAGGTGATGCCCAGCGCTACGACCAGCAGCGTGTGAAAACGGCCCCAGGGCAATCGATCCAGTCGAGCAGGCAGGTCGGTCTCGAATACCTTGCCCTTGTCGGGTGCATGGATCGTTGTCATGTCGGGATTCCTTCACGGCGGACCTGAACGTCAGGATTGAGAGCCGCTCCCGAGACGCTAAGTTCAGCTGATCCAGAACCACAACAGCGTCAGGTTGGCGGCAGATATCAGACCAAACAGGCCCCAGGCGGCGAGTTGTACCAGCCGGCCATTGACGAATGGCCCCATTAAACTTTTGTCACTCGTGAACCGGATCAGCGGCCACAGGGCAAATGGCAGTTGCAGGCTCAACACCACCTGGCTGAGCACCAGCATCTGCCCTACCGAGCTATCGCCCAGCCAGACCACACCGATCAGCGCAGGGATCAGCGCCAGCGCACGGGTGATCAGGCGCCGCTGCCAGCAGGGAATCTTCGCCTGCAGAAAACCTTCGAGCACAACCTGACCGGCGATGGTGCCTGTAAAGGTCGAGCTCTGCCCCGCTGCCAGCAAAGCCACGCCAAACAACACGCTGGCAATCGCGCCGCCCACCAGCGGATCAAGCAGGTGGTAGGCGTCCTGAATCTCGACCACATCGGTGTGGCCGGTCTTGTGAAAAGCCGCGGCGGCCAGAATCAGGATTGCGGCGTTGATCAGCAGTGCGAGGCTGAGCGAACCGATGGTGTCCAGGCGGGCGTAACGGATGGCGGTGGCCTTGCTCGCCAGATCGGAACCGTTGACGCGTGTCTGCACCACAGAGGAATGCAGGTACAGGTTGTGCGGCATCACCGTTGCGCCAAGGATGCCGATGGCGATGTACAGTGGTTCCTGACTGCTCAGCACATCCCAACTGGGTTTGAGACCCGCCGCCACGTCCGGCCAGAACGGTTTGATCAGGATCAGCTCGACGGCAAAGCATGCGGCGATGGTCGCGATCAGCCCCAGCACAATGGCTTCGAGCCGCCGGAAATTGGCACCCTGCAAAGCCAGAACGATCAGGGTGTCGAAGGCCGTCAGGGCGACGCCGACGGTGATCGACACGCCCAGCAGCAGATGAAACGCCAGCGCAGCCCCAAGCACCTCCGCCAGATCCGTGGCGATGATCGACAGCTCTGCCAACAGCCATTGGCCCTTGGCGACGTTGCGGCTGTAACGGGCCGCAGACAGTTGCGCCAGATCCCGGCCCGTGGCAATGCCCAGACGCGAACACAGGTTCTGCAGCACCATGCCGGAAAGGCTCGCCAGCACCACCACGAACAGGAGCGAGTAGCCGAAGCGCGACCCGGCTTCGATGGCCGTGGCCCAGTTGCCGGGGTCCATGTAGCCAATCGACACCAGCAAGCCGGGACCGATGAACAGCATCATCTTGCGCAGGGGCGACGCATTGGCCGGAATGGCGACACTTTCGGTGGTCGCCGAAGGGCAAAACGGCGCTGTCGCCGTGGTGGGCAGTTTGTACGTCACGAGAATCCGGGAGGGCAAAAAATCGAAGCCCTATCCTAAGGTTTTGCGACATATCTTGATACATGAGTGGCAAACAAGGGTCGTTCCATGTCGTTTCATATGCCGTTGATCATGCATTCGAGGGCAAAACTGCCGATGGCGATTTGTAAAAAAAACGTTAGCGAGCGTTCAGTGAAATTTGAAATCCGTCTACTGCTCGCAATAATTCGCCAAAAACACACCAAAAATCGCTTTATTACGCAACTATTACCAAATGTAAAACCAGTACGATGACGGTCCCTATCCTGCCGGACGGTCCTACGATGGTCTCTTCCAATTCAAACAACAATACACACGCCGACCCACTTCGCGCCGCCCTCATCTCGGCACGTATCGACCGACTGCCCGCCGTCGCCACCATCTGGAAACTGATCGCCCTGCTCTCCATCGGCGGGTTCTTCGAGCTTTATGACCTGTTCCAGACGGCCTACATCAGCCCCGGTCTGCTTCGCGAAGGTATTTTTGCGACTGGCAGCCAGGGGTTGTTCGGCTTCTCCGATCAGGCAGCATTCGCCTCGGCGACCTTTCTCGGTCTGTTCTTCGGCGCCAGCCTGGTCAGTCCGATTGCCGATCGTTTCGGCCGTCGTGCCATCTTCACCTGCGCGCTGATCTGGTACACCGTGGCAACCGTCATGATGGGCCTGCAGACCTCGGCAATGGGCGTGATCGGTATGCGCTTTCTGGTCGGCATTGGCCTTGGCGTGGAACTGGTCACCATCGATGCCTACCTGTCGGAACTGGTTCCCAAACGCATACGCAGCTCGGCATTCGCGTTTGCCTTTTCGATTCAGTTTCTGGCCGTGCCCAGCGTGGCGCTGATGTCGTGGTGGCTGGTGCCGCAGGATCCGCTCGGCTATGCCGGCTGGCGCTGGGTGGTGATCAGCAGTGCGGTGTTCGCGCTGTTCATCTGGTGGCTGCGTTCTTCGCTGCCTGAGTCGCCACGCTGGCTGGCGCAGCACGGGCGCTTTGCGGAGGCCGAACGGGTCGTGGATGATCTGGAAGCGCGCTGCCTGAAGGATCACAAACAGCCATTGGATCAGCCTGAGCCGCATACCGTCGCGGTCGAGGGCAAGGGCCGTTTCGCCGATATGTGGCAGCCGCCGTTCCGGCGTCGTGCCTTGATGTTGATTGCCTTCCACATCTTCCAGGCCATCGGTTTCTTCGGCTTCGGCAACTGGCTGCCAGCGCTGCTGTCCGGCCAGGGGGTGAGCGTGACTCACAGCCTCAGTTACGCCTTCGTCATTACTCTGGCGTATCCGCTGGGTCCGCTGCTGTTCGTGAAGTTTGCCAATCGGTTCGAGAACAAATGGCAGATCGTGGGCTCGGCCCTGAGTTCGATGATCTTCGGCACGCTGTTCGCGTTTCAGACCAGTGCCGCGGGACTGATCTTTTGCGGCATCATGATCACGTTCAGTAACGCCTGGCTGAGTTTCAGTTATCACTCTTATCAGGGTGAGCTGTTTCCTACCAACATTCGGGCGCGCGCCGTTGGCTTCTGCTACTCGTTCAGTCGCCTGTCCACGGTTTTCAGCAGCCTGCTGATCGGTATATTTCTGGAGCACTTCGGCACACCGGGGGTTCTCGCGTTCATCGTCAGCAGCATGCTGATCGTGATCATCACCATCGGCGGTTTCGGTCCCCGCACTCGTAATCTGGCGCTGGAAAACATCGCCCACCGCTAGATCACACAGACAGTGGGCTCAAGCCTGAGCCCACTCGACATCAGTCACACCGAAGTGCTCTGCATAGGGTTTCGAGACGCGAGGCACTTTCTCCAGACGGTATTTCGGGATACGCGCAAGGCCTGCGTCGACACTTGCATAATGCCAGGCTTCGACATTATCCATATGTTCGGTTCGTATATAGAAACTCTTGAAAGAGCCGTTCAATAGATAATCGATTCGATAGTGTTTGGGCAGTGCCATTGAAAGCCTGATCCTTTTTCAGTGGTGGCTTGAGTAACAGGTGACCCAAGTCATTATGAAAAAATTCAGTCTTTTTTAGACTTCAGCGACCAATGAACCTCGCTCCCCGTACATCAGCGGATTCCCAGTCGTTTCGAAAGACGGTTGAGATTGGCCCGATCTACCGATAACTCGCGAGCAACTTCGGTCCATCGTCCCTGATGCCGATCAAGTGCATCGCAGATAACTGCGCGTTGATAGGCATCCACTGCACCCTTGAGCCCATGTCCCCCGATGACTGCCGCACTATCCGATACCGGCTGGGGCAGTGGCAGACTGTCAACCGCCTCATCCAGACCCAGAGCCTGTGGCTCGATGGTCAGGATACGCGGACGCTGTACATGGCCGGACAACGTCTTGAGTACGGCTCGGCTGATCAGATGTTCCAACTCCCTGACATTGCCGGGCCAGGCATATGCCAGCAGCATTCGCTGTGCCTCGGCGTTCAGCCGCAGGCTGCGCAACCCCATGCGCATACGGTTCTCTTCCAGAAAATAGCCGGCCAGCAACAACACGTCGCGGCCTCGCTCGCGCAATGCCGGAACCTGTAAAGGATAGACGCTCAGGCGGTGATACAGGTCGGCGCGAAACCGGCCAGAGCGTACCTCTTCAGCCAGGTTACGGTTGGTGGCAGCGATGATGCGCACGTCCACTCGATGTTCCAGATCCGAGCCAACCCTCTGCAACTGGCCGCTCTGCAGCACTCGCAAAAGCTTGGATTGCACGGAAAGCGGTAGCTCGCCGACTTCATCGAGAAACAGCGTGCCGCCATCGGCCAGCTCGAACTTGCCACTGCGCCCATTGACTGCACCGGAAAAAGCGCCCTTCACGTGGCCGAACAGTTCGCTCTCTACCAGCATTTCCGGCAACGCCGCGCAGTTGAGGCTGATCAACGGCTTGTGGGCTCTGGGGGAATGCAGATGGATGGCCTCGGCAACCAGTTCCTTGCCGACGCCGGTCTCACCGGTAATCAGTACGGTCAGCGGGCTGTTGGCGACCAACTGGATTTCCTGCTGCAAGCGCTCCAGCACTTCACTCTGACCAATCAGTTCGCGAGGCGCCCGCCCACCTGCGGCACGCTTGTAAACCTCCACCAGTTGCCGCTGATCCTCGACGCCACGCGACAAATGCTGAATGCGCTCGCTGGCCATGACTGTAGCGGCAGCGAGACTGGCAAAGGCCTGCAGATTATCCAGGTCGACCTTGCCAAAGCTCGACGGGTCCAGCGAGTCCAGCGTGATCAGTCCCCACGGGCGCTCCTGAAAATGCAGCACGCACCCGACGCAGTCGTGCACTTCCAACGGACCCTGCCCCTCCACCAGACCGTCATAAGGATCCGGCAGGGGGCAGTCATAAGAGAAGCGCACCGGTACCGGGCTCTCCAGCAACGCCTTGAAGCGCGGATGCTCTTCGACCCGAAAGCGGCGACCCAGAGTGTCGGGGCTCAGGCCATCTACCGCCAGAGGCGTCAGCACGCCTTCATCCAGCCTGAGCAGTGCGGCGGCATCGCAATGCAACCACTGGCGCAGAGACTGCAACAGGCGTCGATACCGCTCCTCATCGGGCAGTTCACGTGACAGGTCGGCAACCAGTGGCACAAGAGCACGCAGCAATGGATGGGTCATCATGACTCCGGGACAGCGACATCGAAGGTGTCATTATGACTCGATTTACCATCACCACGACACCTGTCTCAACGGTCTTACATCAGGGTTTCCATGGGCGCCGACATGAGGCCCATGTATAGACCTATATTCAACCCCGCCGTCCAGTCACTACGGGGCTTATATGTTTTTGCACAATTGAAGTCATCGGTGAAAGTGTCAGCCGAATGAAACAATAGGCGCCGCCATTGAAACAGCTATTACGCCGACATTTTCTGACGTCATGGCGACGGCAATAAATTCCGTTGCGTTTAATTTTATTCAAGAGGCGATTGTCCGTTTTCGTTCCATAGTGCGCTCATATTCACAGGAGCCACTGTCCATGTCCGGCATTCAGGGAAGAGTTCTGCAAACCCACCCTCCGCTGGTGGTCGATCTGGATGGAACATTGCTGCGTTCGGACGTGCTGTTTGAAACCGCCATGGCGTTCATACGGCAATACCCACTTCAAATATTCAAATTGCTGCTCTGGCTGTTACAGGGTAAGGCTTCGCTCAAGCGAGGGCTCGCCCTGTCGGTCAAGCTGGACATCGCTCTGCTGCCCTATGACGCAGATGTCATCGAGTACATTCAGCAAGAGCGCAGGACCGGACGGCTGATCGTCCTTGCGACCGCCGCTCACGAAACACTCGCCACACGCATAGCCAGGCACCTCAACCTGTTCGATCAAGTGTGGGCGTCCGACGGCGAGGTCAATCTTTCGGCCCATCGCAAACGTGATCTTCTGATCGATCACTACGGCCAGAGCGGCTTCGATTACATCGGCAATTCCACTGACGATCTGTGCATCTGGGCGACGGCACGCAAAGCCATCGTTGCCAATCCGCATGCCGGCGTACAGCGCCGGGCGCAGGCACAAGGCAATGTCGATCAAGTGCTCAACGCGCACGCAGCAAGCCTCAAGGACTGGCGCAGCGCGCTGCGCCTGCACCAGTGGCTCAAGAACGCGCTGATCTTCGTACCGCTGCTGGCAGCGCATCAGATTCAGCAATCGCAACAGGTGATTGATGGTCTGCTGGCATTTCTGTTCTTCGGCCTCTGTGCGTCGAGCGTGTACGTACTCAATGATTTGCTGGATCTGGCAGACGATCGTCACCACCGCAGCAAACGCAACCGTCCGTTTGCCAGCGGCCGTGTACCGATAAAATCCGGGCTGATCGCCGTACCCACCCTGTTGCTGTTGGCTTTTGGCGGTGCTGCGGCGGTCCTGCCGTGGCAGTTTTCGGCCGTAATGGGGGCTTATTACCTGCTGACGCTGGTGTACTCGCTGCACCTGAAGCGGCACATGGCGGTAGACGTCATCGTGCTGGCGATGCTCTACACCACACGCATTTTGGCCGGCGCGGCAGCATTCCATCTGCCACTGACGTTCTGGATTCTGGCGTTTTCGATGTTCCTGTTTCTGAGTCTGGCGCTGGTCAAACGCTACGCCGAACTGCGTGAAGCGCGAGTGCGTGAGGTGGAAGGCAAGACCCGCGGCCGCGGTTACTATCCCGGCGACCTGGACATGATCGCCTCGCTGGGTGCCTCTTCCGGCAACCTCGCGGTGATGGTTCTGGCGCTGTATATCCACGAAGGCGCCACCATCGCGCTTTATCAGCACCCACACGTCATCTGGCTGGCGTGTCCGTTGCTGCTGTTCTGGATCACCCGCATATGGATGCTTACCCACCGCGGGCTGATGAACGATGATCCTGTGGTCTTCGCCATCCGCGACCGCATCAGCCAGGGGATCGGTGCGCTGTTCCTGCTAGTGTTCTGGGTTGCCGCATGACGGCGCCTCTCTATCCGTGGGGTCGGTATCCCCGGTTCGCGCAGCAGGGCCATGCTTGCACGTGGATCGATGACCTGCCGCAGCACATGACCGCCACGCTGGACCGGTATGAAACCAGCCTGCCGTTCGGCAATGGCCGCAGCTACGGCGACAGTTGCCTGGCGAGCAGCGGCCACGTGCTGCACATGCATCGCCTGGACCGGTTCATAGCCGCCAACTGGAAGACCGGCATCGTGCGCGTCGAGGCCGGCATGACGCTGGCTCAGGTGCTCACAGCGGCCATTGCGCAAGGCTGGTTTCTGCCGGTCACACCCGGTACGCAATTCGTCACTGTGGGGGGTGCAATCGCCAACGACGTGCATGGCAAGAACCACCATCTGCGCGGGACGTTCGGCTGCCATGTGCTGCGCTTCGGCCTGTTGCGTCAGGGCGAGCAGGCGATGATCTGCTCGCCCGCGGAAAACCCGCTGCTGTACGCGGCGAGCATCGGCGGTCTGGGGCTGACCGGGGTCATACACTGGGCGGACCTGCAACTGATGCCGATCCGCACTGCCCAGATCGACAGCACCGTGGTGCGCTTTGCCAATCTTGGTGAGTTCTTCGCCCTCTCTCGGGAACTTGACCATCAGCACGAATACAGCGTCGCCTGGGTGGACTGTCTGGCGCGGGGCAGCAATAGCGGGCGCGGGGTGTACATCGTGGGCGATCATGCGCGCTTCGGCTCGCTTGAGGTCGAACGGCGCAGCAAACTGAGCGTGCCGGTTACGCCGCCGCTGTCGCTGATCAATAACCTGTCGCTGCGCGTGTTCAATTCGTTGTATTGGCACGCCCACCCTGCCCGACCGACGCCTGCGCGCAGCGCCTATGAGCCGTTTTTCTATCCGCTGGACCGCGTGCTGCACTGGAACCGGATCTATGGGCGCAAGGGCTTTCAGCAGTACCAGTGCGTGATCCCTGAACACTGCGCCCAGGACGCCATGCAGGCACTGCTCGATACCATCGCCGAGTCCGGTCAGGGTTCATTTCTGGCGGTGCTCAAGCGCTGCGGCGATATTGCCTCGCCGGGCCTGCTGTCGTTCCCGATACCAGGCACGTCACTGGCGCTGGATTTTCCGCAACACCGTGACCTTGCCGGCTCGCTGTTCCCGCGTCTGGACGCCATTGTCCATGAAGCAGGCGGGCGTCTGTACCCGGCCAAGGACGCCCATATGAACGGGAGCGATTTCCGCCAGACCTATCCGGCCTGGGAACGCCTGGAAGCCCTGCGCGACCCTTCCCTGATGTCCCGCTTCTGGAAACGAGTCCTGCCATGAAACGAATTCTGATCATTGGGGCCACCTCGGCCATCGCCCATGCATGCGCGCGTCTCTGGGCCGCGCAAGGCTGTGATTTCTTCCTGGTGGCGCGCTGTGCCGACAAGCTGCAGGTCACGGCCGCCGATCTCGAGGGGCGCGGGGCCAGGACGGTCACCCTGCATGAAATGGACGCCACGCATTTTGCCGAACACCCGAGAATGCTCGCCGATTGCCTCAAGGTGCTCGGCCAGATCGATGTGGTGCTGATTGCCCATGGCACCCTGCCGGACCAGCGTGCCTGCGAACAGGATGTCGGGCTGGCCCTGCAGGAATTCATCACCAACAGCGCGTCGGTGATCGCACTGTTGACGCTGCTTGCCCAACACTTCGAGGTCCAGCGTTGCGGCACGCTGGCGGTTATTTCTTCGGTCGCGGGTGAACGCGGCCGACCTTCCAACTACCTGTACGGATCCGCCAAGGCTGCGGTCTCGACCTTCTGCGACGGTCTGCAGGCGCGCCTGTTCAAGGTCGGTGTACACGTGCTGACCATCAAGCCCGGCTTTGTGGATACGCCGATGACTCGGGGGCTGTCGTTGCCAGCGGCGTTGCTCGCGCAGCCGGAACAGGTCGCCGAACGGATCGTCAACGGTATTGCACGCCAGTCCACCAGCCTGTACGCGCCAGGATTCTGGGCACTGATCATGCTGGTGATCCGCTCGATTCCGCAGCCGATGTTCAAGAGGCTGAACCTGTGACGGCCGCGCCCTGGCTATCCGGTTGGCGTTACCGGGCCGTGATGGTGTCGGTCATCGGATCGGCGCTGGGCTATCTGGCTTTTTGCCTGTGGGGCGGCTGGCACGAGGTGGCGCAGGCTACAGCAAGGGTCGGCGCGGCGGGTATCGGGCTTGCACTGTTGATGTCGGCCCTCAACTACGGACTGCGTTTCGTGCGCTGGCAGCTCTACCTGCGTGTGCTCGGCCATCCGCTGGCATGGCGTGCCAGCCTCGCCGCCTATCTCGCAGGATTTGCCCTGACCACCACGCCGGGCAAGGCGGGAGAAGCGCTACGCGGCGTATTGCTTAAACCGCAGGGCGTGCCTTACCCGCAGAGTTTTGCGGCCTTTGTCAGCGAGCGCCTGTCCGACCTGCTGGCGATTGCCCTGCTGACGCTCTTCGGCCTGTCCTGGTATCCGCCCGCACAACCAATGATCGTGGCGGGTCTGGCGCTGGTGCTGCTGGGATTGCTGACCCTGTCGCAACGAAGCCTGCTGGAATGGCTGCACGGCAGAGTTGCGCCGACGACTTCTCGATTAACGACGCTGCTCAGGCACCTGTTGGACGTGTTGCTGGCCGCTCGCCAATGCCATCGGCTGGAGGTGTTGCTGGCCGCCAGCCTGCTCAGTCTGAGCGCCTGGAGTGCCGAGGCGCTGGCGTTTCACTGGGTGCTCGGCTGGATGGGCGCGGAAATTCCAATGACCTTCGCGGTGTTTACCTACGCGCTGGCGATGCTGGCCGGTGCACTGAGCTTCATGCCTGGCGGGCTCGGCGGTGCCGAGGCGGTGATGATCGGGCTGCTGATGTTCAAGGGCATGCCGGCTGCCGATGCGATTGCCGCGACCCTGCTGATCCGCCTCGCGACACTGTGGTTCGCGGTGGCGATTGGTGCGGTGATGCTTGGCAGGTTCAGGGATTCGACAACCTTCAGCCGCTGAACAACGCGATTTTTCGCCCCGGAAACACAGGACTGTCCACTGCTCATCTCAACGAGGCGCCGCTTAATGAATTCATCCAACGCCAGACACTCCGTCATTGTGCCGTTGCTGCTGTTATGCGCGGCCATCGCGGCAAGCTTCATCGCTTCCAGCGGCCCGATCCAGTGGATGGACAATGGGGTGTTTCTGGCCGATGCCACCACAGGCGAGTATTTCAGTCAGTCACTCGGCCCTCTCGATCATCCGTTCTATCACGTGTTCAGCTCACTGTTTTATGCCCTGTTCGGTTCTCAAGTGCTCAGCCTGATGAATTCGCTGCTCCTGCTACCTCTGGCATGGATCATTTACCGACTGGCCATCAGTGTCGGTGCCACAGCCCACCAGGCGCTGCTTGCAGCCACCGCCACCGTGCTGGCCCACGCGGTGTTCTGGGTGTCGACCAAAGCCGAGGTGTATCTGTTGCACACACTGTTCGTCCTCTTGGGCTATGCCGTGCAGTTCAGTGCCAATCCGCGCCTGACACCTCTCAGGAAGCTGTTCATCATCGGTGTGCTGACGGGCTTAAGCGCTTCGATTCACCAACTGACCTTCATCGTGATGCTGCCGCTTTACATCCAGTTGCTGTACCAGCACAAGGCGCGAATCCTGATGACGGTTCCCGGTTTCATGCTCGGATTCGCCACTGCCGCGCCGGCGGTGTTCAACGATTTGAACGCCGGAATGAGCCTGATCGATATCGCCCGCCGTTACCTGACGGGTGCCTCGACCACCATCGCCGGACCGGAATGGGAGAGCAGTCTGTTTCGTTTCGATGACCTGTGGCACGAGAAAAACTCGGTGGTGCTGCTGTTGTTGTCGCTGATCGGTCCGCAGATCGCCGGACTGCTGTTGTTCCCCAAGGACAGTCGACTGCGCCTGCTGTGGAGCGCGGCGATGCTGAATCTGGTTTTCGCGATTTCCTACAACGTCACCGACCGTTTCACGTTTTTCCTGCCGGGGATCGCGATGTTGGGCGTGATTGGCATGATCCAACTGCCCGCGCTGCTGCCACGCAATCGAGCTGGCACTGCACTGCTCAATGCCTCGGTGCTGACGTCGCCGCTGGTGATCATGCTGGCCTGGTCGCTGTATGCCAGCGGCGTGGTCAATCTCCCGACCCACAAAGAGAAACTGCCGTTTCGCGAGGACATCCACTATTTCATGGTGCCTTACCTGCCCGACCGGTCTGCCGAACAGTTCGTGAACGCCTACGAACAGTCGGTGCCTGAAGGCGCACTGATCATCGCCGACTGGACACCCATGGGCGCGATTCGCTCCGCACAGGCGGTGGGACTGTTGCGTGGTCGCAGGCTGGCAATGTGCGGCGACAACATCGACATCCGCGCCTACCTCGGCAATCCGGGTGTCTATCTGGCGCGTCTGAGCTATTGCGCAATGATTGCGGAGCATTACGCTCTGGAGGACAAGCCAGTGGGATTTGCGTTACACACCAAGTAACGCAAATCCCTTTCTGCAACGGCACTCAGGGTTGCCAGAGCGCCTGGCCACCGCCGAGCTTGCGGTCGAGGAAGCTGGCCGCACTGATCAGCGCCAGATGACTCAGCGCCTGCGGCGTGTTGCCCAAGTGACGCGCATGCGAGTCGAACTCTTCGGCATACAGGCCCAGGGGGTTGGCGTAGCGCAGCAGTTGTTCGAACTCCAGGTGCGCCTGGCCTACCCGCCCGGCGCGGGCGAGGCATTCGACGTACCAGAACGAGCAGGCGACAAACGCGCCCTCGTCTCCTGCCAGACCGTCGTCATGATCGTCGTCGTTGCGATAACGGAACACCATGCCGTCACGCACCAGCGTGCGCTCGATGGCATCCAGCGTCGCCAGCCACTTGGGATCGCTCGCACCGACAAACCGCACCAGCGGCATCAGTAGCATCGAGGCATCCAGATTGCGGCTGCCCTTGTGCTGCACGAAATGCCCCAGTTCTTCGTTCCAGAAGTTTTCCCAGATGTCGTCGTGAATCTGCTCGCGCACCTTGGTCCAGCGCTCGAAAGGCCCGGACAGCGAACGCTTGAACGCCAGACGCAACGCCCGATCCAGCGCGACCCAGCACATCAGCCGCGAATGCAGGAAATGCTGATCGCCACCGCGCATTTCCCAGATGCCCACATCCCGATCACTCCAGTGCTCGCAGACGTAATCCACCTGACGCACCACATGCTTCCAGCCATCGTGGGAGATGGCATCGCCGTACTTGTTGGCCAGGTAAACGGCATCCATCAGCTCGCCATAGATGTCCAGCTGTGTCTGTTCGTACGCTTCGTTGCCAATGCGAACCGGCAGCGCGCCGCCATAGCCGGTCAGGTGATCGAGGTGTTCTTCTGGCAGTTTGTCGTGGCCGTCCAGCGCATAAAGAATGCCCATTTTCTGTGTGCGCTCGCAGCTGTCATCCAGACGCCCCCGCACCCAGCCCATGAAGGCATTGGCTTCATCGGTATAGCCCAGCCGCATGAAGGCATAAACGGTGAAAGATGCATCACGGATCCAGGTGTAGCGGTAATCCCAGTTACGTTCGCCGCCGGGGGTTTCCGGCAGGCCGAAGGTCGCCGCCGCGATGATGCCGCCATGCTTGCGCGAGGTCAGCAGCTTGAGCGCGAGCGCCGAACGCATGACCATCTCGCGCCAGCGGCCTTTGTACTCGGATTGCCCCGCCCAGCGACGCCAGAACGCCAGGGTGTCGTCGAAGTAACGTGAACATTTTCCGGCAGCCACATGCGGGTCATCGACACCGCCGAGAATGAACTCGATGGTCTGGCCCTTTTCCATCTGGAACTCAGCAACCGCTGCGTCGTGCTCCACATGCAGAGGCGTCGCCGCAGACAGGCGCATGCCCGGCTGGCCCTTGGCCTGAAAGCAGACGTCGTTGCCTTCCTGATGCGCGGTGGTCTCGGCGCGGCTGTAATCCATGCGCACCCTGCAACGCATGCGCATGGTGGCTTTGCCAAAGCGAACCTGAACCCGCCGCACGATGCGCGGCAGGTCGTCCTTGTCCTCGCCGATGGGCATCAGGTCGGTAACCTCGACCACCGCCTCTTCGGATATCCAGCGGGTCTGCAGCACATTGGTGTCCGGCAGATAAATCTGCAGGCGCCGCGCATCAGGCAAGTCCGGTGCCAGCTGGAAGATGCCCGCGTCGTGGGTGTCGAGCAGTGCGGTAAAGATCGAGGGGCTGTCGAAATCCGGCCAGCAGCAGAAATCGATGCTGCCTGTATCGGCGATCAGTGCAGCACTGCGCATGTCGCCAATGATGCCGTGATTCTCGATCGCGTTCTGTGCCTCTTCTGGAAAATCAGCCATTGCCTCGGAACTCCGGATAAAGGGTCATGCCGCCGTCGATGAACAGCGTCGTGCCGTGCACGTAATCCGAAGCGTCGGACGCCAGCCAGACCACGGCATTGGCCACATCCTCAGGCTCGCCGATGCGGCCATAGGGAATCAGTTCGAGCATTTTCTTTTCCGCATCACCCTTTCGCGCATCGGCGTTGATCGGGGTGCGGATGGCGCCGGGCGCAATGCTGTTGACACGAATTTTCTGCTCGCCCACTTCCTGGGCAATGCTGCGCATCAGCAGATCGACGCCACCCTTGGAGGCCGCGTAATTCACGTGCCCGGCCCAGGGAATGAGTTGGTGCACCGAACTCATGTGAATGATCTTGCCCATCGCCCGTGACACGTCCTTGCGCATGCCTTGGCTGATGAACTGGCGTACGGCGGCGCGGGCACAGAGGAACTGGCCGGTGAGGTTGACGTTGATGACCGTGTTCCAGTCCTCAAGACTCATGTCGACGAACGCAGCGTCTTTCTGAAGACCGGAGTTGGCGAACAGAATGTCCAGCGCCCCGAACTGCTCGATGGTCTGGGCGAACAATCGCTCGACCTCGTCTTCTTTGGAAACGTCGGCACCCATGGCGATTGCCTGCCCACCCGCCGCACGAATCTCGTCCGCAAGTTTTTCGGCAGGTTCAGCCTTGGAGTGGTAATTGATCACGACCGCAGCGCCGGCATCTGCCAGAGCGCGAGCGGCCGCAGCGCCCAGACCGGAGCTGGCGCCGGTGACGAGTGCGACTTGTTGCTTGAGAGAGATATGCATCGAATTTCAGCCTCGAAGTCTGCTAGGGCATGCGTTAGATGCTGACTGGCGAGGCTGAAAGTTAGTTCAGTGGCGTTCCGCTTACGGAGCCGGGTTAGGTTGCGAAATATGTATGGCTTCGATCCCGGCAATCACTTCGTCCGACAGCGTGACATCAATGCTCGCCAGGTTGACCGCCAGTTGATCCAGCTTGGTGGCGCCGATGATGTTGCTGGTCACGAAAGGCCGGCTGGTGACATAGGCCAGCGCCATCTGCGAGGGGTCCAGGCCGTGCTCGCGGGCCAGTGCCACGTATTTGGCGGTCGCACTGACGGCCTGCGCATTGTTGTAACGCTGGAAGCGCTCGAACAGGGTCAGACGGCCATCGGCAGGACGTGCGCCGTCCAGGTACTTGCCAGCCAGAACACCAAACGCCAGCGGCGAATACGCCAGCAGACCAATCTGCTCGCGAATGGCGATTTCCGCCAGGCCGACTTCGAAGGTGCGGTTCAGCAGGTTGTACGGGTTCTGGATCGATACGGCGCGCGGCAGGTCCAGTTTTTCAGCCAGATGCAGGAAACGCTGGGTGCCCCACGGCGTTTCGTTGGACAGGCCGAAATGACGGATCTTGCCCGCCTTGACCAGATCGCCCAGTACCGACAGGGTTTCTTCGATCTCGACCGACACGTCGTCCGGGTCGTGGGTGTAGCCCAGAACGCCGAAGAAGTTGGTCTTGCGGTCCGGCCAGTGCAGTTGGTACAGGTCCAGATAATCGGTATTCAGACGCTTGAGGCTGGCATCCAGCGCGACGGTGATGTTGTGGCGATCCAGACGCGGGTTGCCATCGCGGATGTGCTCCATGCGGCCTGGCCCGGCCACCTTGCTCGCCAGGACCCAGTCGCTGCGGTCTCCGTACTTCTTGAAGTATTCGCCGATGATGCTTTCGGTCTTGGTGTAGGTTTCGCCACGCGGCGGCACCGGGTACATCTCGGCGGTGTCGAGGAAGTTGACGCCGGCGTCTTTGGCCATGCGAATCTGTTCGAATGCCTCTTCCTGCGTGTTCTGCTCGCCCCAGGTCATGGTGCCCAGAGTGATGGCGCTGACCGACAGGTCAGTCTTGCCCAATGAACGAAATTGCATTGATGACTCCATCCGGTTTCAGAAAAAAGCACACAGGGGTGCCGTAAAAACGAGCCCTATAAAACGCCTGTCGATGACGCACTGCAAGGACTTTTGTCGCTTTTCATGACGGCCTTCATCTAGCGATAGCCTTGGGCCTGCAGGTCGAAAAGCGCCGCGTAGCGGCCTTGCGCCTCGATCAGGCTGTCATGGCTGCCCCGCTCCAGGACCTTGCCGTATTCCAGCACCACAATGTGTTCGGCATTGCGCACGCTGGAAAATCGATGAGAGATCAGCAGGGTCATGCGCCCCTTGGCGTACTCACGAAAGTGATCGAACACCGCGGCTTCCGCCCCGGCATCCAGCGCGGCCGTCGGCTCGTCGAGAATCAGAATGTCGGCATCGCGGCGCATGTAGGCACGTGACAGCGCAATCTTCTGCCATTGGCCACCGGACAGCTCCTGTCCGCCCGCGAACCAACGCCCCAATTGCGTTTCGTACCCCTTATCGAGCTGTTCGATGAACTGCGCAGCCATGCCCTGAGCCGCGGCTTCGCGCCAGCGGGTTTCATCGTGAAACGCTTCCGTGTCACCGACGCCGAGGTTCTCGCCGACCAGAAACTGGTAGCGAATGAAGTCCTGAAAGATCACCCCGATACGGGTGCGCAGCGCCTCTTCGTCCCACTCCTGAAGATCGCTGCCGTCGAGCAGGATGCGTCCATGATCGGGCTTGTAGAGCCGCGTCAACAGCTTGATCAGGGTGGTCTTCCCGGAGCCGTTTTCGCCAACCAGTGCCACGCTGCGGCCCGGCGCCAGATGCAGGTCGATGTGCTCAAGCGCAGGGCGGCTGGTACCAGGATAGGTGAAGCCAACGTCCTCGAAACGCAGCCCATCGCCCGGAGCCGCGCCCTGAGTCAGGCTGCCGGTCGGCAGGATGACCGGCTGGGCGAGGTAGACATACAGATCCGCCAGATACAGACCATCTTCGTAGAGACCACTGATCGCGCTGAGGCTGCTGCTGACGGCAGCCTGACCTTGTTTGAACAGCACCAGGTACATGGTCATCTGGCCAAGCGTGATACGTCCATGCACCGCATCGACCACCACCCAGGCGTAAGCGAGATAGAACGCGGCAGTGCCCAGCAGACCAAGGACAAATCCCCAGCCGTCACGGCGTACAGTCAGGCGACGGTCCTCCGCGTACAGCCGTTCGAAGGTCTCGCGGTAGCGCTTGAGCAGCAGCGGCGCGAAACCGAACAGCTTGACCTCCTTGATGTACCCCTCGTGGGAAAGCAGCGTTTCGATGTAGTTCTGGCGGCGTGTTTCCGGAGCGCGACGGGTGAACAAACGGAATGCATCACCGGAAAAATGCGCCTCGGCAAAGAACACCGGCAATGCGCCAAGCACCAGAATAACCAGCGCCCAGGGTGAGAAATGCACCAGCAGCACGGCAAAGCTGATCAACGAGATCAGGTTCTGCAGCAGGCCCAGCGACTTGGTGACCAGCGCCAGCGGCCTTGTCGAGGCCTCACGCCGCACGCGCACCAGCTTGTCGTAGAACTCCGAGTCTTCGAACTGCATCAGAGACAGGGTCTGCGCCTTTTCCAGAATCAGGGTGTTGACCTTCTGCCCCAGCAATACCCGCAACAGTGCCTGCTGCACCGACAGGCCGCGCTGAGCGGCAGCCAGCAACGCAAGGACGCCCGCCTCGAACAGCACGTAGCGCAACACCGGCCAGAGCGGCGCTTCGCCGGTGCTGGCATGCAATTGCATGGCGCTGACCACAGCATCCACAATGCGCTGACCCAGCCAGGCCGCCAGTGCGGGCAACAGGCCAGCCACCAGCGTGGCAAGGATCAAGCCCAGCGACAGCCATCTGGACGTGGTCCAGACTAGTTGCATTGCCCGAAAGGCCTGCTGCATGAACGACGAAAAACGCTTGAAAACGGGCATACGCAATAGAACTCTTGATACCGGACCAACCTGAAAGGTCGGCCATCATACGGCCGCAAACGCAGGCTCGCTAAAAAACAGGAGGCTCATCGTGAACGATGTTTACAACCTGCAGCGCTTTGTGGTGGCTCAACAACCCGTATTCACTCAGGTACTGGCGGAGCTTGAAGCCGGGAAGAAACGCAGCCACTGGATGTGGTTTGTGTTTCCACAGATCCGTGGACTGGGTCGCAGCGAAATGGCCCAGCGCTATGCCATCAGCAGCCTCGATGAGGCCAGGTCCTACCTGCTACATCCGGTGCTCGGACCGCGCCTTGAACAGTGCGCGCACCTCATTGCCCCACAGGTAGAACGTACGGCGCGGCAAATATTCAATTCGCCGGACGACATGAAGCTGCATTCGAGCATGACCCTGTTCAAACTTGCAGCGCCTGACCGGCCGGTGTTTCAGGAAGTGCTGGACACATTTTTCGACGGTGAGCCGGATGCGATGACAGTGAAGCTGGTACGCGGTTGAATCGGTTTCACAGCGAATTCCGAGTGTCCTGAGCGGCGTTACCACTCAGGAAGCGTGGGAACGTCAGTGGGTTGGACTACATCCCCGCTGGCGCACGCTGTACGCAGCGTTCACGCCGGTCATCCACCCGCTCGGCGAACCAGGCGGTGGTCAGTGTGCGGGTGATCTTGGGACTCTTCAGGGTAATGCCCGGCAGGATTGCCCGAGGTAGCGGCTTGCCGGCAGCTTTGTCAGCCATCGCAAACACCTTGCGGTACAGCTCGGTTTCCTCGAACTCGAAGGTGTCACCCTGCTTGAGCTGACTCCATATCTGCGACTTGTTCATGCCCAGCCGGTCACCCAGTGTCCGCACCGCCAACTCGGTCGAACCCGGCGACGTGGAGTCAAAACGAATCAGGTCGCCATCGAGCGCCAGATTGATGCCTGTGGCCTGACTCACCGCTGCCTGAAACGCGGCGTTGCGACTCGCGTACCAGCCTGCGTTGAAATCCGCGAAGCGGTACAGAGTTTTGTCGTAACTCACCGGATAGCCCAGCAAGTGCGCGATGCCAAAGTACATGCCGCCACGCCGGGTAAACACCTCGCGTCGGATAGAACCGTCAACCGTGTAGGGATAATCCTCGGCACGCTTTTCTGCGAAGGCAATGCTGACCTGCATCGGACCGCCAGTCTTGACCGGGTTGAAGTTGCCGAACAACGCCTGTCCCAGCGGGACCATGCCGATGAAGTCATCGAAGATCGCGCTCAGCTCTTTTTCGGTGCGGGCGGTATCCAGGCGCTTGCCGTAGGTTTTGCCATCTGGCGAGCGGACGCGCAGCGCCGTGTCGATCAAGGCTTTGGGAATGTGCAGCCGCGCCGCACGACGATTGATCTCGGCACGTGCGATGCGCCCCATGTCCGGAACGGCAGGATCGACCTGATAGGTGGACTCCTGCTCCGTCACGGCCAGTACCGAACAGACATTCTCAGTGGTCAGGGGAATTTTCTGCGCCGCGAAGGCCGCATGGATATCGGTGGCCCACGCCTGCCTGTCACTGACCGTGGCCGGCATCAGGCGCAGGATTCGCGCCCGCGCCTGATCGGGGCTCAGTTCGGGTTCCTGAGGTCGCTGGGTGCCGCACGCGGCCAGCAGCATCAACGCGACGCTCATCGTGAGCGATTTGAACAGACTTTGATTCAATCCTTGACCCCGCTACCTGTACACGTCTGAGTCCGGGCTCAGTGTCCTGCGTCAGAACACTGACCAATCGATCCTTGCACTGAGCTTTTCCAGCGCAGCCATACCGACAAGCGAATTGCCCGCTGCGTTCAATTCCGGGGACCACACACAGACCGAGAACCGCTCTGGCACAACGGCGACAATGCCGCCACCTACGCCGCTCTTGCCCGGCAGACCGACCCGGTAGGCAAAATTGCCCGCCTCGTCGTAAAGACCGCTGGTGGCCATGATCGAGTTCAGTTGTGTGGCCTGTCGAGCGCTCAGTATCTGCTCGCCACTGTGGATGCAGAAACCCTGATTGGCCAGAAAACCGAAGGCGCGGGCCAGATCGATGCAGCTCATACTCAGGGCGCAATGATGGAAATAGCTGCGCAGCACGTCTTCGACGTCACCATGAAAGTTGTCGAACGACTTCATCAGGTACGCCGCTGCGGCGTTGCGCGAACGGTGCTGGTATTCGGATTCGGCGACTTTGGAGTCGGAGGTGATCGACGGGTTGCCGCACAGACGCCTGACAAAGTCGCGCATCGACAGCGAAGGTGCCGCGAAGCGTGCCTGATTGATGTCGCAGATCACCAGCGCACCGGCATTGATGAACGGGTTGCGTGGCCTGCCCCGTTCGAACTCCAGCTGCACAAGCGAATTGAACGGCTGACCGGAAGGCTCGTGACCGAGACGCTGCCAGATGTCCTCGCCCGAATGGCCGATGGCCTGCACCAGACTGAACACCTTGGAAATGCTCTGGATCGAAAACCGCGTTTCAGCATCGCCTGCGCTGAACATCTGGCCATCGTTGCCGTACACCGCGATGCCCAGTTGATCGGGCCGTACGCCCCCCAGCGCGGGAATGTAATCGGCGACCTTGCCCTGACCGATCAAGGGTCTCACTTCATCGAGGATTTCGTTCAGCAGGTCTTGCATGTAGGCGCCCCTTGTTTTGGGTGCGCACACTACACCAACAACAAGCGGCTGGCATCATCGCGAGGTGAAATCCCGCCTCTTCTCGAATACCTGGCGGTCCACCAGTTCCGCGACCTTGACGGCATGGGGAAAGATTTTCTTCTCGACGAACAGATCATCGACCTGCTGAAGGGCCTCGACGTCGCGATCTTCGACCGGTTCCAGTGCTTCGATACCCCAGCTCTGCAGTCGGCGCGATACCGGTAGAGGAATGTCGTTGACCCTGGCAAAGACCTCGGCGTACTGATCGGTGTGGGTACGCGCCCAGTCCAGTGCGTTGGCCAGACGCTTGAGCACGTCGTTGAGGGCCTGACGCCGGACGGGATCGCTCAGTACGTCGTCCGAGGCAGTGATGAAGGTCAGGCCGGTATTGATGCCCTCACCGCTACGCAACACGCGGGCGCCCTGCTCTTCGGCAAACGCCTGATAGACGCCGAATGTCGCCCAGGCTTCTATCTTGCCTGCGTTGAATGCGGGCAGCGCATCGGTCGGCATGACGAAACCGATGTTCACCTCAGATTCATTGACCCCGGCATTGGCCAGCGCCCGGATCAACAGGTACTGAGAGATGCTGCCACGCGCCGAAGAGATCACCACGTTGCGACCCTTGAGATCGGCCACTGTCTGGATCGGGGAATCCTTGGGCACCAGAATCGCAATGCTGCGCGCCTGACTGCGGCGCACCGCGACGATGCGTAACGGCGCGCCGCCGGTAGCCGCTGCCAGGACCGGGGTGTCACCAGCCGGTGCCAGGTCGACAGCGCCCGCGCGCAGGGCTTCGAACAGGGGGGCTGCGCCCTGAAAGTTGGCCCACTCGACCTGATAGGGCACGCCGTCGAAAGCCTTTGATGCCTCGACCACGGTGCGCAGGCCCTTCGCCTGATCGCCCAGCACCAGTTTTACCCTCGACCAGTCCACCGTTTCGTTGCTGGAAACCACTTTCCGGTCGTCATTGCCGCAGCCGAACAACGCACTGAACGCCAGCACGGCGGCGCAGCTTCTGACCCAATATGTGAAACCCATGAATGTGCGTCCTTGTGCGGGTGATGCGTCAGTCAGGTCTTGTAGTCGGTGCCGGTGCGCTCCAGTTCCCGGATCAGCGCGTTCCAGTGCCGAGCCACCCCAGGCCCGTGGCCGTCCTTGATGACGTTGGCCTGCTCTTCCACCTTGGCAATGACTTCGCGCGGCGGTATTACCAGCTCTGCATTGCCTGCCGATTGCGCGGCAATCTGGATATTGCAGGCGTACTCCAGATTGTGCAGTTGCTGAAAGGCGTGCTCGACACTGACGCCGCCGGTCAGCAACCCGTGGTTGCGCAGGATCATCACGCTCTTGTCGCCAAGGTCCGTCACCAGTCGTTCGCGCTCGTCCAGATCCAGCGCGATGCCTTCATAGCCGTGGTACGCCACGCGGCCGGAAAAGGCGATCGCGTGTTGAGAAATCGGCAGCAGACCGTCCTTCTGCGCGGACACGGCGATGCCGTCGCGGGTGTGGGTATGCAGCACCGCCTGCAAGTCATGACGCGCAGCATGAATGGCGCTGTGAATCACATAGCCGGCGTAGTTGATGCCCAGCCCGGTGGGGTCATCGACAACGGTGCCGTCGATATCGACCTTGACCAGATTGGAGGCGGTGATCTCGTCGAACAGCAGGCCGAAGGGGTTGATCAGGAAGTGCTGGTCCGGCCCCGGCACGCGGGCGGAAAAATGCGTGTAGATGTGATCGGTCCAGCGCTTGAGCGCGGCGAGACGATAGGCCGCGGCAAGCTTGACCCGTACCTCCCATTCTTGCGGCGAAACCCTGTCCTGCACACGGAGGCCGGACGAGGATGCCGTGCCTGGCTGGATCGGCAATGCGCTGACGTTGCTCATGATGATGTCCCTGACTATCGAAGGCGATGAAACAAGCCTATGCGCATAAGAAATCATTTAAAAAGCACATTTATTTATAAGCTAATTATAAAAAAGTAGAATATTAAAATACGGCGTTATGCTTACATCGATGCTCGACGTTTCTGAACGCTTCAGGAACTGGACCACTTTCCGGCTTGCCGGACCGCATGGACGAGACCGCATGAGTAAAACGTTCAACCGAAGAAGTTTTCTGACGGCCAGCGCCGTGACCCTCGGCGCGGCGACACTGGGTCTGACGCCCCGTCTGTTCGCTCAGGATCCACTGGCCGACCTGACCCTGCAGGTCGCGACCTACCGAGGCGGAGACGCCAATTTCAATGAAAACGCCGGCAACGACGAACGGCCTTACAAGGTGCAGTTTTCCGAGTTTCCGGGCGGTAATCTCATCGTCGAAGCGATAGCATCAGGCAGTATCGACCTTGGTTCGATGAGCGAGATACCGCCGATCTTTTCGATTCAGAGCCATCGCCAGCCCAAGCTGATCGCGGTGATGGAAGGCGACGTCAACAATCAGGTGTTTCTGATTCCCGAAGCGTCACGCATTGAGTCGGTCGCTGAATTGCGGGGCAAGCGCGTCGGGTATGTCAAAGCCACCACGGCCCATTACTTCCTGATCAAGGCGCTCAAGGAACAAGGCCTGAGCATGGATGACGTGAATGCCATTGCGCTCACACCGCAGGACGGTTTCACCGCCTTTCAAAGTGGCCAGCTCGACGCCTGGGTGACTTACGGAACCTTCATCCAGCTCGCCAAATTTCGCAGCGGCGCTCGCGTGCTGAAAACAGCCCTGGGCTACCTGTCCGGCAACTACCTGCTGGCCGCCCGCCCCGCTGCACTGGCCGACCCACTGCGCCGCCAAGCCATCACCGACTACCTCACGCGCCAGCGCCAGACCCTGGAATGGATCAACGATCACCCTGAAGCGTGGGCCGAGAAATCCGGAAAACTGCTGGGCATCGACAAGGCAGTGTTCGCTGATCAGATCGCCAACCGCAGTCAGCCATGGAAGCTCAGAGCCATTGATGATCAGGCCATCGCGTCACAGCAGGAAGTCGCTGACGTGTTTTTCGAAGCGGGTGTGCTGAGCGAAAGGATTGACGTGTCGCCACTCTGGGACCGGCAATTTCAACTGGCATGAAGTGCCTGCTCAAGCGGCCTATGGTTATTCATTAAAGTTATTTAAATAATATTTTTTATAGCGCTACTCTCGAAAAAATATTGCAGTTACTGGAGCAGCACATGTCAACGATCGACAAACCAACCTCACGCCTGGCAAAAGCCCTAGGCCTCGCCGCCACACTGATCACCGGTTCACTGCTGGCCCCAGGAACGGCGCAGGCCGAAGGGGAAATCCGCATTGCCGAACAGTTCGGGATTGTCTATCTGCTGCTCAACGTGGTGCGTGATCAACAGTTGATCGAGAAACACGGCAAGGAAGACGGTCTGGAGATCAAGGTCGACTGGACACAATTGTCCGGTGGCTCGGCGGTCAATGACGCGCTGCTGTCCGGCTCCATCGATATCGCGGGTGCAGGCGTAGGCCCGCTGCTGACCATCTGGGACCGCACACTCGGCAGGCAGAACGTCAAGGCAGTCGCCTCGCTGGGCAACTTCCCGTATTACCTGGTCAGCAACAACCCCAAGGTCAAGAGCATCGCCGACTTCACCGAAAAGGACCGCATCGCGGTGCCTGCCGTCAGTGTTTCCGTGCAGTCGCGCTATTTGCAATATGCTGCGGCCAGACAATGGGGCGACAAGGAGTTCGCGCGGCTCGACAAATACACCATCAGCCTGCCGCATCCGGACGCCGCCGCCAGCCTGATTGCCGGTGGTACCGAGTTGAACGGACACTTCTCAAACCCACCCTATCAGGATCAGGAACTGCACAATCCCAACGTGCACGTGGTGTTGAACACTTACGACCTGTTCGGTCCGAACTCCCCGACCGTTCTGTTTGCCACCGAGAAATTCCGCAACGAAAATCCCAAGACCTATAAGGCGTTCATCGAAGCATTGAGCGAGGCCGAGCAGTTCGTCCGCAAGGACATCGGTGCTGCCGCCGACACCTACCTCCGTGTGACGAAATCGAAAATCGACCGGGCCGAGTTGCTCAAGATCATCGACCGGCCGGAATTCCAGTTCACCATCACCCCCAAGAACACTTATCCGCTGGCCGAATTCCTGTACCGCGTCGGCGCTATCAAGAACAAGCCTGCTTCATGGAAGGACTATTTCTTTCAGGATGAGAAGCCGTTACAGGGCAGTTGAGGAAAGAAATAAACCCTGGCAGGTCATGAACCAGATACCTGAATCTCAGTCATATCAATGTGCCATTTTCGGCACCCGACAAGGAAATTCAGGTAATGGCTAGTCACTCTTTTTCATCGCGTTGGGGTTCTCGTTTCGCGGCGTTATTGATAAGCGGTCTGGCCTTTTCGCAGGCGCAAGCACTCGAGTTCAACCCTGGCAGCGCATCCAGTCAGGACAACCTGGCCACAACCCATTACGAGGCGGTCAATTCGGTTTATTCGGTACGCAGTACCAATGTCACTCTGGGCGATCTTCAGGCGCTGCTGAACGACTCCAGACAGAATGCGGCGAGGATTGAAAGTCTGAAGCAGACCGTCGAGGCTCAGGCACGCCTTATCGAGGAACTCAAACGCAACAATAGCAACTCGTCGCGCAGCAGCGACAGCGATGTTTCCGGCCTTAAAAGCAAAGTCGACGATCAGAGCCGGGCTCTCACAGCGCTGCAGAGTCAGGTCGGTGACTTGAAGCGCAATTCCGGTTCAAGCGCCAGCAGCAGCGATCTTTCCAGCCTCAAAAACGATATCAGCAACACGCGCAGTGAACTCAACTCGCTGAAAGGCACGGTCAGCACCCTCAGCAACCGCGTCAAGTAACCACGGCTCATCACGGCTGAACACGAACGGGGCTGCGCTCCGTTCGTTTGAGTATCGAACTCCCTCCCCTGTCTCAATGCGCTGAAACCTCAAGGATTCGGCTGCGTCAGGCTTTGCAAAATTTGTGCGTTCAGGGCATTCCTGTATGGAAACAATTCTCATCGGAGATGTTATATTGTATCCATAACTATCAGGAAGTCTCACATGTCGTCTCGTAGAATTGCGTCTCTGGCAGGCTTGGCCATCGGGATGCTCGGCAATACCGGTTTTGCGGAAGAACAGCCACACACCCTCGAGCTGGAAAGCGTCAACGTTACCTCTGACTATCAATTTGAAACGGCAACCAGTCCTGTTCAGGGTTATCGCGCGACCCGCTCCGCTACGGCGACCAAGACCGATACCGCCATCAAGGACATTGCGCAGTCGATCAGCGTGGTGCCTGCTTCTGTGCTGAAGGATCTGGGCAGCAACAGCGTCGACCGTGCGCTGGACTTCGCTGGCGGCGTGTCGAAGCAGAATAATTTTGGTGGCCTGACGCTCTACGAGTACAGCATTCGCGGCTTCACCACCTCCGAGTTTTACAAGGACGGTTTCAGTGCCAACCGAGGCTACCCCGCCACACCTGATGCGGCGAACATCGAGCGTATCGAGGTACTCAAGGGTCCCGCCGCCAGCCTGTATGGCCGAGGCGACCCGGGCGGCACCGTTAATATCGTCACCAAGAAGCCCCAGCGCGAAGCCTTCACCACCCTGCAGACCAGCGCAGGCAGTTGGGACCGCTACCGCACGGCGCTGGACGTCAACACGCCCCTCGACGAGGAAGGCAACCTGCTGTCGCGAGTCAATCTGGCAGTCGAAGACAACAACAGCTTTCGCGATCACGTCGAAAGCAAACGGGTGTTCGTTGCACCCTCCTTCAGTTGGCAGCTGAATCCTGACACGCACCTGTTGGTGGAAACCGAGTTCGTCCGTCACACATCGACCTTCGACCGCGGCGTCGTTGCGCCCAACAACAAATGGAGCGGCGTGTCGCGCTCGACCTTTCTCGGCGAACCCGACGACGACATTGATAACGACAACAACATGGTCCAGTTCGCACTGGATCATCAGCTCAATGACATCTGGTCACTGCGCCTGGCCAGCCATTACAAACAAGGCGAGATGTCGGGCTACGCCAGCGAGTCGCGCCCGCTGAGCGCCGACGGCCGCACGGTCAACCGCCGCTATCGCGAGCGTGACAACAACTGGCACGACAGCATTACCCAGTTGGAGCTGCGCGGCCGTTTCGAAGGCATGGGCCTTGAGCACGAAGTACTGATCGGCACCGAATACGAGAACTACCGCAAAAACGAACGCGTCACCAATATCGCGCCGGTTGCGGGAACCACTTACGCCATCGATCTCTACAATCCGGTCTACGGTCAGCCAAAACCCAATGGTGCCCGCTCGGGCACTGACTTCTTCGAGCATGTCGAAAGCCGTGCGTTGAACCTGCAGGACCAGATTGTATTCACCGACAGACTGCGCGGGATGGTCGGTGCGCGCTTCGAGCATTTCGATCAGCAGATCGATGACTACACCACCAACCGGACGTCCGGTCAGCGACAGGATGCGTTCACTCAGCGTGCGGGGCTTCTGTATCAGCTCACGCCGCAGGTGGGCCTGTTCACCAACGTCTCGACTTCGTTCAAACCCAACAACGGGCTCGACGCGTCGGGCAACACCTTCGACCCGGAAGAAGGCGTTGGTTATGAAGCCGGTATCAAGGGCGAGCTGTTCGATGATCGGCTGAGCACCACGCTGTCGGCGTTCCACATCGAGAAGGAAAACGTGCTGGCACTCGATCCGTCCACCGACACCAATCGCGCCGTGGGCAAGGCACGCAGCCAGGGTTTCGACCTGCAATTCACCGGACAGGTAACCGAAGCAGTCCGCGTGATCGGCGCCTTCGCCTACATCGACGCCGAAGTCACCAAGGGCGACCGCACGATCCCCACCGGTAGCCGGATTCTGGGCGTGGCAAAGCACAGCGGCAGTCTGTTGGGTGTCTATGAATTCCAGGAAGGCGTATTGCGCGGTTCGGACGTGGGCGCGGCCTACACCTATGTCGGCGACCGTTCCGGCGAGTCAGGCACCCGGTTCGAGCTGCCTGCCTACCAGACGGTGGACCTGCTTGCGCATTACAAGGCCAGCGATAACGTCACCGTGGGTTTGAACCTCAACAATATTTTCGACGAGAAATATTATGAGCGTTCCTTCAGCAATTACTGGGTCGCGCCGGGTGAGCCACGTAACTTCACCGTCAGCCTCACACTGAATCTCTGATCACTAAAACAACAAGGATGCATCATGCTTTCATCGAAACCGCTCGTGGCCCTGAGCCTGCTCAGCGCACTGTTCGCCGCTCAGGTCAGTGCCCATGGTTTGTGGACCGAACAGCGTCGAGGCAACATCGAAGTGGTCTACGGCCACGGTGCCGAGGACAACGCGTTCAAGGCGCAGAAAGTCAGCGGCGCCTGGGCGTATGACCGTCAGGGACGGATGATTCCGGTCACCGTACAGCGTCTGGACGATCACTCGCGTCTGGTGCCGATCAAGCCGCCGGCCATCCTGTCGGTCGCACTGGACAACGGCATGTGGACCCGCAACGCCGAAAAGAAATGGATCAACGAGGGACGCAGCAAGGTGCCCAACGGCACCGACTCGATCCACACGTTCAAGTACAGCGTGGCGATTTATGAAGAAGGTGCGAAGCTGCCGACGTTCGAAAAGCTGAATTTTGTCATCGTGCCGCAGGCTGATCCGCTGAAGGTCGGCGTCGGCAAACCGCTGCCGGTCAAGGTGCTGGTCGATGGCAAACCGGCTGCGGGCATCAAGCTGATCGGTGATTACCGCAGCGCGCCTGACGTGGTCAGTGCCGAGACCGATGCTCAGGGAATGGCCACGGTGGTGGTACGCAACGAAGGCCTGAACATCATCGCGGCCGAAGTGACGCTGCCGGTGAAGGACAACGCCGATATTGCCGAGCGCGGCCTGTTCACTTCGCTGAGCTTTGTCGGTGAAGAGCACCACGATTGATGCCTGACACGCTGCGCTGATGCGCAGCGAACACGGGGTTGTGAGAGGCCTCTTTGCGGCTGACACAGCCCTGTCTGGCAGCAAACACTGACTGTGAGAGGCAAGCGCATCCGTACGCCATGACCGCACTGGCTTACAAATACTTCAACCAGGTGATGTCCCGACGCCGGGCCTTGAGTGACGCGAACCAGCGCACGGCAGGGAACAGCACGACCGCGAGTACGACCGACGTCAGCCAGACACCCCACATGTGGTCGAAGCCAAAGTAGTTGCCTTGGTTCTGGCCCCAGATCGCCAGTGCGATCAGGTACAGAATCTTCAGCACATACAGGTGCAGCAGATAGAAGAACATAGGTGCCGAACCCAGCACCACCAGCGGCCGCAGCCAGCCTTTTTCCTGACACCGTTCGAAGGCGATCAGGATCAGCATGCCAATGCCCAGCGTCAGGCTGATAAACAGCAACGACGGCGGGTACTTGGTGATGTTCAGAAAGCTCATCACGGTCTGCAGTTCGGTCTCGCCCACACGCCATGGCTTTTCACCGTAGCCGTTGATCAGACGCAATACCAGAAAGCCCAACAGCGCACCCAGACCGCACATCCACAACCTGGCGCGGCGTGAGGCGGCGTCGTACCCCGCCGAAAACCATGGCCCGGCGGCGTAACCCAGCGCGATGATGCCGATCCAGGGAAGCAACGGATACGAGGTACGCAAGCGCAGGTTGTCCGAGACGTCGATCCAGCCACGGTCATGCAGGATGGCCCACGGAATGTGCATCGCCGACTCGACGCCGAAGTGCAGCGAATCCAGCAGGTTGTGACCGGCAATGATCACCACGCCAATCACCACCAGCGCCCAACGCGGCAGGTAGACCATTGCAGACAGCGCCACCATGCTGAGGCCGATGGCCCAGATCACTTGCAGGTAGATCACGGTCGGCGGGAACTGGAAGGTCCAGGCAAAGCTCACCAGCGTGAACTCGAGGGCGATCAGGAACAGGCCGCGCTTGAGCAGGAACGCCGAGACGTCCGCCCGGCCGCTGTATTTTTCGCCATACAGGTACGCCGAAAGCCCGGTCAGCAGGACGAACAGCGGCGCACACAGGTGTGCCAGCAAGCGGCTGAAAAACAGCTCGGGCTCGGTGTTCGCCACTTCCATGGGGTCGAGTACCTGACGGTGCAGAAAAAAGGTTTCCCGCACATGGTCCAGCAGCATGAAAAGAATGATCAGCCCGCGAAGAGCGTCGATGGAACGCAGCCGGGAAGTCGGCGCGCGGGAGGGATGAACAGCTGTCGTCATGAAAGATAGAAGTCCGTGGTTAGGTTGGGCAGTGTCGATTGTCCTGGATGTTGCAGGCTTCCCGATCCAGAACGGGAAGCCCTTCGACACCGGTTAAAACTCGTTCTGCAGCGCCTTGTAGCCGCGCACCAGATCGATATTGGTGTGTGCCACGTCCTCGGAGAACTCCGAAGCCGAGATGCTTACCGGCGGGTATTGCGACAGGTCGGTATTAGGCCCGATCCGGGTGGTGGACGGCACGTAAAAGTTTTCCGGCAGGTCGCGGCCGTCGACCACCGAGTTATGGCGCACCACGCTGCCGTTGCCGACCTGACAGTTGAACAGCACGCTGTTGAAGCCGATGAATACCCGGTCACCGACCTGACACGGTCCGTGCACGATGGAGCGGTGGGCAATCGACGTGAACTCGCCGATGGTCACTGCAGCACCGGATTTGGAGTGGATCACCACACCGTCCTGGATGTTGGAGTTGGCGCCGATCACGATGGGCTCCATGTCGCCCGAGGCGTCGACTTCATCGGCACGGATCACCGCATAGGGCCCGACGAAAACATTGTCCTTGATGATGACCTTGCCGCAGATGATCGCGGTCTTGTCGATGTAGGCAGATTCGGCGATCACCGGCAAATGGCCGGACGGGTTTTTACGGATCACGGTGGCAAACCTCAGGTCGGGTAGTTGGACGTTTGTGCAGCGGCGTCATGTGGGTGCAGGCTTTCAAAATGGCGAACGCCGACGCTGGAAGCGGTGTACAGGCCTTCCAGCGCCTGCTGGATCTTGCGAGCAGCGTCTTCGACATACATCAGGTTCTGGCCGTTGAGCCGGGCGAATGCCTGCTCATCGGCGCGCTTGACGGCGGTCTGAACTGGCGTCCCGAGAGCACGTTCGGTGGCCTCAATCAGCGCCATCAAACCGAGCCCGGTGGCGTCTTCTGCAATACGCACCTGGACCGTCGCCACGCTGCGCTGGCTGTGCGGCGTGGCCATCGAGCCGTTGGTGCGCAGCCAGTTCGCGACCTGCATGGTGTCGACAAAGGTCTGGCGGTCGAAATGGGCGATGAACGCGCTTTCCAGCAACTGTCGGGACAACGCCGCCGAGCATGGGCAAGTAGAGGAATAGGTAATGCCCACCGACAGATCCAGGCACAGACGCCCCGCTTCCCACAGGCCTTCAAGGGTAACCGGATAGGATTTCCAGCCGCTGAGTCCTTCGGTGACCAGCGCGGGACGGCGACACAGCAGGTTGAAGTTCAGCCTGATACGCGAGCGGGTCGAACGGCAACCGGCGTGGCTTTCAACCATGGCCTCCAGCAGGTCCGACAGGGACGCGACATTGAGCTCGCGCTCTTCGGCAAACCGGTCGAGCAAGCGGTACAGCCGCGACATGTGAATGCCTTTGACACTCGGATCGGCGAGGTCAACGTGCAAGTCAACGTAGGCATGCACCGAATGGCTGACCCCCTCCTCGCTCAAGCGTATCGGCACTTCGATGGCTTGCATGCCGACCCAGTCGAGGGCGATCAGGGCCGAGGACGCTTCCGTCAGGGCAACATCAGGGAGAGAGTTGTTCATGTAAGTCGGTCGTCTCGTTGGCTGGCCTCGCTTGGACGCGACGCCTGATGTCATGGGGCGTCTATCCGCCCCGCACAAATTCGTTACACTATAACATCATCAACACCAACGGCATCAACCGAACACAGGGTCCGTCCTGACCCTGCGGACGCACTCGAAGAACAATCCGGCAACAGGTTTCAGGTCTTCACCAGTTCCTCGATCAGAAAGTCCCGGAATGCCGATACGGCCGCCGGCAGGTTGCGCCCTGCCATGCTCTGCAGTTCGATGCGTCGCGCCTTCATGCCCTCATCGCTGATCGGTACGGAAACGAGTTGTTTTTCCTGCACGCGCTTGTCCAGGGTCATTTCGCTGGACAGACTGATTCCACCCTCCTCGCGCACAAAGCGCAGCAGCGCCCCGATGTAGTTGCTGGTCAGCACCGGATCGAACATCAGGCCCTGCACGCCACAACAGATGTCGAACAGTTGTCGCAGCGTGGTATCGGTGTTGGTCAGGGCAATGACATAGGGTTGCAACTCGGCGAGCGCCACTTCCTTGCGTGACGCCAGCGGATGGTTGGGGCTGACCACCGCACAGATCGCGCCGCTGTGCACGTGCTCGACCTTGATCTCATTCTGCGGCGTGAGGCTGAACGTCAGGCACAGATCCGCATCGCCCGAACGCACCCGTTCGGTGGCCTGCGCGGGCGCACAGACCTCCATTGAAAAATGGATGCCTTCATAGACCTGCCTGAAACGGGCAATGCACTGCGGCAGGAAATCCAGGGCAAATCCCTCGGAACAGGCCAGTCGCACATGACCTCGCTGCAGCCCCTGCAACTCGGTAATTTCCAGCACCACCTGCTCGGCTTCCAGCTGCGACTTGCGCGCATAGGCCGCCAGCCGTGTGCCCGCTTCGCTGAGCACCATGCCCCGCGCCTGACGCTCGAACAGGACGGCGTCCAGTTCGCGCTCCAGCTTGCTGATCTGTCGACTGACCGCCGAGGACGCAACATTGAGCCGGGTTGATGCCTCACTGATCGAGCCGCACCTGGCCACCTCCAGAAAATAGCGCAGGGCCGTGGATTGAACGCCGTAAAGTTGCATCGCGACTCCTGTGTTGCCTTTTCGGCAATGAAAGGTTCGAAATATTGTACTTGTGGCATTGATACGCTTTGCCTAGAGTCGTGTCGAGGCCATCGGCTAGACCAAAAGAAAATCATGGCCGCTCAAGACATACCCCCTCTTCTCGCATTTGCGACCCAACTGCCCTTTGATCCAATCACTTTGCCTTAGGGAGACGACGGCATGGGCATCAAGGGTTTCGCTCGCAGCATCGCGCTGTTGGGCCTGTTCAGCAGCTTTTCCGCCTTCGCCGGCAAGGCCGACGACACACTGGTTTATGCCTCCGACAGCGAGCCGGAAAATATCAGTCCCTACCACAACGACTTGCGCGAAGGCGTGATCCTCGGACGCCTGATCTGGGACAACCTGGTCTATCGCAACCCCGACAGCGGTCAGTACGAACCGATGCTGGCGACCAGTTGGAAACAGGTCGATGACACCACCATCGATTTTCAACTGCGCGAAGGCGTGAAGTTTCACAACGGCGATCCATTCACCGCTGATGATGTGGTGTTCACCCTCAATTACGTGGTGTCTCCCGAATCCAAGGTGGTGACGGTGCAGAACGTCGACTGGATCAAGAGTGCCGAAAAACTCGGTGACTACAGCGTCCGTCTGCACCTGAAGAAGCCCTTCCCGCCTGCACTGGAGTACCTGTCCAACGCGGTGCCGATGTTTCCGAAAAAGTACTTCGAACAGGTCGGTCTCGCCGGCTTCAGCCGCAACCCCATCGGCACCGGGCCGTACAAGGTCACCGCCATTGCCACCGGCGAAGGTGTGAAAATGGACAAGAACCCGGACTACTTCAAGGACAGCCCGCAAGGTCAGCCGAAGATCAGCCATATCAACTTTCGCGTGATCGCCGATGCCGAAACCCGACTTGCCGAACTGATGACTGGCGGCATCGACTGGACCTGGCGTGTCGCGCCGGATCAGGCAGAAAACCTCAAGGCCATGCCCAATCTGGTGGTCACCAGCGGCGCCACGATGCGCATCGGTTTTCTGATCCTCGATGCACGTGGTACGTCGACGGCCGACTCGCCAATGAAGCACTTGAAGGTACGGCAGGCGATCAATCACGCCATCAACCGCGAAGGTCTGGCCACCCAACTGGTGGGCGGTGAAAGCAAACCGCTGCAGGTGGCCTGCTATCCAGGCCAGTTCGGTTGCGACACCACGGCGGCCACGGTCTACAACTATGACCCGGCCAAGGCAAAGGCCCTGTTGGCCGAAGCGGGTTATCCAAACGGGTTTGAAACCGAGATTTTTGCTTACCGAGACCGTGATTATGTCGAGGCAATCATCGGCAACCTGCGTGCCGTCGGTATCAACGCCAAGCTGCGCTATCTGAAATACGCCGCCCTGCGTGACCAGCAACGCGGCGGCAAGGTACCGATGTCTTTCCAGGCCTGGGGCTCGTTTTCGATCCTCGACACGTCGGCCTCGGCGGGCACCTGGTTCAAGGGCAACCCCGACGACAACATCAAGGACCCGCAAGTCCAGGGCTGGCTGCAAACCGCCGACAACGCGCTGGACCCGCAAGTGCGCAAGGACAACTACCGCAAGGCGTTGCAGCGCATCAGCGAACAGGCGTACTGGGCACCGCTGTTCAACTACTCGATGAACTACGCCTATGTCTCGGACCTGAACTTCAAGCCGTACCCGGACGAGCTGCCGCGCTTCGTCTTGTCGAGCTGGAAGTAACGTCCTGAATGGGTGACCGCGCCTGACGCGGCTCACCCCGTCATCCCATGGATACAAGGTCACGTGCCATGTCTGGATTTCTGCTGCGCCGCCTGGGAATTGCCCTGTGCGTCGCGATTACCGTCTCGGTGATCAGCTTTTCCCTGCTGCACCTGTCAGGCGACCTGGCCACTGCCATTGGCGGCCCGGAAGCCACCAGCGAGCAGATCGAACAGATCCGCGTGCAATACGGCCTCAACAAGCCGCTGGTCACCCAGTATTTCGAGTGGCTGAGCGATGTATTGCGCCTTGATCTGGGCGATTCGTTCTTCTTTCAGGAATCGGTCTACAACCTGATCGCCTCGCGCCTGTCGATTACTCTGGGGCTGGGTGCCATGGCGTTGAGCATCGCGCTGTTGATCGCCATTCCACTGGGCGTGCTGGCGGCGGTGAAACGCGACACCTGGATTGACCGGCTGGCACTGAGCATCGCCGTGCTGGGTCAGGCGATGCCCAGTTTCTGGTTCGCGCTGATGCTGATTGTGGTGTTCTCCGTGACGCTCAAGTGGCTGCCGGTCTCGGGCAATTCAACCTGGGCGCACTTCGTGATGCCGGCCATTGCGCTGGGCTATTACGCCACCCCGGCCATCATGCGCCTGACCCGCGCCGGCATGCTCGACGTGCTCAATTCCGACTACATCCGTACGGCACGCGCCAAGGGCCTGCGCCCCGGCACGGTTCTGTTCAAGCATGCGCTGCGCAATGCCTTGATTCCTGTCGTCGCGCTGGCTGCCGTCGAATTCGGTTTCATGCTCGGCGGCTCGGTGGTCATCGAAACCGTATTTTCGCTGCAAGGCATCGGCCAACTGGCCTGGGACGCGATTGCCCGTGACGACTTCCCGGTGGTGCAAGCGGTCGTGCTGTTGATCGCCGTGATCTACATCGTCCTCACCCTGCTGGCCGATGTGCTCAACGCACTGCTCGACCCGCGCATCCGCGTCAGATAGGAGGTTCCATGAGCACAACCACCGCATCGCCACTGGTGATCAACGATTACCAGCCGCCCGCCAGAAGCGTATTTCGCACGTTACGCCTGAGCTTCGGCCATCGTGGATTTGCCATCGGTGCCGTACTGCTGACGTTCATCGTGCTGGGCGCGCTGTTCGCGCCGTGGCTCGCGCCTTACGACCCTTACACGCAGGATGTGATGCTGCGCATGAAACCCCCGGTGTGGATGGCCAACGGCACTTGGGACTATGTACTCGGCACCGACAAGCTGGGGCGCGATTACCTGTCCCGGCTGCTGTATGGCGCGCGTATTTCCTTGTTCATCGGTTTCTCGGCGGCGCTGATTTCCGGCGTCATCGGCACCATCCTGGGCCTGCTCGCCGGTTACTTCGGCGGCAAGGTGGATGCTGTAATCAGCTACCTGATCACGACACGTCTGGCGATGCCGGTGGTCATGATCGCCCTGGCTTCGGCCTCACTGATCGGTGGTTCGCTGAAGGTGGTGATCATCCTGCTCGGCTGCCTGTTGTGGGACCGCTTCGCCGTCGTCGTGCGTGCCGCCGTGCAGCAGATTCGCGATGCCGAATACGTCGCTTCGGCACAGGCCCTCGGCTGCTCGACACTGCGCATTCTGGCCAGTGAAATCCTGCCCAACCTGGTCGGTGCGCTGATCGTCGTCGCCACGCTGGAAATGGCCCACGCCATCCTGCTGGAGTCGGCACTGTCGTTCCTTGGTGTCGGCGTGCAACCGCCGATTCCGTCCTGGGGCCTGATGATCGCCGAAGGCAAGCCGTACATGTTCTTTTCCCCCTGGGTCATCGCCATTCCCGGCGTCGCGCTGATGGTGCTGGTACTGGGCATCAATCTGGTCGGCGACGGCCTGCGTGATCTGATCCTGCCCGACGGGCGCAACTGACAGAGGAGATTCGGACATGGCGCTGTTGCATGTTGAAAACCTGCGTGTCGATATCCCCTTGGGGCAGGACACGCTGCACGCGGTACGCGGTCTGGACTTTCAGGTCGAACGCGGCGAAATGCTGTGCATCGTCGGCGAGTCGGGCTGCGGCAAATCCCTGACGTCGCTTGCGCTCATGGACCTGCTGCCACGCAAGGCCCGGCGCACCGCGACCCGGCTGAGCCTGGACGGCATCGACATGCTGGGCCAGAGCGAACGCCAGATGTGTGACCTGCGCGGCAACCGGCTGGCGATGATCTTTCAGGAACCCATGACCTCGCTCAATCCGGCCTACAGCATTGGCGATCAGCTCAGCGAAGTGCTGACCCGGCATCGCAAGGTGTCACGCAAGGAAGCCCTGCTGCGGGCTGCGCAGATGCTGGAAAAGGTCGGCATCAGCAACGCCGGAGAGCGTTTGCGCCAGTATCCGCATCAGCTTTCGGGCGGTCTGCGCCAACGGGTGATCATCGCCATGGCACTGATGTGCGAGCCGGACGTGATCATCGCCGACGAACCCACCACGGCGCTGGACGTAACCATTCAGGCGCAGATCCTGCGGTTGATCCGCGATATCCAGAAGGAACTGGGGCTGGCGGTGATTTTCATCACCCACGATCTGGGACTGGTGGCGCGCATCGCCGACCGGGTGGCGGTGATGTACGCCGGGCAGATCGTCGAGACCGCACCGGCCGTCGAACTGTTCGAAAACCCACAGCATCCTTACACACGCGGTTTGCTGGCGAGCATTCCGATTCCGGGCCGCACTCGGCCAGGCCAGCCGCTGGGCTCGATTCCCGGTCTGGTGCCCAGCCTCGTTGGCGAGCAGCACGGCTGTGCGTTTCGCAACCGCTGCCCGCAAGCGATTCCTGCCTGCGCCGACGACGTCCCGGCCGTCAACGGCCACGACCACATGACCCGCTGTCTGTTTGCGGAATCAGGCGAAGAGCCGGTGTTTCATCGCGAGGGCGTACGGTCATGAATCAGGCACTGAAAACCGGCGTAAAAAAAGACATCGCCCTGGAGCTGTGTGACATCCGCCGCGAGTTCACCATCAGCCGGGGCTTCTTCAAACCGACGGCCACGCTCAAGGCCGTCGATGGTGTTTCGCTGCGCCTGATGCGCGGTGAAACCCTGGGGCTGGTCGGCGAGTCCGGCTGTGGTAAAAGCACCCTGGCCAAGATGCTGCTGGGGTTGCTGGCGCCCAGCAGTGGCGACGTGCTGGTCAATGGCAAGCATCTGGCGGGAACGGATCGCAAAGAGATGGCGCGGCGCATCCAGCCTATCTTTCAGGACCCCTACTCGTCACTCAACCCGCGCAAGACCCTGCGCGAGATCGTCACACTGCCGTTGATCGTGCACGACATCGGCAGCACCGCAGAACGCCGCAAACGCACCGAAGACATGATGGATGTGGTCGGCCTGCCAAAGCGGGTCATCGACAGTTACCCCAGCCAGCTGTCCGGTGGTCAGCGCCAGCGTGTAGCCATAGCGCGGGCGCTGGTGATGCGCCCGGACGTGCTGATCTGCGACGAACCCACCTCGGCGCTGGACGTGTCGGTCCAGGCGCAGATTCTGAATCTGTTGCAGGACCTCAAGCAGGAGTTCGGCCTGACCTATCTGCTGATCAGCCATAACCTGGCGGTCATCGAACATTTGGCCGACCGGGTGGCCGTGATGTACCTGGGCAGGATCGTCGAAGAGCGCAGCCGCGAATCGCTGTTCGCCCGGCCCGGTCATCCCTACACCCAGGCGCTGCTGGACTCGGTGCTCACACCTGACCCGCATCTGGGCATTCCCGAGCTGGGTCTGCAGGGTGCGTTTCCCAATCCCGTGTCGCCGCCTTCCGGCTGTGCATTTCATCCGCGCTGCCCAAGTTGCATGAACGTCTGTCAGAACCATTACCCCGCAGTGGACAGCATGGAAGGCGGAACCGTCCGTTGCCATCTGCGTGACACCCCGAAAACCCTGGAGCTGATTCCCTCATGACTAGCCGCTCGCACGCCATCGACAACGTCACCGAACAGTTCGACAACGGCGCATTCTTCGCTCTGCTCGGCGAGAGCGTCGCCTATCCGACGCAGAGTCAGGAACCGGAAAGCCTGTCCGAGCTGTACCGCTACCTCACCGACTTCATCACGCCGCAGGTCGAGCGGCTGGGCTTCACCGCCAGCCTTCACGACAACCCGGTAGCCGGGCGCGGCCCGCTGATGATTGCCACGCGGATCGAAGACCCATCCCTGCCCACCCTGCTCAGCTATGGGCATGGCGACGTGGTGCGCGGCTACGATGCGCAATGGCAGCCGGGCCTGTCGCCCTGGCAGGTGGTCGAGCGCGGCGAGCGCTGGTATGGCCGGGGCACGGCGGACAACAAGGGCCAGCACCTGATTAACCTGACGGCGCTTGAACAGACGCTCAAGGCGCGGGACGGCAGGCTGGGTTTCAACGTCAAGCTGCTGCTGGAAATGGGCGAGGAAGATGGTTCGCCAGGCTTGAGCCTGTTTTGTCAGCAGCACGCGCAAGATCTGGCCGCCGACATTTTCATTGCCTCTGACGGACCGCGTCTGGCAGCGGCACGACCGACACTGTTTCTCGGCTCGCGTGGTGTTTTCAACTTCGAGCTGAGCGTGCACTTGCGCGACGGCGCGCATCACTCCGGCAACTGGGGTGGATTGCTGGCCAACCCAGGCATCATTCTGGCCAACGCCATTGCCAGCCTCGTGGACGAACACGGTCGGGTCAAAGTCGCGGGGCTGATGCCGACTGCCATTCCCGACGCCGTACGCACGGCACTGGCAGATATCGAAGTCGGCGGCGGCCCGGGCGATCCGGTCATCGATCCGCACTGGGGCGAGCCGGGGCTTTCATTGAGCGAGAAAGTCTTCGGCTGGAACACACTGGACGTTCTGGCCTTCAAGACCGGCAATCCAGATGCTCCGGTCCATGCCATTCCCGGCAAGGCACACGCGCTGTGCCACATGCGCTTCGTGGTCGACAGCGACTACACAACGTTCATTCCGGCTGTACGGGCGCACCTGGATGCACAGGGTTTCACTCAGGTGGAGGTGAAGCAGACACGCATGGACGTGATGCACGCCACGCGCCTGTCCCCGGACAGCCCCTGGGTCGGCTGGGCGCTGGAGTCGCTGAGCAGAACCACTGGCAAAAAACCTGCGCTGCTGCCCAACCTGGGCGGCTCATTGCCCAACGATGTATTCGCCGAGGTACTCGGCCTGCCGACCGTGTGGGTTCCGCATTCCTATCCGGCGTGCTCGCAACATGCGCCCGATGAGCATTTGCTGGCCCCGGTCGTGAAAGAAAGCCTGCAGATCATGGCCGGGCTATTCTGGGACCTGGGCAATGACGGCGCACGCCTGGCCCGCGAACATCAGGCACAGGAAACAGGCCAATGAATCAGGCACAACTCAAGGCGACACAATGGCTGGCCGGGCAATTCGACGCCATGGAGGCGTTGCTGCAACAACTGGTCGACACCGACTCCAACAGCTACGACAAGGCCGGTGTCGATGCCGTCGGCGACCTGCTTGCGGCCCAGTTACAGGCCGACGCGATACACGTGGAACGCATCGCGGTCGAGGGTTTCGGCGATGTGTTGCTGGCTGAGCTGCCGGGTGGGCCGGGCAAGCCGGTCCTGTTGCTGGGGCATCGAGACACGGTATTCCCCAAGGGCACGACCGCGACCCGTGGCTATACGCGTGACGATAAGCTGGCCTACGGACCCGGCGTTGCCGACATGAAAGGCGGTCTGGTGCTGAACTGCTTTGCGCTCAAGGCACTCAAGCGCGCCGGTCCGTTGCCGTTCCCGGTGCAGATTCTGTATACCGGCGACGAAGAGATCGGCTCAGGCAGTGCACGCGAGCACATCGAACGTCATGCCAGTGCTGCCCGCGCCGTGCTCAATCCCGAGCCGGGCCGGGCCAGCGGTAATGTGGTGAGCGCCCGAAAAGGCGGCGCGACGCTGGTCATCGAAGTCAGCGGCCGGGCTGCGCACGCTGGCGTCAACCATGCCGACGGTGCCAGCGCCATTGAGGCGCTGGCACACAAGGTGATCAAGCTGCACGCCCTGACCGATTACGCGGCGGGCATCACCACCAACGTCGGGCTGATATCGGGCGGAACCTCCAGCAATACCGTGGCACCGACCGCTACAGCCAGACTCGACGTACGCTTTATCGAACTGCGCCAGTGGGACAACATACTCACAGCCATTCGGGCCATCGTCGATGCAGAGGAACTGCCCGGCACCTCGGCCAGACTGCTGGAGGCCACGACCTTCCTGCCGATGGAGGCGCAGCACAGCACCGACCTGTTGCGGCGCTACCAAAGCGTCGCGACGGAGCTGGGTTTCAGCGTGGACGGCGAATTCACCGGTGGCTGCGCAGACTCGGGTTTCACCGCAAGCCTGGGCATCCCCACCCTGTGCGGACTGGGGCCGGTGGGCGGCAAAGTGCATACAGACCGCGAATACCTGGAACTTGACACCCTCGTGCCACGCGGCCAGGCGCTGGTGGCCACCATCGTGGCGCTGGCGGATTGAGGATGTGGACGTACCTGATTAGATGCATAACCTGTGGGAGGCGGCTTGCCGGCGACGCGATTTCCGACGCGCCATCGCAGTGAATGGACTGCCGTCATCGCCGGCAAGCCGCCTCCCACTGTCCGATGTCGCTGCAGGGTTTAACAATACGCGCTGAATACGAAGCACGAAGACGATCATTACGAGCCCTGAGCCGCCCCTGATTACTTGAGGAAACCCCATGCCTGCCTCATCCGACCTGCTGAAAAAATCCGCCACCGAACTGCGTGCCCTGATCGGCAACAAGCAGCTATCGCCGGTCGAATTGTTGAACGCCAGCATCGAGCGCATCGAAGCCCTCAACCCGAAGATCAACGCCTTCGCCGCAACCTGCTTCGAGCGGGCGAGGCAGGAAGCGGTGCAGGCCGAACAGGCGGTGATGCACGGCAAGCCGCTGGGCTTGTTGCATGGTCTGCCGATTGGCATCAAGGACCTGGAAGAAACCGCAGGCGTCCTTACCACTTACGGCTCGCAATTGTTTCGCGACAATATCCCAAGCCAGGACAATCTGTTGGTAGCGCGTTTGCGCAGCGCCGGGGCGATCATGGTCGGCAAGACCAACGTCCCGGAACTGGGCGCAGGCGCAAACACGCGGAACGTGGTGTGGGGCGCGACTGGCAACCCGTTCAACCCCGAACTGAATGCAGGCGGCTCGTCCGGCGGTTCCGCCGCAGCCCTGGCGGTGGACATGGTGCCGTTGTGCAGCGGCTCGGACACCGGCGGTTCATTGCGCATCCCCGCCGCACTGTGCGGCATCGTCGGCCTGCGCCCTTCTCCTGGCCTGGTGCCGAGCGAGCGCAAAAAGCTTGGCTGGACGCCGCTGTCGGTGGTCGGCCCCATGGGGCGCAACGTCGCAGACACGCTGCTGCAACTGCGCGCCAGCGCCGGTCTGGCGCACTCCGATCCGCTGAGCTATGCGGTGGCAGACAATGAATTCGCATCGCGCACCATCGATCTGAGCCAATTGCGGGTTGGCTACAGCGAAGACTTCGGCACCTGCGCGGTGGACGAGCAGATTCGTGCAGTGTTCCGGGAAAAGATCGGGGCCCTGAAATCACTGTTCAAATCCTGCGAGCCCATTGATCTGAACCTGAGCAGCGCCCATCGCACCTTTGACGTATTGCGCGCCGAGGCCTTCGTCGCCGGTTTGCAGGACGCCCACGACAAGGATCCCGACGCGCTCGGCCCCAATACCCGCGCCAATTTCGACATGGGTGCGGCCATGTCGCTGCAGGATTGCGTGAAGGCACATGCCGAGCAGAGTCGTCTGTTTCGCAGCTTTCAGAAGCAGTTCGAGCGTTACGACCTGATCCTGGCGCCCACCACGCCGGTGTCGCCATTTCCGTGGAGCGAGCTGTACCTGCGTGAAGTCAACGGCGTGCACCTGGACAACTATTACCGCTGGCTGGCGCTCTGCTACACCATCACCCTGACCACCAACCCGGCGCTGTCGCTGCCCTGCGGTACCGATCACAAGGGCATGCCGTTCGGCCTGCAACTGATCGGCAGCTTCCGTGGCGATGCCGCGTTGATGGCCTGCGCTCATGCACTGGAGCAGGCCACCTCGGCAGATTCACGCGTGTGTCGCCCGCGTCCCGATCTGCAGAAACTGCTGGCTTCGGCTGTCGACCTGACGCACATCGTGACCCACCCGCCGGTCTACGAAGGCTCGCAGACAGCCAGGCCGGAGATCGGTGCGATGTAAGGGGCTATCTATGTAAAGAGCCAGGTGAAGGGCGATGTGTGCCGCAGCGGAACATAGGTAAAGTTGCAACCCTCGTTCATACTGCGCGGCCATGTTCTCAAGGAGCCAGAGCCCGTGGCCGTTCTGCAAGCCATCCTGCCCGTTTTCCTGTTGATCGTGCTCGGCTATGTGCTGGGCAAACGCAAGACACTGACCGTCGAGAGCACCAAGGCCTTGAGCGTGCTGGCCTTCAAACTGTTCCTGCCGATGGTGCTGTTCACCGGGATGGTCAAGGCCCCGCTGCACGACGGCCTCGACCTGCGGGTGCTGGCAGCGTATTTCATTCCTGCCCTGATCGTGTTTGTGCTGATCAACCTGATCATGCACCGCTCCGGCACCCACTCGACGCCATTCGGCCTGACCGCCAGCTTTTCCAATAACATCCTGATCGGCATTCCATTGGTGGTCGGTGTGTTCGGTGACCAAGGGCTGGTGTTGCTGTTCACGGTCATCGCCGTGCACAGCCTGACCCTGTTCACCTTCCAGAGCCTGTACGACAGCATGGCCGGTGATCAGCCATTCAACTCCCGCTCACTGTTTGCCAGTCTGGCCAACCCGCTGATCATTGGCCTGTTGTTGGGGATCGTGGTCAACCTGTCGAACCTTGCGCTGCCCGAATGGGCCGATCACCTGACCACCTGGCTCGCCCAGGCGGCGCTGCCCTGCGCCTTGATTGTGCTGGGCTCCAACCTGTCCAGCTTCAAACTGACGCCCAGCCCGCAGGCGTTGGGCATTACCGTCGGCAAGCTGTTCCTGATGCCGCTGCTGGTATTGCTGGCGTGCATGCTGCTGGGTATCGAAGGTTTGTCGCGAGGCGTACTGGTGCTGATGGCCGCAGGTCCTGCCGGGGTGAACGTGCTGGGCTTTGCCCGCAGCGTGCCGCATGTGCAGAAAACCAGCTCGGCGATTTGCCTGACCACGGTGCTGTCGGCCGCGACACTGCCGTTATGGATGTGGCTGGTGAGCTTGATCGGATAAGGCCCGAGAAGCAGCCACGGCTTCTCGGGCCTGCCACAGGTTACTTGGGCAACGCGTAGGCAATCACATAATCGCCACGATCAGGCGACTGACGGGCTCCACCGGCGGTGAGCAGGATGTACTGCCTGCCGGTCTTCGGCGACACGTAGGTCATCGGACCCGACTGGCTGCCCACTGGCAGGCGGGCCTTCCATATCTCATCGCCGTTACCACTGTCGAAGGCGCGCAGGTAGAAATCCTGAGTACCCGCGAAGAACAGCAGACCCGACTGCGTGGACAACGAAGCGCCCAGGGTCGGCATGCCGATCGGAATGGGCAGCCCCATACGAATACCCATCGGTCCTGTGTCCTTGACCGTGCCGACCGGCACCTGCCAGACCAGCTTTTTGGTCTTCAGGTCAATCGCCGACATGGTGCCGAACGGCGGCGCCTGACACGGAATACCCACCGCCGACAGGAAGCGCTGACGCATGGCGCCAAATGGCGTGCCGGTCTGCGGTACGACGCCCATCTCGATGCCGCTGGCACCGGCAGCGATCTTGTCACGCGGGATCATGTAGTTGGCCAGCCCCAGGCGCATGTCGTTGACGAACATGTAACTGTTGGTCGGATCGACCGACACGCTGCCCCAGTTCATGCCGCCCAGCGAGCCTGGAAACTGCAGCGCATGGTCCATGCCGGGTGGCGTGTAAACCCCTTCATGGCGCATGCCTTTGAAGGCAATGCGGCACATCAACTGGTCAAACGCCGTGGCGCCCCACATGTCGGACTCTTTCAAGGTCTGGTTGCCAATCGACGGCATGTCCACCGAGAACGGCTGGGTCGGCGAATAACGCTCGCCCGGCACATTGCCCTGCGGCACCGGACGCTCTTCGACTCGGGAAATCGGCACGCCGGTTTCGCGGTTCAACAGGAAAATCTCGCCCTGCTTGGTGACCTGAGCCAGAGCGGGCTGAGTGCCGCCCTTGCCGTCCGGGATGTCGTAAAGTAGCGGCTGAGCCGGAATATCGAAGTCCCACAGATCATGGTGAGTCATCTGGAAATGCCAGCGCACCTGACCGGTATTGACGTCAACGGCGACGACCGAGGAGGACCACTTGTCATCGGCCGCGGTACGCGTGCCACCGAAGAAATCCGGTGTGGCGTTGCCGGTCGGCAGGTAGATCAGGCCCAGTTTTGCGTCGTAGGACATGGCCGACCAGACGTTCGGCGTGCCGCGCGTGTAGGTCTCGCCTGCCGGTGGACGCTTGCTGGTATTCGGGTTACCCGGATCCCAGGCCCAGACCAGTTCACCGCTGTGCACGTCAAAGGCGCGCACCACGCCCGGAGGTTCGCCCGTGGAGAAGTTATCGGCGACACGGCCGCCCACCACCACGACGTTGCCAGCAACCAGAGGCGTCGAGGTTTGCTGGTAATAACCTTCCTTGACCTCACCCATGTCGGTCTTCAAGTCAACCACGCCTTGGGTGCCGAAGTCCGTGCAGGCCTCGCCGGTTCTGGCATCCAGCGCGATCAGGCGTGCATCGCCGGTCGGCAGGAAAATACGGCTGGCGCAGGCTGCAGGTTGAGCGCTCGCCTCGGCTGTGGGGGTTGCGAAGTAGCCCAGGCCACGGCAGCGCTGCCAGTTGGGCGCACTGCCCTTGGGATCGAATTTCCAGCGCTGCTCGCCGGTGTCGGCATCCAGCGCGAAGACCTTGCCGTAGGCGGTGCAGGTGTAGACGGTGTCACCGATCTGCAACGGCGTGTTCTGGTCTTCGGCTCCTGCGCCGGTGCTCTGTGGGATATCGCCGGTGTGGAAGGTCCAGGCGACCTGCAGCTTGTCGATGTTGCCTTTGTTGATCTGATCCAGTGCCGCGAAACGATTGCCCGCCGGGGTATTGCCCCAGTGCGCCCAGTCCTTCTGCTCACTGCCCGGAGCAACCGGCACAATGTCCGGCACGCTGCTGGCGCTGACCACGTGGGTCGGCACGAACATGTAGCCGATGGTCGCCACGACGCCCATGGCCAGAATGCCTGCCAGGCCGTAAGCACCGCGTCCGGCCTGAGCGCCGGAAGCGCGAACCAGTGACGGGTAGATCAGCGCAACCACCAGGCCGATCACGGCAAAAGTCAGCACCCTGGACACCAGCGGCCAGTAATGAAGACCGGCATCCCAGACTGCCCAGATGGCAGTCAGGATCAGCGCCGCGCCATAGATCAGCGCGCCTTTGGGCTGCCGCCTCGCAATCAACACACCGCTGATCAGCATCGCCAGGCCCATGAGCAGGAAGAACCAACTCCCACCCAGTGCCACCAGATAACCACCCCCGCCTGCCAGGCCAAGCCCGATCAGCGCGATGAGCCCCCCCAATGCGAGCAGCCAGAATCTGCCGCCCGCCCCTGTGCATTGTTTGCTAGTCATGTTTCAAACCTGTCGGATTTTTACAGCCGCGCAGAATGTACTAACTGGTTCATAATGACAAATTGTCGCAGACTGTTTCAGCTCGAAATCAGACTTTAAGCGGATAAAAATGCGCCTGCAGGCTTGGAACGGTATGGCGTTGAATTTGTGGGCGATCAGCGAACGAAATGTGATGCATTTGGCCGACGCACGCTGCTTCTGACTTGGCAGACGCTAAATATCGTTTCTTAAGTGAAGGGGCAGGTTTTTTCGACACCTGTAGCAACGAACGAACACAATCCCTGTGGGAGGCGGCTCGCCGGCGATGCAGCTTATCAGGCGAAAATTCAGTGACTGAACCCACGCTATCGCTGGCAAGCCACCTCCCACAGCCCGGCGCTCACAGCAAGATTGCGCCGAGTCCGGAGACAAACCACAAACGAGTCAAACCACCATCCCGTCACGAGCGATCACAATGTTGTCCAGCAATGAACGAGGCTGCTCCGACAACCAGGCGTCCAGGGTGTGGCCTATGTGGGTCAGTACGGCTTTGGCCGGGGTCAGCTGTTCGATGATGTGCAGCGCCAGGGTCAGGTCGTTGTGGTTGCGCGGGGGCTGGGGTTGCGGAGGCAGGGAGCAGTCGAGGATCAGGGCGTCCAGCGGCAGGCGTTGCAGGTACTCGTGAGTTGCTTCGGGCAGACCCACCGTGTCGGTAAGGTAGGCAATCCGTCGTCCGCCACCTTCAAGCAGGTAACCCAATGTCGGCCGGGAATGCTGCAGCGGCACTGCGGTGACATGCAAAGCGCCCAGAGAACGGCATTCGAAAGCGGCAAACGGCTGACTGAAATCCAGGATGCCCGGATGTTTGTACAGATCCGCCAACCCTTCCGGGTCCATCGGACCGTGCACTGGAATCACCAGCCCCTGCCCCCAGCGCAGGTGCAATAAGCCCTGAGCGTGATCGGCATGGTAGTGGGTCTGCAGGATGCCGCTGAGGCTGCGCGGCGGGAAACGCTCGGTGAGGTCGGTCAAACCGCTGTCGATCAGCCAGCGCTGGTCGTCGAATTCAATCAGCGCGCTGCACGGCAGACGACGCAATGTGCTGTCGCTCAGTGCCGCCAGACAGGCCGGACACTGACAGCCATAAACCGGCACTTGCCGCGCATCGCCGGTCCCCAGCAGGGTCAGGCGCACGCCGGGTGTTTCTCCAGATAGCGAACCAGCGCAGCAACCGTCTGCTGCAGCTCGCCGGAATTGTCCAGCGGATAGACACCAGGGTGGCTGGCCAGCAGATCACCGGCAAATTGCTGGTTACGGTCCAGCCGCGCCTCGATCTCCGGCAGGCTTTCCCGGCCTCTCGCCAGCAGACGCTGACGCAGCACGTCCTGATCCACCGTCAGCAGCACCGCCAGCAGATTGGGGTAGCGGCGTTGCGAGCGCTCAAGGTGCGCCCTCGAACCGTTGATCAACACGTCATGGCCTTCCAGCAGCCACTGATCGATGACAATCGGGATGCCGTAATGCAAGCCGTTGGCCTGCCAGTTCAGCGCGAACGCGCCGTGCTCGCGCATGTGCTCGAACTGCTCGACGTCCACCGCCTGCGCCGCTTCGCCCACGGCCTCGGCGGAACGGGTGATGACCCGACGTACCACCCGGCAGTTGCGTTCTGCCAGGGTGTCGCGAGCTGCGTCCATCAGACTGTCCTTGCCTGAACCGGACGGCCCGATGAGATAGATCAACCTGCCTGCCATCAGAATACCCTCTTGCCTTGTCGCCAGACCTTGTCGATTACCGGCAGATTGCCGTGACTGCGCGCCTGAATCAGGTCGGCACGCAGACCTATACGAATTTCACCGCGATCAGCCAGCCCGGCCGCCAGTGCCGGTGTGCGGCTGACCATGTTCACGGCTTGCGGCAACCCGCAGTCGTTGTCCTGTCCGGCCAGCATGAACGCCGACTGCAGAAGACTCGCCGGATAGTAGTCGCTGGAGAGAATATCCAGTAGCCCTTCTTTGGCCAGCGACGCGGCCGCCACGTTACCGGAGTGCGAGCCGCCGCGCACGATGTTCGGCGCACCCATCAGCACACTCATGCCCAGGCGCCGACAGCCACGGGCCGCTTCCAGCGTGGTCGGGAACTCGGCGATGTTCATGCCGAAGCCCGCCGATTCCTCGACGTGCGCCATGGTAGCGTCATCGTGACTGGCGATGGACAACCCGCGCGCCAGACACAGTTCGACAATCGCGCGCCGATATCGATCAGCGTACTCAATGGAATTGGCCACTTGCTCGACGATGAAGCCGTCCATCTCCTGACTGCTCATGTGGTATTTGCCCATGTAGTACTCGCGGTACTTGGACTCCAGCGCGAACTGACGCTGGCCGGGCGCGTGGTCCATGACCGACACCAGTTTAACCAGCGGCTGATCCACCAGATCGCGAAACACGCTCAGGGTGTCCGGGTGACTCACTTCGCAGCGCAAATGCAGCAGATGCTCGGCGCGGGTCAGGCCTGCATCGCTTGCCGCCGCAATGGCGGCAAGCATCGAAGGCAGTTGCTGCATGCGCTTGCCCTTGGGATTGATGTCGCCAATCGACAGTGCGTCGAACACCGTGGTGATGCCTGCCGCGACAATCTGCGCATCGTGGCTGATCACCGCCGACGTTGAAGGCCAGTCCACACCGGGACGCGGCGAAAGGTGCTTTTCCAGGTTGTCGGTGTGCAGTTCGATCAGCCCCGGCAGCAGGTAGTCACCCTGCAGGTCCTGCGCCTGACTCAACGGACTGCGGCCCGAATCGACCTCGGCGATCAGGCCGTCGCGCACGACCACCGTTCCGGAGAACAACGCATCACCGGTGACCACACGGGCGTTGGTGAAAATCTGTTCGTTCAACATTGCAACAACTCCTTGGCAGTCAGGTCCACCGGGGTCATGTCCAGTTGACGGCTGGCCACCGATTCGCGGGCGTCGCGGTCATGGAAAATACCGATCAGCGCGGCACCTTCGCGCTTGGCTTCGTCGATCAGTTCCAGCACCACCTGACGATTGGCTTCATCCAGCGAAGCTGTCGGCTCGTCCAGTAACAGCACTGGCCAGGGCACCATGAACGCGCGAGCGATGTTGATGCGTTGCTGTTCGCCACCGGAAAACGTACTGGGTGCCAGCGGCCACAGACGCGGCGCGATGTTCAGACGGCTCAGCAGCAATTCGGCTCGCGCCCTCGCCTGTTCGCGCGGCCAGCCGCGGGCCAGCGCGGGTTCCATGACCACGTCAAGGCTCGACACGCGCGGGATGACGCGCAGAAACTGGCTCACATAGCCCAGCGTCCTGCGCCGCACTTCCAGCACCTGACGCGGCGTGGCACCAACCAGTTCGGTCCACTCACCGTCGTGCTGCACGCGAATGCTGCCTGCGGCGGGCAGGTAATTTCCATACAAGGTACGCAACAAGGTGCTCTTGCCCGTGCCGGACGCCCCACCCAGCACCAGACACTCGCCGCTGCGCACCGAGAAGTTCAGGCCGCAAAGCACATTAAGCACCACGCCGTTGTGTTGATGCAGCGTGAAGGTTTTCGAGAGGTCACGGACCTCGATCAAGGTAGTCATCAGGCTTATCTCTGTGTGCGGATCATGGCTGCAATACCGAGGAAACCAGCAGCTGTGAATACGGATGCTGCGGGTCATCGAGGATCTGATCGGTGAGCCCCGCCTCGACCACGTGCGAGCGGCGCATCACCATCAGCCGGTCTGCCAGCAATCGGGCCACGGCCAGATCGTGGGTAACGATCACCACCGCCAGATCCAGCTCGCGCACCAGACCGCGCAGCAGGTCCAGCAGGCGCGCCTGCACCGACACATCCAGCCCGCCCGTGGGTTCGTCCATGAACACCAGCCGGGGACCAGAGACCAGATTGCGAGCAATCTGCAGACGCTGCTGCATGCCGCCGGAAAAGGTGCGCGGCAGATCGTCGATACGCAGCGGATCGATTTCCACCTGACTCAGCCAGTCCAGCGCAGCACCGCGCAACTGCTGGTAGTTACGCACGCCCTGAGCCATCAGACGCTCGCCAATGTTGGCCCCCGCCGACACGCCCATACGCAGGCCGTCACGCGGGTTCTGCTCGACAAAGCCCCATTCTGTGCGCAGCAAGGTGCGCCGTTGCGCCTCGCTGGCGCTGTACAGATCGAGCCATGTGCCGTCCTGGCTGCGATAGTCGATGCCGCCACTCTCCGGTGCGGAGCGGCCGCTGAGCACCGACAGCAACGTAGACTTGCCCGAGCCGGACTCGCCGACGATGCCCAATACCTCACCGGGATACAGGTCGAAACTGACGTTCTGACAGCCCTTTTCCGGCCCGTACAGCCGGGTCAGACCGCGGACCCTGAGCAGTGCTTCGTCCAACTCGGGGCGTGGCGCGTTGGTCGGATTGACCGACATGGCACTGATCATCGGGCGTTCTCCTGCTGGCTGGCCTGCTGGGCGCAATAATCGGTGTCGGAGCAGACGAAGCGCTGGGTGCCCGCGTCGTCGAGAATCAGTTCATCGAGAAAGGAATCATGGCTGCCGCAGATCGCGCAGCAATGCTCCCAACGCTGCACTTCGAACGGATGGTCCTCGAAGTCCAGACTCACCACGCGGGTGAACGGCGGTACTGCGTACAGGCGCTTCTCGCGACCGGCACCGAACAGCATCAGCGCCGGGCTCATGTCCAGCTTGGGGTTGTCGAATTTGGGAATCGGCGACGGGTCCATCACGTAGCGCTCATCGACCATCACCGGATAGGCGTAGCTGGTGGCGATGTGGCCGAAGGTGGCGATGTCTTCGTAGAGCTTGACGTGCATGACCCCGTAATCGTCCAGCGCATGCATGGTCCGGGTCTCGGTTTCGGACGGTTCGATGAAGCGCAGCGGCTCGGGAATCGGTACCTGATAGACCATGATCTGGTCGGCGTGCAGCTGGGTTTCAGGGATACGGTGCCGGGTCTGGATCACCGTCGCTTCGGGCGTGCGCTCGGTGGTGGCAACGCCTGCGGTACGGGCGAAGAAGCGCCGTATCGAGACCGCGTTGGTGGTGTCGTCCGCCCCTTGGTCGATGACCTTGAGCACGTCTTCGGCACCCAGAATCGCGGCAGTCAGTTGCATGCCACCAGTACCCCAGCCATAAGGCAACGGCATTTCGCGGCCGCCAAACGGCACCTGATAACCGGGAATGGCGACGGCCTTGAGCAGGCCGCGGCGGATCATGCGCTTGGTCTGTTCGTCCAGATAAGCGAAGTTGTACGCGGTGTCCCGCTCGACGGGCGGGTTTAGGGTGCTCATTGCTCGTTCTCCCCGGGCGCGGTGGGTTTGCGCAGTTTGCGGATCAGTTCCAGCTCGGACTGGAAGTCCACGTAATGCGGCAGCTTCAAGTGCGAAACGAAACCGGCCGCCTCGACGTTGTCGCAGTGGGCCAGCACGAACTCTTCCTGCTGGGCCGGCGAGCGGATTTCCTCGTTGTACTCGTGGGCACGCAACGAGCGATCCACCAGCGCCATGCCCATCGCCTTGCGCTCGGCATTGCCGAAGGCCAGACCGTAACCGCGTGTGAACTGCGCAGGCACAGTGGCCGAACCGACGAATTGGTTGATCATTTCGCACTCGGTGATTTCGATGTCGCCAATGAGGATGGGAAAGCCCAGCTCCTCGGGCTCGATCCAGACTTCCACTTCGCCGATCCGAATCTCACCTGCGAACGGATGGTTGCGGCCGTAGCCCCGCTGGGTCGAGTACCCCAGCGCCAGCAGAAAACCCTCGTCGCCCCGGGCCAGAGCCTGCAGGCGTTCGGCGCGGCTGGAAGGATATTCCAGCGGCTCGCGGGTGATGTCGGCGATCGGCTCGTCGTTGTCAACTTCAGGCTTCATCAGGCCTTCTTTCGCCAACAGACCCAGTACCCGAGGGCACGGCTGGAGGGCGGCGTCAGGCGTTACGCTCGGCCCCGGATGCTCCCCTTCGGCCAGCAGCGTGAAGTCCAGCAGACGATGGGTGTAATCAAAGGTCGGCCCCAGCAATTGCCCGCCCGGTACGTCCTTGAACGTGGCGGACAGGCGGCGATTGAGCTGCATGTTCGAAGTATCGATGGGCAGACTGGCGCAGAAACGTGTGAGGGTCGTGCGATAGGCGCGCAGCAGGAAGATCGCTTCGACCAGGTCCCCCGCCGATTGCTTGATCGCCAGCGCGGCCAGTTGCTCGTCGTACAACGAGCCTTCGGTCATGACTCGGGCCACGGCCAGCGGCAATTGCTGGCGGATCTGCTCGACGTCCAGCTCGGCAACGGCGGTATCACCACGACGCCTGTTTGCGAGCAGGCGGTGGGCGTTATCGATGGCCTGTTCGCCACCCTTGACGGCGACATACATCAGGCACACTCCTGCACGCGGGTGCTGCGTGGCAGGCCGAGCATCCGGCTGCCCGACAGGAAGAATACGTCGAGCCCGCGCGGGAAGTCGTTGCGCGCCGACCGTTCGGTCCAGAATGCCTTTTCCAGCGGCAAGGCCACCCGATTGCAGTGCTCGATGCCGGGGCCACTCCAGTCCAGCGGGGCTCCGCCCTCAAGGGCTGGCAACTGGATCAGCAGCGTGCAGGACTGATCCGGATAGCGATCGTTGCCCAGGTCGAACCCGGCCAGGTCCTGTGCGACCGTGGCATCAAGCAGAGCGAAGCGGGCGTTCTGCCGCTCGCTGACAATCGGGCAGCCGCAGTGGAATGACAGGTTGGCGCGAATCGCCGGCGTGTCGAAGGCCGGCGCCAGCCAGACCGGCGTGTCCAGGTCCAGCAGCGCCAGGCACAGCGCGTGGCTGGCGCTGTCGAGTCCCGACAGCGCGGGTGGCTGATGCGCAGCGTTCAAGGTCTGGGCAATGCCGGGGCCGGCGAGCGCCTTGAGGGCGGCGCGAAAACTGCGCTGAGCGTCGAGTACCGGGTCGGTGAAAGCAGGTTGCAACAGGACGGCGTTCATCAGTCTTCTCCTCGGACCAGAGTAAAGAATTCCACTTTGGTCGCGGCGGTTTCTGCGTCTTTGTCGGCCTTGCGCCGGGCGTGTGCCTGTGCAAGGGGTTCGATCAGTTCAGCCAGCCACGATGCCTGCTGAGGGCCTTGCAAATGGGCGTCGGCCAGCGCGGCAAGTTCAGCATGGTGCTTGTCGCGTCCGGCCAGGTAGCTATAGCCGGTGCGCCCGTCCGCCAAGCGGATCACACAACGGGTCACACTCATTTCGCCCAGATTGAATGCTGCACCGGTGCCGCCCATGCGCCCGCGCACCAGCGTCATACCGATTTCCGGCGCACGGATCATCTGGTAGTCGATGTCGCGCAAGGCTGCTTCGTGGCGCTTCATATGCTCGCGACTGTGTTCATCGACATGCGCCCGGGCGAGCACACCCATCCAGCGCTGGCGGGCAGCTGTTTCAGGATCGGGTTGAGGGGATTGCTGAGACGATTGCATGGATAACCTCGGCATCAGGTGGTCACTTGATAGTGGAAGCGGTCACTGCGGCTGGTGGAACGGGACAGTTCCACCGGCTGACCGGACCGGTCGCAGGAGACGGTCAAGACCGTCAGCGCGGGCATATGGCGTGGCATCAACAACTGCGCCGCTTCTTCGCGGGTCGGCAGTCGGGCGCCGATCAGGCTCTGTTTACGGGTCAACGGCAGTTCGCGCTCGGCCAGGTACTGGCGCAGCGAACCACCTGGGTAATCAGCCAACAATTCGCGGTGGTCGGCGCTGAATCGATGCAGAATCAGGCTCACGGGCTGACCATCGAGTTTGCGCAGCGTACGCAGTTCGATCATCGGAGCCTGCTCGCTCAGCCCCAGGTGCATGGCGTCCTCGGCGTTGGCCTGACAGTCGCGGCACAGCAGCAGGATCGATTCGACCCCGATGCCCTGCGCCGACAGTGACTGGCTGTAGGCGCTGTCGGCCTGCATCGGGTAGATCAACGGACGTTCCAGCACCTGAGTGCCCTTGCCCTGACGGCGCAATACGCTGCCTTCGCGCACCAGTTCATCGACAGCGCGGCGAACGGTGTGGCGATTGACGCTGAAACGCTCGGCCAGTTGAAACTCGGCAGGCAAGTAGTCCCCGGGCCGGTAAGTGCCCAGCTCGGCGCGCAGCGTGTCGGCCAGTTCGCGGTACAACGGCTCTATTTGTCTAGACAACTGCATGGTTAAAAAAAGTGCCCATCGGGACACCCCTCTCCGGTCAGATGAATTGCTTGCGCAAGCGTTGCGACGCAATGTCGATCACGCTGACGACGACGATAATCACCAGCAACACGGCGCTGGTCTGGACGAACGCAAAGGCGCGGATGTTTTCCCAGAGGATCACCCCGATTCCCCCTGCACCGACCATGCCGACCACCGTTGCCGAGCGCACGTTGGACTCGAAACGGTATAGAGCGTAGGAGATCCACAGCGGCATGACCTGCGGGATCACCCCATAGATGACTTCCTGCAATGCGCTGGCGCCGGTGGCACGCACCCCCTCGACAGGGCCCGGATCAATGGCTTCCACGGCCTCGGCGAACAGTTTGGCCAGCACCCCCGTGGTGCTGATCCACAACGCCAATACGCCCGCGAAGGGTCCAAGGCCCACGGCGACCACGAACAGCATCGCGAACACCATTTCATTGATGGAACGAAAAGCGTCCATGCAACGGCGCAGCGGCAGGTGAATCCACCACGGCGTAATGTTTTCGGAACACAGAATGCCCAGCGGAACGGAACAGACGATCGCCAGCACCGTGCCCCACACCGCAATCTGGATCGTGACCAGCATTTCCTTGAGGTAACTGCGCCATTCGCGGAAATCCGGTGGGAAGAAGTCGGAGGCGAACGTCGCCATGTTTCCCGAATCTCGTACCAGCGACATCGGGTTCATTTCAGCACCTTGCCAGGCCCAGGCCAGTGCGACCAGAAACAGCCCCCAGCCGAGGTAGCGAGGCCAGGTGCGTTTTCCCGCGACCTGGGCGTATGCGACGTGAGTATTCATAGCAATCAATGTCCTGATAGCGACCGTCGGGGCACGAACGGAAGGTTCGCGCCCCGCTTGTTCAGCCTGCGGTGCGGGTTGCCGTTTGCTGGTTCAGCTCGGTAATGCGCTCCTGCAGCTTGCTCAGGCCGGCGTCGATTTCTTTCAGACGCGTTTCCTTTTCCTTGGCATCGAGCGTGGTGCTGGCCACCACTTCGGTGCGTTGTTTGAACAGTTCCAGCTGGCGGATCGGCAGCAACTGGTCGTCACTGGATTTCAGGAATTTGCCCAGCTGCATGTTCTTGAGGACGGTTTTTTCTTCATCGGTATCGCCGTAGCTGGCGAAGAACTCGCGAATCTTCGCCTTGTTTTCGTCCGACAGGGCCTTGCTCCACACCATCGGGTCGGCCGGGATCAGCGGCGACTTCCAGATCACTTTCAGCTGCTCGACCTTGTCCGGTTGCGTGACTGCCAGACGGTCCCAGCTCTCGGTATTGAACGTCGCCACGTCCAGTTGCCCCTTGGCAACGCTGAGTGCGTTGACTTCGTGGCTGGAGTTCAGCGTGCGCTTGAATGCGGTGGAGGCATCGACATGGTTCTTGGCGAATACGTAATACCCCGGCACCAGATAGCCGGAGGTGGAGTTCGGGTCGCCGTTGCCGAAGGTCAGGGTCTTGGCGTTCTTGAGCATGTCTTCAACGGAATTGATCGGGCTGTCCTTGCGCACGATCAGCAGGCTCCAGTAACCGGCTGCACCATTGGCTGCGGAGGTCTGAGCGAATATTTCGCCATTGGAACGGTCGACCGCTTCCATGGCTGCCTTGTTGCCCAGCCAGGCCACGTCCACCTTGTTGAAACGCATGCCCTGAATCAAACCCGCGTAGTCCGAAGCGAAAGTCGCGTTGACCTTGAGCCCGGTTTTTTTGCTCATATCATCCAGAAACGGCTGCCAGATAGTTTTGAGGTTCTGTGACGATTCCGTGGACATAATGCCGAAATTGATGACCTTCTCTTCCGCCTGGGCAGTGCCCATTGCGCAAGTGGCCAGCAGAGCGGCAGACGCGAGGACGCGACCGATACGGTTGAACATGAAAGCACTCCTGAAGTGAGGTTCGTGCAACAGCGGTTGATGTCAGGGGGACTGACGGCAAAAGAGACTCAGACTTTGGCCAGCACCAGACGCGCAGGCTTTTCGAGGCGAAGCTTTTTCCCGGTACTGATCAGGCTGCTGCCCTGTTCGGCGCCGTAGAGGTCATCGAGAAAGGTAGCGCTGAGGCCTTGCGCCTGGCCGTCGTAATGGATGTGCCCGCCTTTCAGCGCTACAGCTCTCGGGCAGTAGCGCATTGCGTAGTCGACCTGATGCAGGGTGACGACGACGGTTTTGCCGTCGCGGCGGTTGATGTCGGCAAGGATTTCCATGACCCGGCGAGCGGATTCGGGGTCGAGCGAGGCGATGGGTTCGTCAGCCAGAATGACTTCGGCGCGTTGGGTCAGTGCACGGGCGATGGCCACGCGCTGCTGCTGACCACCCGACAGGGTCGAAGCGCGCTGAGCGGCAAGGTCGGCCAACCCGACACGCTCCAGCGACGTCATCGCGAACTGCTTTTCCTCGGTGTTGAACAGCGCCAGGTTGCCGCGCCAGCGTGGCATGCGGCCAAGGCAGCCGAGCAGCACGTTGTCGAGCACGCTGAGGCGATTGACCAGATTGAATTGCTGAAAGATGTAACCGATGTCGGCACGCAGACGGCGTACATGACGGTTGAGACGGCCTGAAGCCTGTACCTCGCGATCCAGCACCTTGACCCGGCCACCGTTTTCCCGATCACAGCACGCCAGCCCGGCCAGATGCCGCAACAGGGTGGACTTGCCCGATCCGGAAGCTCCGATCAGCGCAACCATCTCGCCGTGTTGTATAGACAACTCAAGGCCAACCAACGCGCTTTTACGGGAAAAACTCTTGTTCAACCCTTCGACATGGATAGCTGGAGTCATGGTCTGTCTCGGTCTGCCCTACGACCCGGTGCAGGTCGTATTCGGTTGTCAGCCAGACTGAACCGGACGTGTTGCAGAGACGTGAAGCGGGGATGACGAACCCGTAACAGTTTTTCGCAGGTTGCGTTGCAGGCGCGTCAGGCCCGACGCCGGGAGGCATCCCCACACAAGAGCGTGAGAATGCCCCAGCCGCTATCAGATACGGAAACTGCCCACCAGTTGCTGCAGGCGCGCGGCCTGTTCTTCCAGCGAATTGCAGGCTTCCAGGGTCTGGCGCAGGTTGTCGACACCGAGCTGGTTAAGCGTGTTGATGTGGGTGATATCGACGTTGATCGATTCCACCACCGAGGTCTGCTCTTCTGTCGCGGCGGCCACCGACTGGTTCATGCCATTGATCTCGTCGATGCGGCGGGTGACGCTGCCCAGACGTTCGCCGGCGCGGTTGGCGATGCCCACGCTGTCTTCGCTCTGACGCTGGCTTTCGGTCATGTTGATCACTGCATCACGGGCACCGACCTGCAGCTCTTCGATCATCTTCTGGACCTGTTGCGCCGAGTCCTGGGTCCGGTGAGCCAGGTTGCGCACTTCATCGGCGACCACCGCGAAACCACGCCCTGCTTCACCGGCACGTGCCGCTTCAATGGCAGCGTTGAGTGCCAGCAGGTTGGTCTGCTGGGAAATGCTGGTGATCACTTCAAGAATCTGCCCGATGTTGGCGGTCTTGTCGTTCAGGCTTTCGATGTTCACGCACGACTCGCTGATCTTGCCGGACAACTCATTCATCGCCTTGATGGTCTGCTGCACGACCGCCTGACCGTCACCGGCCAGCCCACTTGCATCGCTTGACTGCTGCGACGTGCGCGCTGCGTTCTGCGCGATTTCCTGAGCAGCAGCGCCCAGTTCGTTGATCGCCGCCGCCACGCTCTCGGTGCGGTTTGCCTGCTGGTCGGAGTTACTCATCGAGGCGTTGGAGACCTTCACCACCTGCGTCGCGACCGAACCCAACTGAGCGGCCGTGGAGGCAACTTCACGAATCGACGCGTGGATGCGCTCGACGAAGTGGTTGAACGATTGCGCCAGCGCGCCGAACTCGTCCTGCGAGGTGATCGCCAGACGTTTGGTCAGGTCACCCTCACCGTCCGCGATATCACGCATCGCGCGACCCATCTGGTGCAGTGGCTGCATCAATACACGGATCAGCAGGCCCAGCAGCAGTATGATCACTACCACCACCACGACCATCGCCGTGATGGCCGAAGCGCGGAATTCGCTGAGCATCGAATAGGCGGCGTCCTGTTCCAGCACCAGTGCCACATACCAGTTGGCCGTGGAAACGCCCTGCACCGGGGTAAACGAGATGATCTCCGGCTTGTTGCCGGAATCGATCTCCGTGACGCCCGTAGCGATCTTCGGCGTATTGGTCGGGTACGCTTCGCTGATGTTTTTCAACACCAGTTTGCTGTCCGGGTGCACCAGAATCTTGCCTTCGGCGCTGACCAGAAATGCGTAGCCATGACCGTTGAAGTTCAACGAGTTGATGATCTTGCTGACGCTGTCCAGCGAGATGTCGGCACCGGCCACGCCAGCCAACTGGTTCTGGATCTTGACCGGGGTCGCGATGGTCATGACCAGCTTGCCGGACGAAGCGGCAATGTAGGGCTCGGTAACGATGGTGCCTGTCGCATTCTGAGCCGCCTTGTACCAGCCACGGGCGCGCGGGTCGTAGTCGGCCGGCCGGGTCGCAGACGGGTTGGAGAGCATCACGCCTTCGGTGGTGCCGAAATAACCCAGTTGAAAGTTATCGCTGTAAACCGAAAGCCCCACGGCACGCTGCAACTGCGGCAGTTCCTTGCCGTCGATGGCGATCTGCTGGGACATGGAATGAAGCAACTGGATGCGGCTTTCCAGCCAGGTCTGAATATTCTGTGTAGTCAGCGTGCCGAGTTGTTGCAGCTCAGACTGAACACTGGACTTCAGCGACTGACGCTGTCGATAGTCATTGATGACAATGAACACACTGAACGCGACAATCACAATCAAAGCTGCGGCCAAGAGGATTTTCTTGCTGAAACCCAGGCTTTTCATCATAGCGAGTACTTCCACGGCATAAACAATAAGGACGATCCAGTGATCGCCAGACAATCTTCAGAAACGGTGCCGCTTTTTCGAAGGGGTTTCTGGAACTCGAATCGAAACAGTCGAACAGCCCCTTGGTGGTATATCGGCCAGGCTTGACGAGTCTTTTATTTTTATTTTCGAACCGGGTGAGAAACCCTTCCCACAAATGATGGCAAAACGTGCAGAGCGGAAAAAACTGGCTATGGTCAAATCATCCCGTATTCCAGAGGATGGTCCCCGCCATGATGAGTATTGAAAAGCTGTTTGACGATTTGCACAGTCTGCCGAGCATTCCCAAAGTGGCTCAGGACCTGATGCTGCAATTCGACAACCCCTCCTCCAACCTGGAAAGCATCGCGCGCAATATCGAGAAAGACCCGGTGATTGCCGCCAAGGTCCTGCGTCTGGCCAACTCGGCGCGCTTCCGGGGTTCCCGTGAATCATCCAGTATCGAAGACGCCGCCATGCGCCTGGGCTTCAACACGCTGCGCACGCTGGTGATGGCATCGGCAGTGACCGGCGCGTTCAAGGCGGGGCCGAGCTTTGACCTCAAGGCGTTCTGGCTGAAGAGTTTCCAGGTGGCCGGAATCTGCCGGATGCTGGCCAGGCAAAGCGGTGCGGATGCAGAGATCGCCTTCACCTGTGGCGTGATGCACAACATCGGCGAGCTGTTGATCCAGACCGGCGCGCCAGAAGTAGCCGAACGTCTGAACAGCGCGACCAAGGCCGGGACAGCCGGACGCGCAGCCAATGAAACCGTGCAGCTGGGTTTCGGCTACCCGGAAGTGGGCACCGAACTGGCGCGGCGCTGGCAACTGCCCAAAGTGATCCAAGAGGCAATCGCATATCAGGCCAAGCCGATGCAAGCCCCCAATGACGCGCCGTTGCCGCGCATCGTCGCTCAGGCCATCGTGATATCCGATGCACTGGAAGCCCACGGCGGCGCCACACCTGAAGCGCAGAAAGCGTCCGACGGCCCCATCATGGAAGGCATCGACCTGGATGCTCTGTTCGCCGGACTGCCTGCGGTGCTGGAGGCGGACAAGGCGTTTGCACAGCTGTTGAGTTGATCGCCAGTGACCCCTGCGCCAAGCGCCTGGCAGATCCTGAAGCAATCAAGGGATCATGGGAGGCGGCTTGCCGGCGATGCGTTGCTGATGCAACACATCAGCAACTGAACTGACGCCATCGCCGGCAAGCCGCCTTTCATAGATAGGTATCCATCAGGCACGCTTCGGGATTATTCAAGCGCCTCGACCAGCGCCTTATTGAACGCAGCCGGTTCTTCCATCTGTGGCGCATGGCCCATACCCTTGAACGCCACCAGCCTGGCACCCGGAATCATCTCAGTGACCTGCTTGCCCAACACCTTGTACTGACCGATTTTGGCCTTCACGTCAGGCGGTGCGATGTCGCTGCCAATGGCAGTGGTGTCCGCGTCACCGATCATCAGCACAGTCGGCACCTGCAGTTTCGGGAATTCGTAGAACACCGGCTGGGTAAAAATCATGTCGTAGATCAGCGCCGAGTTCCAGGCAACGGCTTTCTGACCGGGACCTTTGTTCAGCCCTGCCAACATATCCACCCACTTGTCGTACTCAGGCTTCCAGCGCCCGTCGTAATAGGTCTTCTGCTCGTAGGCACGAATGCCTTCGGCGGTGGTCTTCAGTTCCCGCTCATACCACTGATCCACGGTGCGGTACGGCACACCGAGCGCTTTCCAGTCTTCCAGGCCAATCGGGTTGACCATCACCAGCTTCTCGGTCTGCTTCGGGTACATCAATGCATAACGTGTGGCCAGCATGCCGCCGGTTGAGTGACCAACGACCGACACCTTGTCGATGCCGAGCTTTTCCAGCAGCGCATGAGTATTCACCGACAGTTGCTGGAAGCTGTACTGGTAATAGCCAGGCTTGGTCGAGGTGCAGAAACCGATCTGGTCGGGGGCAATCACTCGATAACCTGCGGCGCTCAAGCCCTTGATGGTGTCTTCCCAAGTGGCAGCGCAGAAATTCTTGCCATGCATCAGCACGGCGGTTCGGCCATTGGCCTTGCCGGTGGGAGCGACATCCATGTAACCCATCTCCAACGCCTGGCCCTGGGACTGGAAGTCGAATTTCTTGAGTGGGTGGGGATAGGTGAAGCCTTCCAGTTGCTGACCATAACTGGGCGTTTCAGCCAGCGCCACGCAGGGCAGCGTCATTGACATCAACAGACCGGCAATCTTTGCAGCCCGCATAGGGGCACCTCCTGTGGGGTATGGGTAGAGAGTGCCGGAACACACAGGCATAGGCGTTCCGACCCCGGAAGTAGACCTCAGATCCCACAACAGATTCGCCCTTTTCCTACCTACGGAAACGTAAGAAGACGTTTCCGGGCTGCGAGGCAAAATGCTGGACGTCCCCTGCGGCGCGTCCCTAGACTGGCGCATCCTCTTGCAGGCGCCATCCGGATGAACCTGTCTGATGCCAAGGAACCCACATGAATCGCAATGAACTGCGCAAGGCCGATATCAACCTGATGGTGGTCTTCGAGACCCTGATGCAGGAGCGCAATGTGACTCGCGCGGCGGAAAAACTGTTTCTCGGCCAGCCAACCATCAGCGCGGCGCTCAACCGTCTGCGCGGCCTGCTCAACGATCCGCTGTTCATTCGCGTCGGCCATCGCATGGAGCCGACCGCTCGCGCCCATGAAATCCTCAAGCACCTGACGCCGGCTCTGGACGCCATGTCCACAGCGCTGAGCCTGACCACGGACTTCGATCCTTCGGTGAGCAAGATGACCTTTCGCATCGGCCTGTCCGACGATGTCGAATTCGGTCTGTTCCCCGCCATGCTCAAGGCGATCCGCGAGGAAGCGCCGGGCGTAGTGATTGTGGTCAAGCACGTCGATTACCTGAATATTTCCGAGGTCCTGATGTCGGGGGACATCACGGTCGGGGTCTGCCTGACGCGCGAACTGCCCGCCAACGCCAAACGCAAGACGCTGCGCAATGTTCAGCCACGTCTGGTCAGGGCCGATAAACCGTCAGGCCCTATGTCGATGGACGAGTACTGTTCGCGGCCGCACGTGGTGGTATCGCATGTCGCCAGCGTAAGCAGCTTCGCCGATGAGTGGCTGACCGCGCTGGGCCGCAAGCGTCAGGTGGTGCTATCGGTGCCGCAATTCACCACCCTGCCCGCGCTGATGGCCGGTACCGACCTGATTTCGGGGCTGTCCGATTACGCGGCGAGTGCCATGAGTGCATTGGGACTGGTGTACGACGAACCGTTGCCCTTCCCCACGCCGGGACTGGACCTGTCGATGACATGGCTGAGCGTGATGGACAACGACCCTGCCGAACGCTGGTTGCGCAGCAGGATCGAGGAATTCATGGGCGAGCGCCGGGAAGCGCCCGCCCTGGCTGGCTGATCAGCCGAAACGACCGGTGATGTAGTCTTCGGTCTGGGTCTTGGAAGGCTTGGTGAAGATGGTGTCGGTGTCGCCGTGCTCGATCAGTTCACCCATGAACATGAACGCGGTGTAATCCGAACAGCGTGCAGCCTGCTGCATGTTGTGGGTCACGATGATCACTGTGAACTGCTCTTTGAGCTCGGTGATCAGTTGCTCGATACGGCCGGTGGAGATCGGGTCCAGGGCGGAAGTCGGCTCATCCAGCAACAGCACCTGAGGCCGCAGCGCGATGGTCCGGGCGATGCACAGACGCTGTTGCTGACCGCCGGACAGACCGGTGGCGCTCTGCTTGAGCTTGTCCTTCACTTCATCCCAGAGTGCGGCGCCACGCAGTGCCTGCTCGACGCGATCCTCCATTTCACGACGCGACAGTTTTTCATGGTGTTTGATGGCGTAGGCGATGTTGTCGTAGATCGACATCGGGAACGGCACCGGCTTCTGGAACACCATGCCGACATGGCTGCGCAGGCGGTTCATCGAGTAGCCAGGCGCCAGAATGTTTTCGCCATTGAGCAGCACTTCGCCGCGCGCTTCCTGTTTCGGGTACATCGCGTAAATACGGTTGAACACACGCAACAGGGTCGACTTGCCGCAACCCGAGGGGCCGATGATCGCAGTGATGCGCTTCTCGGGAATGGTCATGTCGATGGACTTCAGCGACTTCTGGTTGTTGTAGAAAAACTCCAGACCGCGCACTTGAATCTTGGTCTTTTCGTTGGCCAGGGAAAGGTTGTTCATCAGGACGCCCTATTGCGCAGAAGAATTAAGCGAGAAAGCAGACTCAGTATCAGTACGAACAGCGTCATGACCAGCGCACCGGCCCATGCCAGAGAGTGCCAGTCGTCGAACGGGCTCATTGCGTACTGGAACACCACCACCGGAACACTGGCGATTGGCTTGAGCAGATCGCTGCTCCAGAACTGGTTGCCGAATGCGGTGAACAGCAGCGGCGCGGTTTCGCCAGTGATACGTGCCAGAGCCAGCAATACGCCGGTCACGACACCTGCCTTGGCGGCGCGCAGAACGATCTGCAGGGTCAGCTTCCATTGAGGTACACCCAGCGCCAGCGCGGCTTCGCGCATGGTCGAGGGCTGCAGTTGCATCATTTCGTCGGTGGTACGCACCACCACCGGGATCACCAGCAACGCCAGCGCCAGCGCACCGGCAATCGCCGAGAAGCCGACCTGATGGCCAGTCACCGCATTGAGCGGCAGAACGACGACGGTGTACACGAACAGGCCCAGCACGATGGACGGCGCCGACAGCAGAATGTCGTTGATGAAACGCACCGCATTGCCCAATTTGGTGTAGCGCGCAAACTCTGCCAGCCAGATACCCGCCATCAGGCCGATTGGTGTACCGATGAGCAGCCCGATGCCGGACATCAGCACGCTGCCGTAGAAAGCATTGGCCAGACCGCCTTCGGTGCCTGGCGGAGGCGTCATACCGGTAAACAGTTGCAGGTTCAGGGCGTCGATGCCCTTGATAATGGTGGTCAGCAGGATCCAGACCAGCCACAACAGACCGAACGCCGTGGCGCCGCAACTGAGCACCATGGCTATCTTGTTCTTGATATTGCGAACACGGTAAATGCGCTCGCTGCCCGTCAGGTCCTGACTCATAACCCCTCCTTACGCGACAGACGCGACAACATCAGACGTGCGAGGGCCAGCACGATGAAGGTGACCACAAACAACAGGAAGCCCAGAGCGATCAGCGCGGAACGGTGAATATCGGTGTAGGCCTCGTTGAACTCGTTGGCGATGACCGAAGCGATGGAACTGCTCGGCATCATCAGCGACGCCGAGAACTGGTGAGCGTTGCCCAGTACGAAGGTCACCGCCATGGTTTCACCCAGTGCACGGCCCAGCCCCAGGAACACACCGCCTACCACCGCCGAGCGGGTGTAGGGCAGCACGATGTCCCAGACCACTTCCCAGGTCGTGCCACCCAACGCGTAGGCGGACTCCTTGAGCGCGACAGGTACGGTGCGGAAAACTTCCTGCATCACCGAGGTGATGAAAGGCGTGATCATGATTGCCAGCACGATACCGGCCGTCAGCATGCCGATACCCAGCGGCGGGCCTTGGAACATCGGGCCGATCACCGGCAGCGCGCCCAGGTTTTCGGTAATCCAGGGTGACATGTGCTCAGCCATGAACGGCCCGAACACGAACAGCCCCCACATGCCGTAGATGATCGACGGAATACCTGCCAACAGCTCGATGGCCGAGGCGATGGGCATCCGAAGCCACGGCGGCGCTACTTCGGTCAGAAAAATTGCAATGCCGAAACTCACCGGAACGGCGATCAGCAAAGCCAGAAAAGAGGTCACCAGCGTGCCGTAGATCGGAACCAGCGCGCCGAACTTGCCGGCGTTCACATCCCACTCGGTACTGGTCAGAAAGCCAAACCCGAAAGTCTGGAATGCCAGACTGCCACCCCAGAGGGTCGACAGGGCAATACAACCCAGCAAAGCAAGCACCAGCATGGCTGCGGCCTGCAATGAACGCTTGAACCACAGGTCATGGCGATGATCCCGTCTGGCGCGTTTCTCGCCTTCGGTCTCGACAGCTTTGACGGCAGCGGACAGGTATTGGGTGTTTTCAGTCATGTTGAGTCCACTCGCAAGGAAAAGCCCCCGCCATCAGACCGATATCGCGGCCGATGACAGGGGTCGTACAAGCTTGAATCACTTACTTGGTGAATTCAGCTTTCCAGTAGTTTTCTACGCGATCGACCAGCGATTTCGGCAAGGCAACGTAATCCAGCTCTGCAGCCTGCTTCTGACCGTTTTCGAGAGACCACTTGAAGAAGTCGAAAGCCGCTGCGCTCTTCTCTGCGTTCTTGGCCTTCTTGTACATGATGATCCAGGTAGTGGCAGTGATCGGCCATGCTTCTTCACCAGGAGCGTTGGTCATGATCAGACCGAAGTCCTTGGCGTTTGCCCAGTCAGCGGTGTCGGCAGCAGCAGCGAACGACTTGGCGGTCGGCGCGATGAACTTGCCGGCAGCGTTTTTCAGCTGGGTGTAGGACAACTTGTTGGTTACAGCGTAGGAGTATTCAACGTAGCCGATCGAACCTTTGATCTGCTTCACGTAAGCCGAAACACCTTCGTTACCCTTGCCGCCCACGCCTGCTGGCCACTGCACAGTCGAACCGAACTTCAGCTTCTCGTTCCACTCGGCGCTGGCTTTGCTGAGGTAGTTGGTGAAGTTGTAAGTGGTGCCCGAGCCGTCCGAACGGTGAACGACCGTGATTGCGGTGTCAGGCAGCGTCACGCCAGGGTTCAGAGCGACGATTGCAGGGTCGTTCCACTTCTTGACCGTGCCCATGAAGATCTTGGCCAGGGTTTCGCCATCCAGTTTCAGCTTGCCGCTTTCGATGCCTTCCACGTTGATGATCGGCACAATACCGCCAATGACGCTGGGGAATTGGCCCAGGCCGGCAGCCTGCAGGTCTTCGGCGGACATCGGGGCGTCAGAAGCACCGAAATCGACGGTAGCAGCCTTGATCTGGGCAATACCGCCGCCCGAACCGATCGACTGGTAGTTGATGCGGTTGTCGGCAGTTTTGCTGTAGTCCTGGGACCATTTGGAAATGACCGGGAAGACGAAACTCGAACCAGCGCCGGTTACATCAGTCGCGTGCGCTACACCGCTCAGGCACAGCGAAGCGATCAGAAGCGACAAGCGTTTTTTAGTCAGCAGAATCACGGTAATACCTCAGTCCAGGGGATTGTGTGGTGGCCCACTTGAGGAGGCCCGAGGCGGATTTAAACGCTCAAATGTTTCTGTTTAATGACAATCCGTCGAGCAGCCTCGAATGACGTCGCTTTTTATGGTCAATTTCCTACACTCTTTTTTTATTGAAAATTCTCCGCGCTCAATGTTTCCGGGCCTCAAAGGGGCTGATTCAATGGCTAGCCATGTGCCACTCATCACAATATGGCTCAAAGCTATCACCGTTATAAAAGTGTAAAAAAATGTGCCGTTTTAGAAGCTCAGGTTTTCCGAGCGGCGAATGCTTATAACCAGATCGACTGAAAACTGCGTACTTCACTCCCTGTTTACTCGCTTCTCTCCCACCCATTGGAGAACAATTCGGAGACATTAATAAAGGGGTGGTATTAAATCTGGGCATAATCATTGTGCTACCGTTCGTCGGGATCGCTGGCACCTATGGCAAGTGGCCAATGACCAACAGGGGTATCTTAAAAAAATTGGAGTACGCATCATGATCAAGACCAAACTGACTGCCCTGACCCTCGCTGGCCTGATGGCCGTTGCATCGGGTGCTGCCTTTGCTGAAACCTCGCCAACGCCTGCCAATCCCGTCAACGACAACGCGACCAAGCTGCCAGGTACCAATTCGGCGCCGGCAGATCGCAACTCGTCCAACACCAAAGGCACACAACAAGGTGAGCAGACCAACAAGTCGATGAAAAACGGCTCTGGCACCATGACCCATGACAAAGGCACCCACGGTACGCACGACAAGAGCGGCGTGACCGAGAAGCCAAAGGTCAACTGATTATCCGAATGACAGTGGCCGGGAATCTCCCCTGCCACTGGTCGGCCGACTGGCACCAGCGCCCTCGTCGCGCGCTCAATCAATGTACGGACCACACTCACAGGAAATCGCAGAAATGAACCTGAAAACAGTAGGCGCATTGACCCTTGCAGCGCTGCTGGGCAGCGTCAGTGCAGGCGTACTCGCAGGCTCGACCGGGCCGACCAATCCTGACAGCAGCGGCCCAAAAGTGCCGGGCACGGGAATGGAAAAGAATACTGACGGCACGACCCCAGGCACTCAGGGCACCAGCCCGGGCACCAAAGGCATGGATCCTCAGCCAGGCAACAACAGCGGCATGCGCGACAAGACGAATGATTCCGGTAAGGCCGGGATGGATACCGATGGTGACGATCAGGACGATGACGACGACAGCGCACCGTGATTCCGATCTTGATCGAGAACACATAAGCGCAGCGCGGCGGCCCGTCCCAAGCACCCTCAAGGACCGCCTCGCCTCCTCTTTTTTTCAGGCTTGAATACAGCTTTCCTGCAACATCCCCTGCGTCTCATCTCCTCCCTCGGCCCTTTCCAGCGTCCATTTCACATAGCACACATGCACCGGCATCCCATGCTCCGCACAGAAATCCAGCCAACGCAACTGATTGTCCTGCAAGCGGTCCCCGGGCCCTTTCACTTCGATCATCCGGTAACCGCGCTGCTCAGGGAAAAACTGGATAAGGTCCGGCATTCCTGTGCGATTGGCCTTGATATCCTGCAGCAGACGACGAAACCAGTGGCGTAGATGCTCGGCGGGCAGGCAAGCCAGCGCCTGCTCCAGCAAGTCGGGCGTCAGCGCGCCCCAGAACACGAAGGGCGATTGCAAGCCATGTTTGCCGAGGAAGTTCTCAAGGATGGTGGCGCGGTATGCATCGGATTCGAGCTGGGCTAGACAGCCGTCGAACAGGTGGGCACGGCGCTCGTAGAAATCCGGGCTGTAAAGATCGCTCGGGGCGCTGTGAAACGGATGGAAAAAAGCACCCGGCAAGGGTGAGAAAATCGCCGACCAGCACAACAGTCCGAAGAGGGAATTGATCAGCGTGTTCTCGACGTAATGCACCTCGCCGCCCTCTTGCTGCAAGTGTTCGCGGATCAGGTATTCGACACTGCAGCCAGGCAACGGCGTGACTTGCACGTCCATGCGCTCGACCACCCTCGCCGCACGACGGCGTTCGGCTGCCAGGCCCAGCTTGCGCTGCAGGCGTGGCAACACACGCGCCAGATGCTGAACCTCAGCATCGTTTTCCGGCGCCAGCCGGGCCTGTTGCAACAGCGCCATGGCCTCGGCGTATTGTTCATTACGCTCCAGCACCCGGATCTGTCGCGAGCGGGCACCAGGGTAGCTGGACTGCCGGTAAACAGACAGCGCCAGCAGCCAGTCCTGCAGTCGCTCGGCCTGTTGACCGATGCGAAACAGCAGCTTGGCGCGACGTATCTGCAGCCAGGGACTGCGGCAGTGAATGGCAATGGTCTGCTCAGCCAGATCATGCAGCGCAAGACTGGTTTCCAGTGCTTCGCGGCAAGCATGCAATTGCAGGCAGACCTCGATATCTTCCCGCGTCGTGATTGCCCGGGAATCCATGGAAAACTCGACTTTCTCGTAGCGATAGATACCCAGATCGGCCAGCACGAATTCGGACCATTCCTGATAGAGATTGCCGAAATACAACAATCGCAGACGGTCGCACAACGGCATGACCTTCAGAGAAAACACGGCGTCCGGTAACGAGGCATGCCACAGATCAAGGGATCGGGACTCTGTATAGAGTGGCTGCAGGCGGTCGAACCATAGCTCCTTGCGCTCGGCACTCTTCACGCCGTGCGCCTTGAAGCACTGGCTCAACTCATCCTTGCGCAGCAACTGGAAGAGCTCATCCAGACCCAGCGCAGGACGGTCATCGACCCATCCCAATTCAATCAGCGGGCCTGCACTTTCGATCGGGTCACCTATTTCGTCGTAGCTCAGCTTGCTCGCCCGAAACAAGGTGCCCTTGCGCATGACCATTCGCACCAGCAAGCCCTGAGCGGCCACCGGCAGCCCGGCAAACGCCTCGATGAACTGGCGCTCCGATTCGTCGAGCAGGTCGTCGTAACGCTGCGCGATCCAGTCCAGCACCTGGCGAAAGTTTTCCAGGTAATAAAACGGATTGTCGAGAGGTGAAGTATTCAAGGCCAACGGTCACAGGTTCGGTGAACAGACTGGTCAAGGATACTGGCTATCCGTACAGATGCCAGCCCAAAAAGCCACTGTCTACATGCGGGCCGATCAATGGCGCTCTTCATTCAGCGTACTGCCCACCGTAGAATCAATGCGATTTTCCCAATGGCGGAGCGACCGTAATGCAGGCACCTCTGGTTTATCTCGCAGGTTTCGACGTGTTCCGTCCGGACGCCATCGAGCACGGCCGTTACCTGAAAGCGCTGTGTACCGCACATGGCCTGGAGGGTTTGTTTCCGTTCGATAACGAAGTGACGCCCGGCCTGTCTCCTCATGAAACCGCGCAGCAGATCTATGCGATGAATGTGGCGATGATTCAGCGCTGCACTGCCGTGCTCGCCAATCTGAACGTGTTTCGAGGTCTGGAGCCGGATTCAGGCACCGCCTTCGAAGTGGGGATGGCGGTGGCGCTCGACAAGCCGGTGTGGGCGTATTTCGAGCCGGTGGATTCGCTGCGGGATCTGGTGCCGCACGACAAGCACGGATTCGACGATAACGGCTTTTCAGTGGAGGACTTCGCCTTGCCCCGCAACCTGATGCTCGCCTGCAGCTGGGCCGGAAGCAGCTCAACGGTGGAGCTTGGGGCTGAGGCGCTGGCGTTGTATTTGAGCAAGCGGTAACGGGGATCGGCGGTGTTTCTGGAGCGCAGGCATGCCGCCCGTGACGCCACGCGTCACATTCGCCTACATCGTCCGGCCAGCACCGAACCATTCATCCCAATGTGGAAGATCCGATATCACCCGTCACGATCGGGTCGAGCTTGTCTGCGTCGACGAAGTCGTCCAGACCGAGGATGTCCAGATCGAGATAGGCCTCGGGATCGCTGTCTTCATCGGCGTCTGCGTCGTTCAGGGGTGACTGGTCGCCGCCGAAGTGATGGGTGTCTCGTGTCGCGTAAATCTGTGCATGTGAAGACGTCTGTATCATCTGGATGCTCCTGTGAGTCGTCAACGAATCGGACACACTCCAGGTGTCCGCATCACCAAAGACTAACCCAGCGGCGTCCAAAAACCAGCACCCGAAGCCGAGATATTCAGGCCCACACCAGAAAGTCTCCGCCATTGTCGCGCAGCATCTGCAGCATGCCCTGCGCGGCCGGCGACAGGTAGCCACCGCTGCGCAGGGTGACGCCGATGGTGCGCTTCATGGTGGTCTGTTCCAGCGGCACCTCGCGCAGGTGCTGCATGGTCTTGCCGAACTCCAGCGACTCACGGGCGACGAAGCTCAACAGGTTGCTCTGGGCGATGAGGTTGGGCAACAGCGAGATCGAATTCGCTTCGATCTGCACCGTGGGCAACGGCAAGCCGTGCGCGGCAAAGGTCGCATCCAGCCATTTGCGCGACGACACGCTGACCGGTGGCAACACCCAGCGAAAGGCGCACAGGTCGCTCATTTGCAGAGGTGTGCTCTTGAAGATCGGGTGCTGTTTGCTGGCGATGACCACCGCTTCGTCCTCAAGCACCGCAAAGCTGGTGACGCCTTCGCTGTCCGGCGCCAGCGCGCAGATGATCATGTCCAACTGCCCCGAACGTAGCGATTCGCGCAGCAGGTCGTCCTGACCGATCACCAGTTTGAAGGTCACGTCCGGCGTGCGTTGCAACAAGGCCGAGGTTAGCTTCGGCATCAGGTGTTCAGCCATGGTGGCCGCGCAGCCGACGCGGATGTTGCCCACCATGCCGCTGGCAAAATCCCGTACCTCGCGCTGGGTCTGGGCGATGCTCTGTTGCAGCTCCTTGCCCCGCGCCTGTAGCAGTTCGCCCACCGGGGTCAGTTTGATACGCCGACCGTCTCGCTGAAACAGTCTGGTGCCGAACGACTCTTCCAGTCGCTGAATGCTTTTGGTCAGCGCGGGCTGGCTGCGGTTGAGCTTTTCAGCCGCCCGGCCCAAGTGGCCCAGTTCGGCGATGGTTTCGAAATACGTCAGATCGCGCAGGTCCATATCTATCAACCAAAGTTATCAATTCATGATTATTAGAAAATAGACTTGATGGGTTGTGATGTCGATACTTGTCGTACTTGATCAGGGCAGCGTGCCTGTAGATCAACCCGCAACACTCGCAACAACAGGGAGAATCTTCTTGCAACGTGCTTACAGTCTGTCTCTTCCCGCCCTTTCCCCGCCGGCTCAGTGGCTGGGTCTGATCCTTCTCGCTGGCAGTGCCGGCCAACTGCTGAAACTGATCAACATGCCTGCGGCGATGTTTCTCGGGCCGATGCTGGTCGCTATCGGTTTCGGTGTGTCGGGCGCCACGATTCGCATGAACAAACGACTCTTTCAATTCGGCCAGGGCACAGTGGGTGTGTTGATTGCGCACGCCATGTCCGTCAGCGTGCTGATGACCGCCCTCGAGTCCTGGCATGTGATGTTGCTGGCCACGCTGCTGACCGTCGTGCTGAGCGCCGCCGTCGGCCTGTTGCTGGTGCGTTTCGCCGGCATACCGAGCAGCACAGCAGCCTGGGGCACATCGCCGGGCGCCGCTTCGGCAATGGTCGCCATGTCCGAGGACTACGGTGCCGATTCGCGGGTCGTCGCGACGATGCAGTATGTGCGGGTGGTCTGTGTGGTCGTGATCGGCGCGCTGGTCAGCCATTTCATGGGCGCATCGAGCAGCGGCACTGAGGCGCACGGCAACCAAGTGTTGCTGCAAGGCTCCAGCGTGCTGGATCTGGGCCTGAGTCTTGCGGTCATCGTGGTCGGCGTCCTGCTGGGCTCGAAGTTGCCTGCCGGTGCCTTGCTGATGCCCTTGATACTGGGCGGCGCGCTGCAATTGAGTGGCATGCTGCAGATCACCATCCCGCAATGGCTGCTGCCACTGGGCTACGGAGCAATTGGCTGCTACGTCGGCCTGCGTTTCGACCGCCCCACCGTACTGTATGTCTGGCGGCGTATGCCGATGATGATTCTGGCCTCGCTGGTGCTGATCGTACTGTGCGCCCTGTCCGCGTGGTTGATCGCCATGATGATGGGCAAGGACTACCTTTCGGTTTACCTGGCCACCAGCCCCGGCGGCCTGGACACCATGGCGATCATCGCCATCGACACCCACGCCGATGTCGGCTTCGTGCTGGCCATGCAGACCTTGCGCCTGTTCGGCGTGATCCTCACCGGCAGCTTTCTGGCCAGACAGATCATCCGCCTGACCGACAAGCGCGCAGCGTTACACTGAGGTTTCAGACGCGGCCTCAGTCCAGCCCCGCCAGTGCACTGGCCAGGCTTGGCGACAACGGCAATACCGGCAGCAGCGTGGCCTGATACGCGTGATACAGGTCGGGCTTGCCGGGCCAGATGTCTTCGCTGGGAATATTCTGTTCATTCAACTCATGACGCCAGCTGCCGTGTTCGTAATCGATGAACAGCGTTTCGTTGAATTCCCAGAAAACCCGATACCAGTCTTCGTACTGCTGCTCGCCGGTCCGTTGCAGCAATGACGCGGCAGCCGCAGCCGCTTCGCAGTGCGTCCAGTGCAGACGATGGCGAACCACCGGCCTGTTCTCCCAGTCCAGCGTATAGACGATACCCGGCGCACCGTCGACGTCCCAGCCATAGCGACAGGCGTTGGCGAACAACTGACGGGCGTCCTCGAGCATCCACTCGGGACTGGAGCGCCCGGCATCACGGCGCGCTGACTCAAGGTGCAGCACCAGACGCGCCCATTCGAACGCGTGGCCCGGCGTGGTGCCGAAAGGACGGAAGCCATCGGCAGGATTCTCACGGTTGTAATCCGGCAGTGGCGTCCAGTCCTGAGTGAAGTGTTCAATGACCTGAAAGTCGTTGGCGCCTGCGTGCTGATGAATCACACGCTCCACGATGCTCAATGCACGATCCAGCCAGAGCGCGTCACCCGTCACGTCGGCCAGGGCAAGAAACGCCTCGGTGCTGTGCATGTTGCTGTTGGCGCCGCGGTACGCTTCTTCGCCGCTCCAGTCACGGGCGAAGGACTCGCGCATCGCGCCCTCGGCCTCGTCCCAGAAATACGTGTTGATGATCTGAATCGCATCCGACAGCAGTGCCTGCGCACCGGGCCTTCCGGCCACCACCGCCGAACTGGCCGCCAGTGCGACGAAAGCATGCAGATAGGCTTGCTTGTCGGTGGTTCCACCGTCTTCGAGCGCCGCGCTGAACCAGCCGCCATGCTCGGCGTCGCGCAATGAACCGCTGAGCGCAGCGACGCCGTGATCCACCAGTGCGGCGCAACCGGGAATGCCCTGCACGTGGGCCATGGAGAAGCAGTGCGTCATGCGTGCGGTGTTCATGGTTTCGGCGGTGGCTCCCACCATCAGACGGCCGTAGTCATCAAGGCTGCCGAAACCGTTCTGCAGTTTCGCAGCCTTGGCAAAGGCCAGCAGGCGACTGCCTTCCTGGGACAGCCATTGATGATGGGCTGGCGAGCGCAGCCAACTGCTGAAGGTTTGTTTGTTATTGTTCATGACGCTGAGCAGCCTCCATCGATAGACATACCTGCACGGTGGTCTTCGCGACCGGGTGCAATAATGCGCGCCCGGCCGGTTGGCGGCAAGCGCGCTCAGGCCTTGTCGATGTCGGCTTTTCAGACCTTGAAGCGAGCCACCACCTGGTTCAGATCAGCGGCCAGACGCGACAGTTCGTGGCTCGAAGCACTGATCTGATTGGCGCCCTGGGTCGACTGCATGGACAGGTCACGGATGTTGACGATGTTGCGGTCCACTTCACGCGAGACCTGGGCCTGTTCTTCGGCGGCGCTGGCAATCACCAGGTTGCGCTCCGAGATCTGGTTAATGGACGAGGTGATTTCGCTCAACGATTCGCCTGCCCCCTTGGCCAGCGACAGCGTGGAGCTGGCGCGGTCGCGGCTGGTGTTCATGGACTCCAGCGCCTGGGCCGAGCCGCTGCGCATGGCGTTGACCATGGAGTCGATTTCCAGCGTCGACTGCTGGGTACGATGCGCCAGCGCCCGCACTTCATCCGCCACCACGGCGAAACCACGACCCGATTCCCCGGCGCGCGCCGCTTCGATGGCGGCGTTGAGCGCCAGCAGGTTGGTTTGCTCGGCGATCGAACGGATCACATCCAGCACCTTGCCGATGTCCTGAGACTGATCCGCCAGGTTCTGCACCAGAACCGACGTGGCCTGGACGTTTTCGGTCAGGGTCTGGATCGACTGAACCGTCTCGATCACCCGGCTCTGCCCGGCCTGCGCCGACGAACTGGAGTGGCTGGACGCGTCTGAGGTGGACACTGCATTGCGGGCCACTTCTTCAACTGCCGACGTCATTTCGTTGATGGCGGTGGCGGCCTGATCGATTTCGGCGTTTTGCTGGTTCAACCCGCGATAGCTGTCCTCGGTGACCGAGTTCAGTTCGGTGGCGGCGGACGCCAGTTGACCGGCGGAGCTGCCGATGTGGCGCAGCGCTTCGCGCAGATTGCCCTGCATCTGCTCCAGTGCCCGCAGCAAGCGAGTGACCTCATCGTTGCCATCGACCGCGATGTTCTGGGTCAGATCGCCCTGAGCCACATGCTCGGCGGCACTGACGGCGCGCTGCAGCGGGCCGACGATGCTACGGGTCAACCACAGCGCCAGACCAATGGTACCCAGCGCGGCGAGTACGACAAACGCCAGAACGATGCTGCGCGACGCCTTGTACTGAGCCTCGGCCGCCTTGCCCTCCGCATCGACCTTGGTGACATAAAAATCAGCCAGGTCATTGAGTTGCTTCCCGGAACCGTCGACGATCTGCTTCATGTCGGCCAGCAACAGCTTGTTCAGTCCCTTGCTGTCGCCTTGAGAAGCCAGCACGAAAGATTGATCCAGCGCGGTACGGTATTGGCCCATGGTGACCAGAAACTGATCGGCGAGGACCTTCTCTTCCGGCGTGTCGACAAAACCGTTGAGAATATCGAGTTTCTTGGCCAAGTCGCCCAGGCGCACGTCCATCTGGCCACGGTAGGTGGAGATGCTTGCAGGGTCTGTGTCCAGTGCCATACGCAGGGAGATGGTGCGAATGCGCAGCATGATTTCCCGCACTTCGTTGACCACCCGCATGCTCGGCACCCAGTTGGTTTCAACGGCCACCTCGCTCTCACGGATGGCAGACATCTGCACCAGTGCAAACCAGCCCAGCAACGCGACCAACAGGGATATCAGGGTAAAACCCAGACCCGCACGGCGGGCGATCGTGAGTTTGCGTAAATTCATGGCCAGGGCTCTTTATATTTGGAAAGGCAGTGTGGGCATCATTGGTTGTCAGACAACCGCCAAGCATATCGACATTGTCGGACAGTTCTTTAGGTCATCGGCCATCATTTCATTTTCTACTTCCGGTCCGACGGATGAACACGCTCGACACGGCGGGATGCCTGCCTGCTTCCATGCACTTGATACCGACTTGCACAACCCACACGTCGATTCAATCGTCGGATTGCCGCCCGGTTCGCTTCCACGACGCCCGGTGTCTGACGCGCGACAGCGCTACGTCGAAGACGTGGTGGGCAGTTGCACTGACGCCAAGCGTCATTTCGAGGCCGCCAACTGCCACACCCGCGCCACGTCCCGCGCCCGCTCATGCAGCAGGCGAGGCGCTTCGCGGCAGGCCTTTTCGAGGTCCATGGGGCCGCTGGTCAACGCGAATGCGGCGCTGATGCCGTGCTGATAAAGCTGCTCGTAGCCTTCGCCCAGCGTTCCGGCCAGCACGATGACCGGCACTTGTTGGCGTTGGGCAACCCGGGCAACGCCCAGAGGCGTCTTGCCGCGCAAGGTCTGGGCGTCGAAACGGCCTTCGCCCGTGATCGCCAGATCGGCACCGCGCAGTGCCTGCTCAAGACCCGTCAGGTCTGCCACCACCTCGACCCCGGCACGAAACGATGCATTCAGATAGGCCTTGGCGGCGAAACCCATGCCGCCCGCCGCACCGCTGCCGGGACTGTCACGCAGGTCGTGCCCCAACGTTCGGGCCGAATGGTCGGCAAAATGCGCCAGCGCGGCATCCAGCGCCAGCACCTGATCGGGCGACGCCCCCTTTTGCGGACCGAAGATATGCGATGCGCCATTGGGACCGCAGAGCGGGTTATCGACGTCGGCTGCAATTTCAACGTGCACGCCTGCCAGCCTTGGGTCCAGACCGCTCAGGTCGATACGCGCCAGATCGGCCAGGGCCAGGCCGCCGCCCGGCAATGGCCGATCGTCACGGTCGAGAAAACGCGCCCCCAATGCCGAGATCATGCCGCTGCCGCCATCGTTGGTTGCACTGCCACCGATGGCCAGAATGACCCGCTGCGCACCGGCGTCCAGTGCGGCCGAGATCAACTGACCAGTACCTGCGGTGCTGGTCAGGCAGGCATCGCGTTGCGTGAGGGTAAGCAGTTGCAGACCGCTGGCCATGGCCATCTCGATAATCGCGGTGCGGCTCTGCGCCAACCAGCCCCAGTGAGCCTCGACGCGGTCGCCCAACGGGCCGCTGACCTGTGCGCTCATCCATTGACCCTTGCAGGCGTCCAGCAAGGCTTCAATGGTGCCTTCACCACCATCGGCCATGGGGCACTTGACGAGTTCGGCATCGGGCCAGACTTCAGCCAGGCCACTGGCGATTGCGTTGGCGACGGCCTGGGCACTGAGACTGTCTTTGAAGGAATCGGGGGCGATGACTATTTTCATTGTTGTTCTCCATGTCCGTGACCGGATGTTCTCATCCCTGCCCCGCTTTGCCGCCTGCCCGGCGCACAACGATTCGGCGTGCTGATCGGGCATTTGAACAAAACCTGGTTTCAGCCCTGTCGCGGAGTCATCTGCACCCCTAGATAAAGACGCAGCAGGTCAACGGTCTTGTAGGGGTCGCAGCCGGTCAGCTCAGCGATCTTTTCCAATCGGTAGCGCAGGCTGTTGCGATGGATACCCAACGCATCGGCGCAGGCCTGGCTTTCGCCGCTGTGATCGAACCAACTGCACAGGGTTTCGAGCAACTGCCCCTGATTATGCAAACGGCCCACGGGCTCGGCGACTTCGGACGCCAGCCAGTCATGCCGATGACGCCAGAACAGCACGGGCAGACGATGATCCGCCAGCCGCACCAGGCGCTGTTTCGGGTGGGCCTGAGCAGCATAATCCAGCAGGTCTCGCGCTGCCGCGCAGGCGTGGCGCAACTCGGGCAGGTCCGTCGAAGGCTCTACCGTGGCCATGCGCATGACTGGCCAGTGATGCTCCTCGAATTGCTTGAGTAAAGCGGCATCGTCGCGATCCTTGCCTACCGCGCGGCACCAGTAAAGCAAGGTCGGCTCACGCAGCACGAGCCAACTGTCGGCATAGCGTGAGCCCAGCCATCCGGCAATCTGGCTGGCCGCAGAGGCCTGCACCCCCAACTGAATCAGCACCGCCTGGCGGGGCAATTGCGGCTGCAGTCCCAGTTGACGGGCTTCGTCGACCAGGCTTTCGGGGCAATCGGGCAGCAACAGCCGCGCCAGCAGATCCTCGCTTCGCTGCAGGCGCCATTGGCGGTCAGCCTGTTGACGACGTTGCTCCATGAGCATTTCAGCGGTCATCTTCACCAATTCGCCGTAGACGCGGACGTCGTCCGGCTCGCCAGTGATACCGAGCACGCCGACCAGTTTATGATCGAGCATCAGCGGCAGATTGACGCCAGGCTTCACTCCGCCCAGGTGCAGGGCAGCCCGGGAATCGATTTCGAAGACCTGGCTGTTGGCGAGCACCCGTTGAGCGCCTTCGTGTCGAGTGCACAGACGCTCGGCATCACCGCTGCCAATGATGATCCCCAGATAGTCCATGACATTGACGTTATAGGGCAGAATCGCCATGGCGCGGTCGACGATGTCCTGAGCCAGGTCCCGATCAAGCGCAAACATGAAGAACTCCCGGTGCCACGAAGGGCTTGGAGTGAGTAGGCATGCAGATACATTTTGTTGAAGTTATTGAGGCAGCGAGTGTGCCTGAAACGGCTGATGAGCGCGATGCGCATGGCATAGTGCCCAGGCAGCCAGCCGCCGCCCTCCCACGGGTAAGCTTTTTGATCGTTCCCACGCTGCGGCGTGGGAACGCCGTCCGCGCTCGAAGGTGACGCAGAGCGTCACGCGATGCATGCCCACGCAGAGCGGTGGGCACGATCAGTGTTTGGCAGACGTGTGTATAACGGTGAGCGCTGAGCATCCTCCTCATCAAAGCTGCATGCCCCAATCAACCCCGCAAGAAGGCTTCCAGAACTTGATCAGATCGCGACTCGCCAGCCTGCTGTCCCTGCTCACGCTTTCAGCCTGCACATCAATGGCCGAGAGTGAGGACCCCACCAGACGCTTCGAGGATTACCGTCAGCAGACCCGCGAGCTGATCCGCTCCCAGCGCACCTTCCAGACGTCAGACCATGAGGCCGAACTGAACTGGAATGCGCCACAGCAGTGGACACCGAGCGGCGCTCTCAAAGGCGGGGTGCTGATGGTGCACGGCCTGGGTGACTCACCCTGGTCATTTCACGACGTAGGCCAGCGACTCGCCGATCAGGGATTTATCGTCCGCACCGTGCTGCTGCCCGGTCACGGGACCAAACCCGAAGACATGCTCGACGTGACGCTGGAGCAATGGCAGCAGGTGGTTCGCGAGCAGGCAAACCTGCTCGGCAAGGAAGTGCCCAACGTGTATCTGGGCGGTTTTTCCACTGGCGCCAATCTGGTGCTGGACTATGCCTACGACCATGATGACATTGCCGGACTGTTGCTGTTCTCCCCCGCCTTTCGCTCCGACAGCGGTTACGCCTGGCTGACCCCCTGGATCGGCTGGGCAAGGCCATGGCTGCTTGCAGCCCCCAAGGAGGGTCTGCGGCCGATGCAGACGCCGCTGCGTTACATGAACGTGCCTACCAACGGGTTCGCCCAGTTTTACCGCAGCAGCGCACTGGCCCAGAATCGCCTGCTCAAACGTAAATACGACAAACCGGTATTCATTGCCATCGCCCAGCACGACTCGGTGCTGGACACCGCCTACGTACTGGACACCTTCAACGAACGCTTCAGCCACCCGGACAGCCGCCTGATCTGGTACGGCGACCTGCCCGCCAAGGCTGCGCGCACTTCACGGGTCGAGGTGCGTAGCGATTACCTGCCGGAATACCGCATCAGCCGTTTCTCGCACATGGGCCTGCTGTTTTCCCCGGACAACCCGCTGTACGGCGTCAACGGCACGCAGCGGATCTGCTGGAATGGCCAGACCGACGAGAACACCGCGAAATGCATGGCAGGCGAGCCGGTCTGGTACTCGGATTGGGGATACCGTGAGCCGGGCAAGATCCACTCGCGACTGACCTTCAATCCCTATTTCGAGTGGCAGACGCAACTGATGCTGCGCGTGCTCAGGCATGCAGACGAGGACTAATCCTGCGGCACCAGACGCTCGCGGCTGTTGCTCAAATGGGTCCACATCGCTGCACGCGCCGCGTCCGGGTCCTTGCGGCGGATGGCGCTGAGCAGCGCTTCGTGTTCCAGATTGGCCAGATAGCCCTGATGCGCCAGATTATTGCCAGCCCGCTCGCTTGAGGCAATGCGGCTGCGCGGAATGATCGCACTGCCCAGATGCTGCATGATTTCCATGAAATACGGATTGCCGGTCGCTTCGGCAATCAGCATGTGAAAGCGCTTGTCCGCCTCGACGCAACTGTCGTCGTTGGCCAGCAGGTCCTGATAATCGTCCAGTGCCTGACGCATGGCTGCCAGTTGCTCTTCCGTACGGCGCACTGCTGCCAGCGCCACGGCTTGGGTTTCAAGACCGATGCGCAACTCGATGATGTCGCGCACCCGTGACACGGTTTCGACTTTCAGGCGTAACCCCGTCTGGTCGCCGCGCTCCAGCACAAAGGTGCCGATACCATGGTGAGTGACCACCAGCCCCGACGCCTGCAACTTGGAAATCGCCTCGCGGACCACGGTACGACTGACCCCGTGCTCACGGACAATCCGGTTTTCCGATGGCAGCTTCTCACCCGGCGCAATCTTGCCCAGCAGAATGCGCTGACTCAGTTCGGTGACCAGATCGGTGGCCAGGCTGTGCTGACGGCGTTTGGGCGCGGTGCTGGCGGGCTCTTGCATGAAGGTTGTCCTGAAGTTGTCTGTCGCTTGTCTGATTGTGCGCCGCCTGGTGAACCCGTAACGCAGCGGCATGGCCGACAAAGGCGCATGGGGCTTGAGTTTCAGGACCAACAGAACTTGTCTGACTTGTATTACAAGTGAATCGATCTTGTCAAAGTTTCGCCTGTCATTCTGTCCGCCTTTTTATGAAGCGATCCGCGAGAAAAATACTGCCCAGTAACGGCCACCGGCACTCACCCTTCGCGTAAAACCCTTTATTTACCTGGCTTTTACTCAGGAAAGGCTGAATAAAATCGACGACAAACGACGGAAACCTTTCGTGGTCGAACGCAAGAATTAATCGTAATCAGACTATCGTAGGGGCTTGCGCAAGCGCACCCAACTTGTATGATGACCGACAATGCGAGGGACACACCTCGCACATACCCGCATAAAAACAACGAGTGGGAGATTCAACTGTGAGCACATCCAATTCCGGGATGGCCAACGGCGCAGATTCGGTCTTGAGTTCAGCCGTATCGAAAGTCAAACGTCATGTCCTGCCGCTTTTCGTCATCATGTTTATCGTCAACTACATCGACCGGGTGAACATCGGCTTCGTGCGTTCGCACATGGAGCACGATCTGGGCATCGGTGCTGCGGCCTACGGCCTGGGCGCCGGGCTGTTCTTCATCGGTTACGCGTTGTTCGAAGTGCCTTCCAACATCCTGCTGCAAAAAGTCGGCGCCCGAATCTGGCTGACGCGGATCATGCTCACCTGGGGCCTGGTCGCTGCCGGCATGGCTTTCATCCAGAACGAAACCCACTTCTATATCCTGCGCTTTCTGCTGGGCGTGGCCGAGGCCGGCTTCTTTCCGGGCGTGATCTACTACTTCACCCGCTGGCTGCCGGGCGTTGAGCGTGGCAAGGCGATTGCCATCTTCCTCAGCGGTTCGGCCATCGCTTCACTGATTTCAGGCCCCTTGTCCGGCCTGCTGTTGCAGATCACCGGGTTCGGCATGAAAGGTTGGCAGTGGATGTACTTCATCGAAGGCATGTTCTCGGTGGGCCTGTGTTTCTTCGTCTGGTTCTGGCTGGATTCCAAACCGCACGATGCCAAGTGGCTGACCCGTGAAGAACAGGACGCACTGGTCAACGCCATCGACGCCGAACAGGCCGCTCGCGAAGCCGCCACGCCGGTCAAGGCGTCCATCGGCAAACTGCTCAAGGACGGCCAGATCATCCTGTTCTGCCTGATCTACTTCTTTATTCAACTGACCATCTACGCAGCGACCTTCTGGCTGCCGAGCATCATCAGAAAGATGGGCAGCCTGACCGATTTCGAAGTAGGCATGTTCAACTCGATCCCCTGGCTGTTGTCGATCATCGGCATGTACGCCTTCGCCACGCTGTCGGCGAAATGGAAGCGTCAGCAGGCGTGGGTTGCTGCAGCACTGCTGATTGCCGCGGCGGGCATGTTCATGTCCACCACCGGCAGCCCGATCTTTGCGTTTGTCGCCATCTGCTTTGCGGCGCTGGGCTTCAAGTCGGCTTCGTCACTGTTCTGGCCGATTCCCCAGGCTTATCTGGATGCCCGAATCGCCGCTGCGGTGATCGCGCTGATCAACTCGGTCGGCAACCTCGGTGGTTTTGTGGCGCCGACAACCTTCGGCCTGCTGGAAGAGCACACCGGCTCGATTCAGGGCGGCCTGTACGGCTTGACCGTCACGTCGCTGGTTGCCGCAGTCATCGTCTTTGCCGCCCGCAATAAGCCAAAGCCCGGCGCGACGCCGGTCGCCGCCGTGCAGACGCCCGCGACTCACTGACGCTCATTCCAACAACAATTTCGCACAGGATTTCACCATGAACGCTCAACACGCCAACGTCACTGCCAAGGCGCCTGTCATCACCGAGATGCAGGTCGTGCCGGTAGCCGGCCATGACGACATGCTGCTCAACCTCAGCGGCGCGCACGGCCCCTACTTCACCCGCAACATCGTCATTCTCAAGGACAACGCCGGAAACACCGGCGTCGGCGAAGTGCCGGGCGGCGACCTGATCCGCCAGACTCTGGAAGACGCCCGTGCGCTGGTGGTCGGCAGCAGCATCGGCACGTATCAGAAGATCCTCAATGACGTGCGCAAGGCCTTCGCCGAACGTGACTCGGGTGGCCGTGGTCAGCAGACCTTCGACCTGCGTATCACCATTCACGCGGTTACCGCACTGGAAGCCGCCCTGCTCGACCTGCTCGGCCAACATCTAGACGTGCCCGTCGCCGCCTTGCTGGGTGAGGGTCAGCAGCGCGATCAGGTGGAAATGCTGGGTTATCTGTTCTACGTGGGCGATCAGCACAAGACCATTCTGGCCTATCGCAGCGAACCGGATGCCGATAACGACTGGTTCCGCCTGCGCCACGAAGTCGCTTTGACCCCTGATGCTGTGGTACGCCTGGCTGAAGCCGCGCACCAGCGTTATGGTTTTCAGGACTTCAAACTCAAGGGCGGCGTACTGCGTGGCGACGAGGAAATCGAAGCGGTCACGGCTCTGGCCGAACGCTTCCCCGACGCCCGCATCACCCTGGACCCGAACGGCGCCTGGTCGCTCAAGGAAGCCATCCGCCTGTGCCGCGATCAGCATCATGTGCTGGCGTACGCCGAAGACCCATGCGGTGCGGAGAACGGTTTCTCCGGTCGCGAAGTGATGGCCGAATTTCGACGTGCCACGGGCCTGAAGACGGCCACCAACATGATCGCCACCGATTGGCGCGAGATGGGTCACGCGATTCAGTTGCAGTCGGTGGACATCCCGCTGGCCGATCCGCACTTCTGGACCATGCAGGGTTCGGTGCGCGTCGCGCAGATGTGCAATGAATGGGGCCTGACCTGGGGCTCGCATTCCAACAACCACTTCGACATTTCGCTGGCGATGTTCACCCATGTGGCCGCGGCTGCGCCGGGCAACATCACAGCCATCGACACTCACTGGATCTGGCAGGACGGCCAGCGACTGACCAAGGCACCGCTGCAGATTGTCGGGGGCAAAGTCGACGTACCGAAAAAACCGGGGCTGGGTGTGGAACTGGACATGGATCAACTGGCCAAGGCACACGAACTGTACAAAGGCATGGGCCTGGGTGCGCGCAACGACGCCGTCGCCATGCAGTTCCTGATTCCGGACTGGACGTTCAACAACAAGCAGCCTTGCCTGGTGCGCTAAGCCGCGCTCGCCTGCTTCGAGAACACTCGCCACACCGTTGGCACACGGCGCGCAACCCCCTTGCGCGCCGTTTTTTCTCGCTTCGCATTGCCTCGTGATACTGTCTTGCAACAATCAGTAACGACTAGCCCGCATGCGCCATATCGTTCATACCCACCCTCGCCTGACCATTGCCGCGTTGGCGGGCTTATTCTGCGGAACCGCTTCCGCCTGGGCACTGCCCGATACCACGCTGACCCAGAACCTGCTCATTGGCTGGGATCTGGGCGTCTGGCTCTATCTGATCCTGATGTTCATCCGCACCCTGCACAGTAACGCAAGTGATGTGCAGCGCATCGCGATGATGGAGGATGAGAACGCTGGCACGATCCTGATGACCGTGTCCATCGCAGCGCTCGCCAGCCTGGCTGCCATTATTGTTGAGATAGCAGGCACCAAAGGCCTTTCGCCTCACGCACAATTGCTGCACCACGCCTTCACCGGGGTCACCGTCATTGGTTCATGGCTGATGATCGGAGTGGTGTTCAGCCTGCACTATGCGCGCCTGTTTTATACGTCCACCGGGAAAGAGCCTGCCCTCTTGTTCGCTGGCGGAGAAAAGCACCCGGATTACTGGGACTTTCTGTATTTCTCGTTCACCTTGAGCGTCGCGGTACAGACATCGGATGTGGGCGTAGCGACCCGCCAGATGCGCCGGATCGTGCTGTCCCAGTCGCTGATCTGTTTTGTGTTCAACACGGCTATTCTGGGGTTCTCGATCAATATCGCGGCCAGCCTGTTCGACTAGCCGCTTTCTTTCCCCGAATCTGCCCAGAGAGACCCTTACCCATGACTCGATCGACCATTGCAGTGCTTGATGACTGGCAGAACGTGGCCAGCAATGTTGTGGACTGGTCGCCGCTACGCTCTATTGGCGAAGTCAGCTTCCTGCATGAGTTCCCTGCCGATACCGCCGTCATGGTCCAGCGCCTCCGGGACTTCGATGTGATCTGCGTGATGCGCGAACGAACCCTGTTCGACGAAGCACTGCTCAGCCAGTTGCCACGCCTGAAACTGTTGACCACCGGCGGCATGCGCAATGCCGCCATCGATGTCGCGGCGGCCAAACGATTGAACATCACGGTGTGCGGCACCGACAGCTATAAACATGCAGCGCCGGAATTGACCTGGGCGCTGATCATGGGCATCACTCGCAATCTGGTGGCCGAAGCCAATTCATTGCGCGCCGGTCACTGGCAAGTCGGGCTGGGCAACGACCTGCACGGCAAGACGCTGGGCATTCTGGGGCTGGGCAGTATCGGCAAGTGGATTGCCCGCTACGGTCAGGCGTTCGGCATGAAGGTCATCGCCTGGAGCCAGAATCTGACACCCGAGGCGGCCGCCGAATGTGGGGTGACTTATGTCAGTAAACAGGCGCTGTTCGAGCAGTCCGATGTGCTGTCGGTGCATCTTGTGCTCAGCGATCGCAGCCGAGGGCTGGTGGATGCTGAAGCGCTGGGCCGGATGAAGCCCGGCGCGTTCATCGTCAACACGTCGCGCGGCCCCATCATCGACGAAGCGGCGATGATCGAGACCTTGCAACAGCGCAGGATTGCCGGTGCCGCTCTTGACGTGTTCGATGTCGAGCCACTGCCGGAAAACCACCCGTTCCGCACGCTGGACAACGTGCTGGCGACCCCGCATATCGGCTACGTCACCGAGAACAACTACCAGACCTTCTATGACCGGATGATCGAAAACATCCAGGCCTGGCACGCGGGGTCGCCGATCCGGGTGTTCCCCTGATCGCGACTGCCTGATGCTTAAAGGGTGTAGGCGATTCCGACCTGCACCGTCCGCGGGGCACCCGGATAGGCATACACGTTGCCGAAAGCACCTTCTTCATAATCCTTGTCGAAGACGTTCTTCACATCGAGATTGAGCTTCACGTGCTCGTTGACCTTATAGAAGGCCAGCAGATCGAACACCGTGTAGCTGTCCATCGAGAACGCGGTATTGGCGGTCTGTCCCGCACGCTGATCGACATAACGACCGCCTGCCCCCAGGCCCAGACCACGCAGCACGCCATCCTGGAACTCATAGACGTTCAGCAGGCTGAATGTCTGCTCCGGGATATTCAGCAGACGGGTGCCGGAGCGCAGGGTGTTGTCCTTGGTGACCTGCGCATCGACGTAGGCATAGCTGCCCATGACACGCCATTCAGGGGTCAGATTGCCAACCACATTCAGGTCCAGGCCGCGACTGCGCACTTCTCCCGCCGCCACGCTGAAGGTGGAATCGATCGGGTCGGTGGTCAGCACATTCTGCTTCTCGATCTGATACAGGGCGGCATCGACGCTCAACCGGCGATCCAGGGCTTCCCACTTGACGCCCACCTCATAGGATTTGCCTTCTTCCGACTTGAAGCCGCCACCCAGACGGCTCGCGCCGGTATTGGGCTTGAAGGAGCGCGCGGTGTTGGCGTAGACCGCCACGGTATCGGTCAGGTCATAGGTCAGGCCGAGACGCGGGGTCACGGCGTTATCGCTGTTGGTGAACGGCACGCCGACGCCAAAGGTGTCGTAGTCATGCTCGAACCGCTCGAAGCGCACGCCGGCGAGCAACTTCATGCGCTCGGTCAGCGCCACCTGATCCTGTACGAAGGCCGCGTAGGTCTTGAGGTTTTCCTTATCGTCAGTCGTGGTTCGGGTCAGCGCAGGACGGACCTTTCCGTAAACCGGATCGAAAATGTCGATGGTGTACGCGTTAACCGCGCCACTGGAACGTCGGATGATCGACTTATAGTCGTAGTCTTCGTACTCGACGCCTGCCAGCAACGTGTGGTCGAACGCGCCAGTGGCGAAATGCCCGGTAACGTTCAACTGCACGTCACGGTCAGTCCACTCAAGCTTGCGGTAGTTGAAATTGCGTCCCAGCGTGCGCCCGTCAGCTGCCAGACCGTTGGCTTCGATGGCATCCCCCTTGAGCGAGCCGTCGAGGATCTGGATGCCACCGCCCAGTTTCCAGTCGGCGCTCAGGTCGTGGTCGAAGCGGATCTGCGCCATATTGTTGTCATTGTGCAGCTTGCCCACGTCTTTCTCGCCGAAGAACGTGTCACGGGAGGCCGTGCGGGTCTGCGCGGGATAACGCGTCAGGCCACGGTCCAGCGGCGCATTGTTGCGCATGAAGTCGCCTTCGAAGGTGATGCGAGTGGCGTCATTGACCTGCCAGCTCAGGACCGGCGCCACACCGTAGCGTTCGGTTTCAACGTGATCGCGAAAGGTATCGCCACCCTCACCCACGACGTTGAGGCGATAGGCAAAGCGCCCGTCATCGTCCAGCGGACCGGATGCGTCCAGCGTGCCACGCTTCATGCCCTGATCATTGAGCTGACTGCCCAGCGTGACCGAGCGCTCGGCCAGCGGCTGCTTTGAAACCACGTTGAACGTACCGCCCGGATCGCCACGCCCATAAAGCGTAGTGGCAGGACCGCGCAGCACCTCCAGACGCTCGATGGTATTGGCATCCGGCATGTTCGGATAACCGCGGTTGATCGGAAAGCCGTTGCGATAGAACTCGCCCGTGGTGAAGCCGCGTACGGTAAACGTGGTCAACCCCTGACCGCCGAAGTTGTTGGCACGACCCACGCCGCCCGCGTAATCCAGCGCATCCTGCAGGCGCGTGGCGCCAATGTCTTCAACGGCCTCACGGGTCACGACACTGATCGATTGCGGTGTTTCATGCAGTGGAGTATCGGTGCGGGTCGCACTGGCAGACCGGGTTGCCCGATAGCCCTGAACAGGCCCTTGCGCGGTTTCGGTATCCGTGGCGCTCTGGATATCGATGTTCTGCAGTTCGATCGAGGAATGACTGGCAGTCACCTGATCGGCACAGGCAAGTGGGGAGATTGCTTGAATGACGCAAAGAGACAGAAAGGTACGACGCATCGATGTGCAGCCCTTGGCAATAAACCAGGCCTCTTGGGACCCGGCAGGATTTTTGCGAATAGTACAGATTCTTATTAGCGCCTGATACAAATTATCAAAAAAGACATCCAGCGATCTGAATGCGCACTGCTGGGGCTCTGTGAGAACTGGCTCATACATTTGCCGATACCGCAGGCGGGCAGCGAACGACGGCGTGCGGCGCCTGTCTCAACCATCGGACCGGCGCAGCCTGCGTCCTCATCTCCAGCGCATCAGCAACGCATCAGGAAACGGTATGGACCACGAAGTAGACGGCAAGACCCCCGGCCTGTCAGCCGAAGAAGAGCGCGAGATCGATGAGAACCAGCCGCCTCGCGCGGCGGTACTGCATGAAACCATACGGATGCAGGGCGACCACGAGCTGGAGCGCAGCGTCGCGGCCCTGTGGTGGTCGGCTCTGGCGGCCGGCCTGACCATGGGCCTGTCGCTGATGGCGATGGGGTTGCTCATGTCACGCCTCGAAGGCATCCCTGGCAGTCACGTGATCACCAGTCTGGGTTACTCCGCAGGCTTCCTCGCGGTGATTCTGGCCCGCCAGCAACTGTTCACCGAGAACACCATCACTGCCGTACTGCCAATCATGAGCAAGCCGAACCTGGCCAATATCTGGCGGCTTTTGCGCCTCTGGGGCGTGGTGCTGAGCGGCAATCTGGTGGGTACTCTGCTGGTGGCTTACGTCATGCTCAACCTGCCGATCTTCGACGCCAAGACCGATCACGCGTTTCTGGAAATAGGCCGCAAGGTCATGGAAAACGATGTCGGTCAGATGTTCTCCAAAGGCATCGTGTCCGGCTGGATGATTGCGACCATGGTCTGGATGATCGCCTCGATGGAAAATGCCAAGATCGCGATCATCGTGCTGATCACCTACCTGATGGCGCTCGGCGACTTCACGCACATCGTCGTGGGCTCGGCCGAAGTGTCCTATCTGGTGTTCGCAGGCGAACTGGGCTGGAAGGATTTCTGGTTCACGTTTGCCGGACCGACACTGGCGGGCAACATCATTGGCGGCAGCTTCATCTTCGCCCTGATCAGCCACGCGCAGATTCGCAGCGAGAAAGACACCAGCGCCAAACTTGAACGGGACAGGAAACGTCGGGCGGAAGAAAAGCGCCTGGCCGAAGCACAGAAGCTCAGGGAAGAGGATGTCGAAGTGCCGAAAGACATATGATCCCCGTCATTAAACTTTCTTTCAGGAACTTCGCCGCCATTTAGGGGCAGACTAGGCCTTTGAACGTACTTATTCAGGCAGGGACCATGACCCGAATTCTGGCAATCGAAGATGATGCCATCACCGCAAAGGAAATAGTCGCGGAACTCAGCAGCCACGGACTGGAAGTGGACTGGGTGGACAACGGACGTGACGGTCTGGCGCGTGCAGTGAGTGGCGACTACGACTTGATTACCCTGGACCGCATGCTGCCGGAGATTGATGGACTGACCATCGTCACCCAGTTGCGCGCCCAGGGAATCGCCACGCCGATCCTCATGATCAGCGCGCTGTCCGACGTGGACGAGCGCGTTCGCGGACTGCGGGCCGGAGGCGATGACTATCTGCCCAAACCGTTTGCGTCCGATGAAATGGCGGCACGCGTCGAAGTGCTGCTGCGTCGCAGCAACCCGGTCAGCGCCGCGAAGACGGTTCTGCAGGTGGCCGACCTCGAACTGAACCTGATTACCCGTGAAGCCTGTCGGGGTGGAGAGCCGCTTGTGCTGTTGCCGACCGAATTCAAACTGCTCGAGTTTCTGATGCGCAACAGCGGACAGATCATCACGCGCATGATGATTTTCCAGGAAGTCTGGGGTTACCACTTTGATCCCGGCACCAACCTGATCGATGTACACATCGGTCGCCTTCGCAAAAAGATCGACCAGCCTGGCATCGCACCGCTGATACAAACCGTGCGAGGTTCAGGTTATGTCATTGCCGAACCCGTCTAACGGTTGGCGCTCCTCTTCGAGCAGGCTGCTGGCGCTCTACAGCTCACTGTTCGTGGCCTGGAGCGCCATCCTGCTGGGGGTTCTGTACTGGGAGGTCAACGGTTACCTGGACAACCTCGCACGTCGTTCGCTGACCCACCGCCAGCAATTGTTCACACGCTTCGAGGGGCAGGCGCTGGTCGACGCGCTGTCCACCAGCATGACCTTCGATACCCGAGCCGTAGATGCCTACGGCCTGTTCGATGACCAGTTCCGGCACATCGCCGGACCGATTACGCACATTCCAAAAGTGCTGCCGATTGACGGTCAGATACATGAACTGAGCAGTTGTATCGATTCCGAAGACCCGGGCCTCCCCAAAGACAGTTGCGACGCAATCGTGTCGCATACCGTAGACGGCCGCTGGCTGGTGCTGGTGCGCGAGAACGGTTCATTGTTCGCGGTCAGTACACTCATTCTGCATGCCCTGCTCTGGGGCATCTCGTTGACGATCATTCCCGGCGTCGCAGGCTGGCATTTGCTGCGTCAACGTCCGCTCCGGCGCATCCGCGCCATCCAGCTCAGTGCGGAGTCGATCATTGCCGGAGACATGGCCGGACGCCTGCCCGTGTCCAGCAGACGCGACGAACTCGACATGCTGGCGGTCATCGTCAACGCCATGCTCGACCGCATCGAAAAGCTCATGAACGAGGTCAAAGGCGTCTGCGACAACATCGCCCACGACCTGCGCACGCCGCTGACTCGCCTTCGCGCCCAGCTTTATCGCATCCAGCAACAGGCCAAGTACGAATCGCCCTGCGCCCTGCAGATTGCGCAGGTGATCGGTGAAGCGGATACGCTGATGGCGCGTTTTCGCGGCCTGCTGCGCATCTCGGAACTGGAAGACCGCCAAAGACGCTCTGCCTTTGTCGAGCTTGAACTGCGTCCGCTGTTGCAGGAACTCCACGACTTTTACCTGCCGCTGGCCGAAGAGGACCAGATAACCCTGCTCCTCAAACTGGAAGACACACTGCCGACGCTCGTCGGTGATCGCGCCTTGCTGTTCGAGGCCCTGGCCAACTTGTTGAGCAATGCCATCAAGTTCACGCCAGCCGGCGGAACAGTGGTGGTCAGTGCTTACGCGGACAAGGAAGGCAAGAGCCCTTGCATCGACATACAGGATTCAGGCCCGGGGATTCCGGTCACCGAGCGAGCCGCAGTGTTTCAGCGCTTTTACCGCAGTGAAGCGGGCAATCAGCACAGCGGCTTCGGTCTGGGGCTTTCCGTAGTGGCTGCCATCGTCAATCTGCATGGCTTTACTCTGCAGATCGGCACCAGTCCATACGGCGGCGCGAACCTGAAACTGATCTGTCGCACGGCACGTCCACTGGTCTGAAAAAAGGCGCGAACCAGTGTCCGTGCCTGCTTTTTGACGAGGTTAAAGCCTCTGGCGCAGGCCTTTCGGGCATTTCGATAATAATCTGGCGCGGCTTGCCAAGCACTAATATGTAACATTATGTTTCAGAAATGAACGTCGCTTGACCGTTTCAGCGCTCACAAGTTCCCTTCAATACTTTCGCTTTTCCGCCTCGATCTGCGTCTTTTCCCCGAATAACCCTGTTTCACCATCAAGTATTCCCGCGCTCGCCCGATAGAAGAACGTGAACCAATCGGCATTTTTGTGGCGTCAGCATCTTGTCGGTATACCAACACTGCGTTATCTATGGTCACCGCAAGACGGACTCAAGATGCACCCAAAACAAGAACTCATCGGATTTCGCCCTGAACCGGGCGGGGCTTTGGCATGGTCGCCGAGGCAGAGAATGCTGGAATACTTTTCGTAGGATCGACATCGGCTGGGAGGCTGTTATGGGCGCACAATCAACTATTTTAAGCGTGGGCGATTACAAGGTTTACACCGAAACTTACTGGAAAGGCAGCCATGTAAAGACCATCATGCTGGTCAATGGCGCATTGTCGACCACCGGCTCTTTCGGGCAAACCGTCAAGTACCTTCAACCCCACTACAACATTGTCTTGTTTGATCTTCCGTTCTCCGGCCAGTCGCGGGCACACAACGCCGACGACATGATCGTGACCAAGGAAGACGAAGTCGGCATCCTGCTTGAGCTCATTGACCGCTTTCAGGTCAACTACCTGCTTTCCGTGTCCTGGGGCGGTGTTTCGGCCCTCCTGGCGCTGTCGGAATGCCCGGCCTCGGTCGAAAAAGCCATTATCAGTTCGTTCTCGCCCGTGCTGAATGAGCCCATGCTTGATTACATCGACAAGGCTCAGGTGTATCTGGCTGCTCGCGAAAAACGCAAGATAGGCTCCCTGCTCAACGACACGGTCGGCAAATACTTGCCGCGCCTGTTCAAGCTGTACAACTACAAGCATCTGATCAGCCTCGCCGAGCACGAATATGGCCAGATCGACTTTCACATCAGTCAGATTCGCCAACTAAGCGCCAGTAACTACGTCGAGCGCTTTTCTTCGATCAAGATCCCGGTTCTGTTCGTTAATGGCGAGAAAGATGAATACACCACTGTTGACGATGCGCGCACTTTCGCCAACTACATCCCTCGCAGCACCTTCGATGTAGTTCCCGATACCGGGCACTTTCTGGATCTGGAAAGTAAAGCCGCGTGGCACCATTCGCAACGCAATGTGCTTGCCTTTCTGGGAACCGAAGCCTGCAACGAGGAATGGCCCAGCGCGACTGCAATGGCCTGAGACGCCCGCGCCACGTCCCGTGGCGCAGTGGTTCATGGATGAACGTTTCTTTTTTCGGGCAGTGGCGACTCATTGATGATGTATTTCTGTGCAGATGTTGTGCGTCGGCTCGGCCATGCGTGTGAAACAGGCCGACCGACCCGGATCCCTCCTTTTCAGCGCTGGCTGACCGTTGGCTGCACCTTCACACTGACACTTGCACTGGGAGCCTGCTCTGCCGGCAAAGCACCGGAAAAACTGCCTGTGCGGGTATCGGTCCAGACGGTTCAAGCGCAGGACATCGCCACACAGGTGGTGCTCAGCGGCGATATTCAGGCACGCAAGGTTACCGACCAGTCCTTTCGAGTATCGGGCAAGCTGGTAAAGCGATTCGTGGATGTGGGTGATCGGGTGCACGTCAATCAGGTGCTGGCCAAACTGGACCCGCGCGAGCAGCGCACAGGTCTTGAGTCCGCCAGCGCCGAAGTTGCAGTGAGGGAGTCCCGGCTGCATCTTGCCGAGCAGAATTATCAGCGCCAGCAACGCTTGTTGCCCAAGGGTTACACCAACCTCAGCGAGTACCAGCAGGCGCGCTCCAGTCTGGAAAGCGCGCGTGGTGATCTGGCGTCTTTCAAGGCGCAGCAGGCCACTGCCCGTGAGCAGGTCGGCTATACCGAACTGCTTGCCGTCGCAGACGGTGTGATCACCGCACGGCAGGCCGAAGAGGGTCAGGTGGTGCAGGCTGCCGCGCCGGTTTTCAGCCTGGCACACGATGGCGAACGCGAAGCGGTGTTCGCCGCTTATGAATCGCTGCTCGGCACCGACCGGATCGGAGACCGGGTCGCGATCAGCCCGGTCGGCCAGCCCGATATCGAGCTGATCGGCAGGATCCGCGAAATCACCCCTATCGTTTCCACCACCAGCGGCACGTTACGCGTGCGCGCCGTACTGCCGGACACCTCTCCCGCTCCGGGTCTCGGATCAGTGGTAAGCGCCCGACTCGACAATCATGCACAACGCGCTTTCGTCCTGCCGTGGTCGGCGCTGACACGCTCGCAGGGGCAGCCCGCAGTCTGGCGAGTGGATGACCAGTCTCTGGTCTCGTTGCAACAGATCAGGGTGCTGCGATACGAACAGGGTCAGGTGCTTGTCGCAGAAGGACTGTCCGAAGGCGACCAGGTGGTCTCTCAGGGCCTGCAATTTCTCTACGCGGGGCAGAAGGTCGAAGTGGTCGGGCAGACCGAAGGCGAGGATGGCCTTGCAGTCGCTGCCTCACAGATCACTGCCTTGGAAAGACAGCGATGAGCATCCACTCCCGCCAGCCTCGAATCCTGACCTGCAGTTGGCTGGCCTGCGCAGCGTTGATCGCCCTGCCCGGCTGCCGCGACAAACCGGTTCGTGAAGTGATCGAGCGACCGGTACTGTTCACTGAAATTGTCGAGCCACACCACGCGTTGCATGGCCGTTTCGCGGGCAGCATTCAACCGCAGTACGAAGTCCCGCTGGGGTTTAGAGTCGCCGGGCGTATCGCCACCCGTCAGACCGAGGTCGGCAAGGCCGTGCGCAAGGGCGATCTGCTGGCCACTCTGGAACCCAGCGAGCAACAGAATCAGCTGCACGCCCGGCAAGCGGAACTCAGCAAGGCACACGCTTCGTGGCAACAGGTTCGTGACGAGCAGTTGCGCTACCAGCAATTGTTCGAGCGCGGCGTCGGCTCACGGGCGCGGCTCGATCAATTGAGCAGCGACCTGCGCAATCAGGAAGCCTTGCAGCAGCGCGCCGACATCGCGTTGCAGCAAGCCCGCGACCACCTGTCTTACACCCGTCTGCTGGCGGAGTTCGACGGACTGGTGACCGACTGGCGTGCCGAGGTCGGCCAAGTGATGGCTGCCGGAGAACCGGTGGTCAGCCTGGCGCATCCCGAGAGCCGCGAAGCGGTGGTCGATCTCCCGGTCGGTCTGGTCGCTTCGCTGACTGACCACGCGCAGTTCCGGGTGTCGTCACCCTTGAACGCTCAGGTTTCGGTCACAGCACAGATTCGTCAACTGTCTCCGCAAATCGATGCCACCACCCGTACTCAACGGGTACGGCTGACTCTGAACCATACACCGGATCTATTTCGGATCGGCTCGACCGTCAGCGTCGAGATCAGCGGTTCGGCGCCAACATCCCATCGACTGCCTGGCAGCGCTGTCGTGCAACGCGACGGCAACGCACAGGTATGGGTAATCGACACGCGGACGTCGACCTTGAGCCCACGTGTGATTCAGGTGCTGGCGCGCAACGGCTCGACAGTTCAGGTCGAGGGCGAATTGCAGGTCGGCGACAAGGTCGTCACCGCGGGCGTCAACACCATGCAGTCCGGCCAGAAGATTCGCATGCAACGAGAGGTCGGTTTGTGAGGGAGCGCTTCAATCTGTCGTCCTGGGGCCTCAGGCATCGCACGCTGGTCTGGTACATGATGTTCGTTTCGCTGCTGATGGGCAGTTGGTCGTTCCTGAATCTGGGCCGTGAGGAAGATCCATCCTTCGCCATCAAGACCATGGTGATTCAGGCACGCTGGCCTGGCGCGACCCTGAATGACACCTTGCAACAGGTAACGGATCGCCTGGAGAAAAAGCTCGAGGAAATCGACGCGCTGGACTACGTGAAAAGCTACACGCTGGCTGGCGAATCCACCCTGTTCGTGTTTCTCAAGAGCGAAACCCGCAGCGCAGACATTCCCGAGGCCTGGTATCAGGTGCGCAAGAAGATCAGCGACGTGCGCGGCGAACTGCCCGCCGGCATTCAGGGTCCGGCGTTCAATGACGAGTTCGGTGATGTGTTCGGCAGCATCTACGCCTTCACGACCGATGGCCTGTCGTTTCGCCAGTTACGCGACTACGTCGAGCAGGTACGGGCCGATATCCGCAGCGTGCCCAATCTGGGCAAGATCGAGCTGCTCGGCGCTCAGCGAGAAGTCATCTATCTGAACTTTTCCATTCGCAAACTGGCTGCACTGGGAATCGACCAGCGTCAGGTGCTGCAAAGCCTCCAGGCCCAGAACTCGGTCACACCGGCAGGCGTCATGGAAGCGGGCCCCGAGCGCATCGCGGTCAGGGCCAGCGGCCAGTTCACCAGCGAGGAAGACCTTCTGGCGGTCAACCTGCGCTTGGGCGACCGTTTCTTTCGCCTCAGCGATCTGGCCACGGTCGAGCGCCGTTACGCCGACCCGCCCTCTTCTCTGTTCCGTTTCAACGGTCAGCCTGCCATCGGCCTGGCGGTGGCGATGAAACAGGGCGGCAACATTCAGGCCTTCGGCACGCAGTTGCAGCAGCGCATCGAAGAACTGACCACCGAATTGCCGCTGGGTATCGACGTGCACCTGGTGTCGAGTCAGGCCGACGTGGTCGAAAAAGCCATCGGCGGCTTCACCCGCGCCTTGTTCGAAGCGATCCTGATCGTACTGGTCGTCAGCTTCATCAGCCTGGGCATACGTGCCGGCCTGGTCGTGGCCTGTTCGATCCCGCTGGTGCTGGCACTGGTCTTCGTGTTCATGGAGTACAGCGGCATCACCATGCAGCGCATTTCCCTCGGCGCCCTGATCATCGCCCTGGGACTGCTGGTGGATGACGCCATGATCACCGTGGAAATGATGGTGACCCGCCTGGAGCATGGCGACAGCCGGGAGCAGGCCGCAACCTTCGCCTACACCTCGACCGCTTTTCCCATGCTGACCGGCACATTGGTGACCGTCGCGGGTTTTGTACCGATCGGTCTAAACCACAGCTCGGCGGGCGAATACGTGTTCACCATGTTCGCCGTGATCGCGGTGGCGCTGCTGCTGTCCTGGCTGGTGGCGGTGTTGTTCGCGCCGCTGATCGGCGTACACCTGCTCAAGGTGACCGCCGTGCATGCGGCTCCGGGACGCTGGATGCGGGGTTTCAGCCGGTCGTTGGTCAAGGCGCTGGAACATCGCTGGTGGGTAATCGGCATCACCACGCTGATGTTCATGGGCTCGCTGTTCGCCGGCAAACTGCTGCAGAACCAGTTCTTCCCGGATTCGGACCGGCCGGAAATCCTCGTCGACTTCTACCTGCCGCAGAACGGCTCGATCGAAGGCACCCGCCAGACCATGGACCGCTTCGAGTCCACCCTGAAAGACGACCCGGACGTGCTGCACTGGAGTTCCTACGTCGGCAAGGGCGCAGTGCGTTTCTACCTGCCGCTGGATCAGCAACTGAGCAACCCGTTCTACGGCCAGATGGTCGTCGTCAGCCGAGGTGGCGAAACCCGCGACCGGTTGATCGAGCGGCTGCGCCAACGCTTTCGTGATGACTACGTAGGTGTCGGCGGCTACGTGCAGCCACTGAACATGGGGCCGCCTGTAGGTTGGCCGATTCAATACCGGATCAGCGGACCGGACATTGAACAGGTGCGCAGCCAGGCCATGACGCTGGCCGCCCTGCTCGACACCCACCCCAATATCGGCCAGGTGATCTACGACTGGAACGAACCGGGCAAGGTGCTGAAAATCGACATTGCGCAGGACAAAGTGCGTCAGTTCGGCCTGTCATCCGAGGACGTCGCGCAGATTCTCAACAGTCTGGTCAGCGGCACGACCATCACTCAGGTGCGCGACGACACCTATCTGGTCGACCTTGTGGGGCGCGCCGAAAGTGATGAGCGCAGCTCGATCCAGACCCTTGGCAGCCTGCAGATCCCGACGCCGAATGGCTCGACTGTACCGCTGCTGTCATTCGCCACCCTCAGCTATGAGCAGGAGCAACCGCTGGTCTGGCGTCGCGACCGCCTGCCGACCATTACCCTGAAAGCCAGCGTGCTCGGCAAGCTGCAACCGGCGGCCCTGGTCAAACAGCTCAAACCCGACGTCGATGCGTTCACCGCCGGCCTGCCCGTGCGCTATTCGGTGGCCACCGGCGGCGCCGTCGAAGCCAGCGCCCGCTCACAGGGTCCGATCCTGAAGGTCGTACCGTTGATGCTGCTGCTGGTCATAAGCTTTCTGATGATCCAGTTGCACAGTGTGAAAAAGCTGCTGCTGGTGGTCAGCGTGGTGCCATTAGGATTGATCGGTGTCGTCGCCGCACTGCTGATTTCCGGCTATCCGCTGGGCTTCGTGGCGATTCTCGGCGTGCTGGCGCTGATCGGCATCATCATCCGTAATTCGGTGATTCTGGTGACCCAGATCGACGAATTCATGGCCGCCGGTGAAAGCCCTTGGGCGTCGGTCATCAAGGCTACAGAGCATCGATGCCGGCCCATCCTGCTGACGGCCGCCGCCGCCAGCCTGGGCATGATACCGATTGCCCGAGAAGTGTTCTGGGGACCCATGGCCATCGCCATGATCGGCGGCATCGCTATCGCGACCCTGCTGACGCTGTTCTTTTTACCTGCGCTGTATCTGGTTTGTTATGGGATCAGGCCGAAAACAGATGACATCTGATAAAGCACAATCCACCCATCATCACTCCTAGAAATATCTTGTATCACCTCGGCACGCCTACTTAATGTCTTGCAAAACCGTTAGCCTGCTCAGCATTCCATTCTGAACGGCCCGGGCACGGTAAAGCGTGCGTGAAGCCCGATTGCACGAGCGAGACCCGTGATGCCCCATTCCGCCCAAACTTCCCACGGCAACCCCACCATGACCCGCGGTCTGGTGATGTTGTTTGCGTTCTGCTGCGGCGCTATCGTCGCCAATATCTACTACGCCCAGCCAATCATCGAACTGATCGCGCCGGACATCGGCCTGTCCAGCACGGCGGCGAGTCTGATCGTGTCGCTGACGCAGATTGGTTATGCGCTGGGTCTGTTCTTTCTGGTGCCGCTGGGTGACTTGCTGGAAAACCGCAAGCTGATGCTGCTGACCACGGCAGTCGCGACATTGAGCCTGCTGGGCGCGGCATTTGCCGAGCAGCCGAATCTGTTTCTGCTGGTCTCGTTACTGGTGGGCTTCAGCTCGGTGTCGGTGCAGATGCTGATTCCGCTGGCGGCGCATCTCGCACCCGAGGAAACGCGAGGCCGGGTGGTCGGCGGGATCATGGGCGGTCTGCTGTTGGGTATTCTCCTGGCACGGCCGATCTCAAGCCTGGTGGCCGATCACTTCGGCTGGCGGGCAGTGTTCGGCTCGGCGGCGGTGGTGATGATCGGCATCAGCGTCGTGCTCGCGACCACCATGCCCAAACGTGTGCCCGATCATCGTGCCACGTATGGCCAATTGCTGTTTTCCCTGTGGACCCTGCTGCGCACCCAGCCGGTGCTGCGCCAACGGGCGTTCTATCAGGCCTGCATGTTCGCGACGTTCAGTCTGTTCTGGACGGCGGTGCCATTGGAGTTGTCGCGCAATCATGGCTTGTCGCAAACCCAGATCGCCATTTTTGCGCTGATCGGTGCCATCGGTGCCATCGCCGCCCCCATCAGCGGCCGGCTGGCTGACGCGGGCCACACCCGAATCCTGTCGTTGGGCGCACTGCTGCTCGGCGCGCTGAGCTTCCTGCCGGGGCTGATTCACCCCCTTTACAGCGTCATCGGCCTCGCCGTCACTGGCGTGGTACTGGATTACTGCGTACAGACCAGCATGGTGCTTGGCCAGCGCACCGTCTACGCGCTGGACGCTGCCAGCCGCAGCCGACTCAACGCGCTGTACATGACCAGCATCTTCCTCGGTGGCGCGGTCGGTTCGGCAGTGGCAAGCCCACTGTTCGACCATGGCGGATGGACCTGGGTGCTGATCGTCGGTACAGCGCTGCCGCTGGTTGCGCTGCTGGCATTCCTCAAAGACTCAGCTGGCGGAAGAGCGGCACGGGTCAGCCAGGGTTGAGTGCAGCCAGATCCTTTTTTCGCGGACAGAACAGCCTGTCCGCGTTCTTTCAAAATCGCCCTTCTTCTGCCTGAAGCCCTCTATCTCGATGATTGAACGATGTAACGCTGCACTTTGCACACGAATTACCGGATAATCGCGCCGCGACGGCGTGGTCCGCTCGCCCTTCTGTTTCTTTCCCGCATCAAAAAGCTCGCACTTCCGGCAGCGCGATTGAACACGGATTGTACAAACGCCTCACGACCAGGCCCTCTATCTGCCATGCAGTTGATCTGCCATCGGCACGCACTTCTCGACATTCGAACAAGGCAAAACAGCAATGGACGCAGCACCACCCGCTCCCTCACCCGCCGCTCGCAAGATTTCAGCGATTTTTGCCAGGATATCCTTCGGTATCGGCAGCATGATCGGTGTCCTGTGGAGCATCTTCACCTACCTTTTTCCAGACCCGAGCGTGCTGGGCCTGAATGTCGACTCGATCAATTGGCAGACCCTCATCACCATCGTCGCCAGCATGACGCTGTGCGGCGGACTGGGCATCGCGATCATGGCCAGAAAACTGCCCGGTTTCCTGAAAACGGGCGTCTGGCTGTTGCTGACACTGATCCTTTGCGGGGTGTTCTTCAAGCTGGGTGGCGAGTATGCCAAACCCTCGGTGGAGTTTGCCCGCAGCCAGAAACTGTTCGTTGAAAACGACAATGCCAACGTGTTCGGCAAGCGTGCCGAGACCGTCGACAACCTGACGCTGGAGCTGCTGGAGTGTGATCAGAACGGCCAGGCACCCACCTGCACGCTGGAGCTGGTGAACAAGAGTCCGGACCGTGATTTCCGCTTCCTGAACCCGGTGAGTCTGTTCGACGAAACAGGCGGTGCGTTGAACATGATCCAGATGCGAGTCGGTGATACGAAGTTCGATCGCTGGGATTCATTTCAGTTGATCCGTCACGTTCCGACCCGCGTCACGTTGACCTTCGAGGCCGCCAAGGGCCGACTCAAACTGTCCCCCGCACTCAAGCTCACGTTCCGTGATCGCGAAAGCAAGGAAAACGTGCTCAAGTTCAAGGATGTGAAGGTCAACTGATCGAGAAGGTCGTTTGATGACCGAGCGGCCACAACAGGCTCGGTCATTGGTCAACGCATAAGCGGCTGGATAGAGGCGGCAATAGCGGGAGACGGCTTGCCAGCGATGGCGTCATCCCCAGTCACTGATGAGTCGGCCCTGGGAATCGAATCGCCGGCAAGCCGCCTTCCGCCGTCAGCGAATCGACTTCTCCAGCCACTGGGCCAGATCTGCCACTTCGGTCTCGCTCAGGTTATGCCCCAGCCCCTCATAGCCATGAAACTCTGGCTTCAAGCCGAGCGCCTTCAAGGTCTTCTCAGCGTCAGGACCACTGGCGTAGGAGACCTGGCGATCTTCGGCACCATGACCGATGAACACTTTCAGCGTCTTGAGCGCCTCTTCAGGCTTGAGTTCGGACTTCACCACCGGTAGCAGACGTCCACTCAGCGCAGCGATTCCGCCGACCAGCATTGGCTGACGCAGTGCGACCTCATAACTCATCATTGCCCCCTGACTGAAGCCCACCAGAAACACCTTGTCAGGCCGGGTCTTGTACTTGTCCGTTGCCTGACCGATGAATGCCGTCAGACGCTGAGCGCTGCTTTTCAGGTCTGCAGTCACGCCGTCGTACTCGGTCACGCCGGGCTTTTGGGTGAACCACTTGTAGCTGTCTGGCCGTAACTGCACGGGAGCCTGAACCGACAGGTAGTTGTACGCAGCAGGCAGGTGATCCTTGAGGCTGAACAGATCCGCCGCATTGCTCCCGTAGCCGTGGATGAAGATCACGAGTGGTTTGTCGGGCGCGTCCATGGTGGCCTGAGCCAGGTAATCCAGCGGCAGATCCGTGTGTAACGTGTCTTGCGCCTGAACCAGTCCAGAGCAGACAAACAGCAAAGCGGCGAAAAATTTCAGCATCAGTCAATGACCTCTGGTGCACGCTGCCCGAAGGCAGCGTCTTCGGTGGACGACGAATCAGAAACTAACACAGCCTCAATTCTGGAGGCTGCCTCGCGAGGCTTCGGGCTTGAGCAATTGCATCTGCTGGCGGTAGTCATCGGTAACCTGACGCGCCTGGCTGCTGCTGGTGATCACACGCGGGGTGATCAACACGATCAGCTCGGTGCGGTCCTTGGCCCTGCTGGTTCTGCCGAACAGCCATTTCAGACCCGGAATTCGGCCCAGATAAGGCACGGAGCTGACCGTCTCGGCGTTGTCCTGCTTGATGAGGCCGCCCAGCAACACGGTCTGACCACTTTGCGCGGCGACCTGAGTGGCTACCGAGCGCGTCGAAATGCGCGGGTTGCCGTTAAGGTCGGTGGAGCCGGTGTCGGCGTCGCTGACCTGCTGCTGAATGTCCATGTACACCAGACCACCCGGATTGATACGCGGCACCACATCGAGAATTACACCGGTCTGCACATATTCCACGCTGCTCAGCGTCGTGGCTGAAGCGTTGGTGTTGACCGTGGTCTGACTGATCGGGATGTTGTCGCCGACCTGGATCTGCGCCTGCTGGTTGTTCATCACCACCAGCGACGGCGCCGACAGCACCTGTGTGCGGCCATTGGTTTCCAGCGCACGCAGGGCGACCTGCAGGTTATTGCTGACAAACGAGTAGAACAGCGAGTCGGTGCCTGCCAGTACCGCCCCGCCAGCGCCCAGCGCGCCCTGACTGCCTGCGGTGTTGGTCACGTTGCCGGAGGTCCCGGCATTGCCCGCCAGACGGCCCAGATACCACTGAACGCCCATGTCCAGGTCGCCGGTCAGCTTGACTTCCAGAATGCGCGTTTCGATCTGTACCTGCAGTGGCGGGTTGTCGAGGCGCTTGATCGCCGACTCGATTTCCTTCCATTGCGCAGGACGCGTGCGGACCAGCAACTGGTTGCTGCTCTTCTGTGCGGTGATGCGGGTGCTGGCGTCCAGGGATTTGCTGTTGCCACCCGAACCGCCATCCTCTTCGCCGGCCGCGTCGGACTCTGCGCCGCCCTGCTCTTCAGCGTTTTCGCCGTCGGTACCGTTCTGGCTGTTCATGCCCTGGCTGTTGCCGAAGCCACCCCCGTTGCCGCTCATGCCATTCATGCCGTTGCCCATGCCACCGCCGCTCATGCCGCCGCTGCCCATGCCATTGGAACTGCTCATGCCGTTGCTGCCGGTGCCATTGAGCGACGACAGACTCGTGGTGCGCAGCCCGGGCGCGACCTTGGCGGCCGAATCTTCCTTGATCGCGCCGGTGCCGTAGATCTGCCGCAGGTATTTGGCCAGGTCAGTGGCCTTCATGTTGCGCACATCGTAGACGTACATCTGCGGCTCGTTGCCGCCGCCCTCGTCGATGGTGTGAATCCACTCGCCGACTTCGCGCAGGTATTCCGGCTGCGAGGAAATCGCAACAACCGAGTTGGTCCGCTCGATGGGCAGAAAACGCACCATGCCTGCCAGCGGCATGCCGCTGTCCGGGCCGAACATTTTCTGCAACTCAGGCATCAGTTCGCCGACCGAGGCCCGCTGCAGACCGAACACTCCCACCGACATGCCTTTGAGCCAGTCCACGTCGAAGGTGTCGATGGTGTCCTGATAGTTGGCCAGCTCATCGGGTGTACCGGCCATGCTCAACACATTGCGAGCGGGGTCAACCAACAGGAAGGCGTTTTCGCGAGCGAAGGGTTTGAGCAGCTTCTGCATTTCGTTGGCCGAGATGTAGCGCAGCGGGAACAGCCGCGCCGACATGCCGGCCGATGGCTGGGCGACGCGCATTTCCGGAACCAGCTTGCCCGCAACGGCCTGGTTGGACGGCAGGATCACATAGCGATTGCCCTGCTTGATCATGGCGTTGTCGGTCCAGGACAGCAGGGTTTCGAGAATCGACAGCGCCTGCTGCTTGTTGACCGGTTTGGACGTCGAGAAACTCACATCACCCTTCACACCCTGAGCAATGCTGTAGTTTTCGTGCAGCAGGTCACCCATGATGCTGTTGATCACCGCCTGAATCGGCTGGTTGGTGAAGTTGAAGACGATGTCGCCCGTCTCCCCTGCCTTCGCTGCCGGAGCAGAGGCAGGCTGGCGAATGAAACGCTGGTTGCCTTGAATGATCTGGCGTTGCGGCGAGGCCGTTGACGACTGAGGCTGTGCCTGTACCGGCAGCTGCTCGCTGCGCGGATCCACTGGCGGACGTTGTGAACCGGTTCCCTGGAGCGCTTCCTGCAGCATGCCATTGTCGGGGTCGAGGGTGTCCTGCCGGGATGCACAGCCGCCAAGGGCGACAGCGGTGGCGAGACAAAGCAAGGGGGTGCGCAAGGTAGCGATGGCGGAAACTCCAGAAAAGGTACCCATCACAGGGTGGAATCGTTGGTAAGGGAAATCGGGGGTGTCGTCGACGGTGGCGGCAGACGCGGCGCAGGCAGGCGCAAGGTCTGCGTGCGGCCGTCGAGGCTGAAGGTGGCCTGCATCGGATCGAGCTGTTCCAGGGTCCAGCCGTTACCCAGCCTGTCACCCTGTTTCACTTTCAGTGCCGGACCACTGGCCTGCTTGAGCAGTGCCACACGCAACGTACCGTCGAGAACGACACCGGTCAGCGTAAGGCCGGAAAGGCTGGCGACCTGTACATCGCTCTTGCCCACCGCCTTGTCAGGGCTGCGATCGGTGCTGAACAGCGGGGTTTTCCAGGTATTGGCCAGACTGTCCAGCGTCGCAGTGGGCGCGCTGTGGGTCTGTGCCGCATGGTCAACCGGGTTGCGTGGCGCCTGCTCGGGCAGCCAGTCCGGCGAATGGGCAGCGCCACTGAGAATCAGCGTCGCCAGTGCGGTCAGCACGGCGGTGATGCCGAGCAAAGCCCACTCCAATGGACGCAATGAGCGAATCATTGCTCGCCCTCCCCGGCTGAAGCCGGTTGCAGATAGCCGCGTACCAACAGGTGCGCCACCAGCTTGCCGGCGCCGCCAGTGGCGGGGGCATCGGTGTCGCGGCGCAGACTCATTTCATCGACGAACAGGAACGGGCGCTGGTACTCCAGCGCATGCAGGATCGCCGTCAGCGGCTCGATGGCGCATTCCAGTGTCAGGCTGACCTTGACCTGCCGGTAAGGCTCGGCGCTGTCCTGCTCCGGGGTAATCGGCATGCGCTGGGTCAGCGCGCAGCCACCGCCGGTGTTGGCCTGATTGCTGATCAGGTCGGCAACACGCTGCATCAGGTCAGCAGCGACTGCGCTAGGATCATCGCCCGGCAGCAGACTGGTGCTGCTGGCCGGATCACTACGGGCCTGCTCCAGTTGTGCACGCAAGATGTCAGCCTGTTTCAGCAATCCGGCATAGCGTTGCTGTTGCTCGCGCAACTGTTCGGTCTGCTCGCTGATATCGCGAAGAGGGCCGGCGAACCAGCTGTCGATCAGCAGCCAGTAGGCCAGATAAAGGACCAGCGCCAGAATGATCAGCGCCGCACCCCGCCGCTCACGGCTATTGAGTGGACGACGCATCGGCGCTCTCCTGCGATTCCGATTGATCGGACTGATCCTGCTGCGGGCTCTGACGCAGATGCGCACGCAATGAGTACTGGTCTTTCCCGGTTTTGCTGTCCGGCTGGATCACCCCCTGAAACTGGGCGTTGTCCAGGCTGCGGCAGTCCTTGACGCGGGCGATCAGCGCACTGGCCTTGGCGCTCTGACCTGCAAAGGCCACCTCGGCGCTGTCGCTGATTTCCAGATGATCGATCCAGGTGTCTGACGGCAGGCAGGCAGTCAGTTCACTGAGCAATGCCGACAGAGGCGGTTGAGCAGCCTTGCGGCGAAGCAGGTAATTGGCGGCGCCACGGGTATTGGTCAGTTGCTGACGCAATTGCTGAACTTCGCTGACCTGGGCTTTCTGTGCCTTGACCTCGGCCTGCATCTCTTCAAGCAATTGCTGACGGTCGTTGAGCCACAGCAGCATGGTGCCCAGCAGCAACCCGGCGCAGATCCACAGCAGCCAGCGTTGCAGGCGGTAACCTGAATGCGATTGCTGCGGGCGCAGCGGTGCCGGCAACAGGTCAACACTCAGGCGCGCTTCGGGTGTGCCGACGTCCACAGTGTCGGGCCGCAGACCAAGCGCAGCGCACGCTTGCAGAATGGCGTCCAGGCGCTGGCGCAGCACGGCCACCAGCCGGACCTGAATGAAGCCGGCATTGCGACTTTCCTGACGGGCGACGAAGTACAACTGACTGGCATCGAACGGCGTAAAGCGGTCCAGTTCGTAGCCCACCACGGTCGACAGGTTGCGCGCCGCTGCAACGGGCAGTTGCAGGGTCTGCACCAGCACCAGAGACGAGGGCAACAGCAGGATCTTCTGTGCATTGACGCCGGTGATGGCAACCGGTTCGACCAACGGCCAGACATACACCTGCTGGACAGTTTCGCGAACCAGCCACCTGCGCACACGCGGCGGCAGGCAGGCGCGCAATTCTGCGCTCCACCATTGCCAGGCCTGTTGCCCCAGACTGCCACGCCATTGCTGGACGACCCGGTCGCGCAAAGCGATCACCGGTGCCAGACGTGCTGAAACGGATGCATTCATTCTTGCCAACGCAATACCCGATAGGGCTGTGCGCCTCCCTCCGATGGGCTCAATAACACAATGGTCTGTAACAGGGCGACTACGCCGCCCGGTCGTTCTGCGCGGCTGTCGATGGCCAGTACCTCACCGGCATCGGCTCCCACCGCGCTCTGGTTCGGCAAGTTCAGTGCCCGGCGCAACAGCGCCGAGGCAAAAGCAGGATCGGGCCGGTCCAGCCCGCTCCATAACGTCACTTCCGGCAACAGCCGGGTGTACAGCGCCTGCGTCATGCCCGGCAACTGTCGTATTTCTTCAACCACACGCAGCGGCGCCTGACCGTCATCCCGTTGCGCCTCCACGGTCTGGGCGATACTGCTGGCCAGATTGCGGTTCGCCCCACAGGCCTGCAACAGACGAGCAATATCGGCCGCCGGAGCGCTGTTGAGGTCCAGCTTGCCACGCTCGCTGCGAATACTGACCAGCAACTGCGTGTCATCCATGCGCAACGCCACTGGCCGTCCATCGGCCACCCAGCGTTTGCGCTGCGCAGGGTCCAGCAACCCCTGCACCGCCATATTCAAGCCACCTTCCGCCGCGAGCAGCGCATAAGTGTTCTGCCGCAACCACAGCGCCTGACGGCTTTCCAGTTGCACCCAGCCGGCCAGTCCGCCCAGCAGCAGGCTCAGCACCGCCAGCACCCACAACACCACCAGTAACGCCACGCCCTGCTGGCGCTTATGAAAATGCTTCACTGCCCGCCCGCCCCACCCGATAGATCCAGACGCAGGGCGACCACTTCGCTGATCCAGGGAATCGAGCCCTTGACCTGCGCATCAATGCGCACCGCACCGGGCAGGCGGGTCGGCCAAGGCCATTCGTTCAGCCATCCCGTGGGCTTGCCTTTCGGCGTCCGGCCACGGTAACTGAAATTCAACGATTGCACGTTGTGCAATAACACCTGTGGCTCACCCCAGGGTTCAAGCGTGATGCCATTTGATGTGGTTCTGATCCGGGAGAACGCCACCTGCAGGTCACGATCCCCCTCAGGTCCTTTCAGCCCGAGAGTATGCAACTGGATGCCACCACCCAATTCTCCCGGCAGCGTGGCCACGAACCTGAGATCCTGCGCCGTACCCTCAAAAAAACCACTCTTGGCGTCATCTTCAGCGGAGGTGTCCAGCGGCAGCGCCTGACTGATGGATGAGCGCAGAAACGCCTGTGCCGCGCGCATCTCATCCAGCCCCACGGTGTAGCGCTCGGCCTTGAGCACCGCGCGATTGGCACCCAGCAAGGCACCCGCGACCAACACCAGTAACACGCCCAACAGGCTGATCACCAGCAGAACTTCCAGCAGCGTGAAACCGCGCTGACCGGCCTTCAAGACCCAGCACCGGTCACGGCGCCGCGCAGCCGCAACGTGCTGAACTGCACACGCCGCTGATGCTCAAGCAGCGTCAGGTCCAGGCGAAACAATCTGGCCTGGTCGTTACCGCCCGAGACCTGACGGATTTCCAGACTCCAGTCGATACCGGCCACCCGCCCCTTGCGCGTCCCGTTTTCAAGCGGGCCGCCGCTTTCCTGATCGAACACCGTGCGCGCCGCGTGACTCAGCCGATCACTGTGGGACACCTGTTGCAAGGAGCGTGCGCTCTGCCCGAAAGCCACCAACAGCACGCCACTGCACACAGCCATCACGGTCAGCGCGGCAAGCATCTCCAGCAAAGTGAACCCGGACTGCGACACTTTCATTAAAGGGGACGCACCTGGACGCTGCCGGTCAGCCAGCCAATGTCTATGCGCCAGCGACGATCGCCGTCAGCGACCATCAGGTTGCCGCCGCTGGAGCCACCATCCGGATAAAACTCCACCGCCGACCCCAGGTCGGAAGCCGTCTGCATCGTCACCTGCAAATGATCGGGCCAGTGCTGTTCACGCTTTCCCGGTGCCTTGAAGGTCAGATGACGCAGGTCGAATTCAGTACGTGCCGGCTGGCCGGTCACGATGGCCCGAACCCGCGTGGCACGCAATGCCTCGACCATGTCGCCGACCGCACGACGTTCACTGGCGGTGCTCAACCCCTGTTGCAGACCGAAACCCACGAGGCCGACAGCGATGCTCATCAACACCAGCACCACCAGCATTTCCATCAGGGTAAAACCACGGCTTGCAACAGACGATTTCATACCGGCATTTACTCCCAGTTGCCCAGGTCGGCGCTGTAACCTTCGCCGCCGGGCTGGCCGTCCTGTCCGTAGAAGATCAGGTCGAAGCTGCCATGCTGACCGGGGAAGCGATAGCCGAAGGCATGGCCAAACGGGTCTTTCAGGTCCGAAGGCTTGGCATACGGGCCATTCCAGCCAGCGGCGTTGCCAGGCTTGTCGGTCAACTGCTGCAAGGTCTTGGGCGGCGAGCCGACGTCCAGCGCATAGCTCTCGATCTTCATGCCCAGGCTCGCCAGTTGCGCCTTGCCTGCGCCATATTTGCCCTTGTCGACGTTACCGCCTACCTGGCGTACGACGATGGTCGCCACGATGCCCAGCAGCACGATGACCGCAAGCATTTCCAGCAAGGTGAAGCCGCTTTGTCGGCGTGCAACGGTAAAGCGTGTACGGCTAAGGTTCATCGGGATGGTTTCCTCGTTCATGAATTCAGATATTGCTGGTCAGGCTCATCAGCGGCAGCATGATCGCCAGCATGATCACAGCTACCATGCCTGCCATGACAACCGTGAGCGCCGGGACCAGTGCGGCAAGCATCCGGTCGATGCCACGCTTGGCTTCGACGTCGAAGACATCGGCCACTTTAAGCAGCATGCTGTCCAGTTCGCCGGCCTGTTCGCCGACTTCGATCATTTGCAGGGCCAGATCGGGAAGCAGCGGCTGCGCGCCAAAAGCGCTCGCCAGCGTTCCGCCTCCTTTCACCGACTCGGCAGCCTGCGCCACCTGCGCCTGCAGTGCGCGGTTCGTGCAGACCTGCCGGGCAATCACCAGCGCCTGGAGCAGAGCGACACCGTTGCTCAACAGCGTGCCCAGCGTACGGGTCAATCGCGCGGCCTCGATACGTTGCAACAATGGGCCGATGACCCGGATGCCCAGTACCCGACGATCATGACGCTCACGGCGCTGGGGATCGCGCATGCTGATCACCAGCCCCCAGATCAGCACGATCAGACCGGCGAAAACCGCCAGCCCGTAATCGCCGAGAAATTGTCCCAGGCTCAGGATAACCTCGGTAATCAACGGGATAGGCACCCCGAGATCCTTGAAAATAGGAACGAACTGCGGCACCACGTAGGCCAGCAGCAGGGCCAGCGAACCGAGCACGCCGACGACCAGAAACGCTGGGTAGATCAACGCGTTGATGACTTCGCCGCGCAGCAACTGACTACGCTCCAGGTAATCGCTCAACTGGCGCAGGGTGCTTTCCAGCGCGCCACCGGCCTCACCTGCACGAACCATACTGATATAAAGCGGCGAGAACTGACTGCCCTCTTCTTCCAGCGCAACGGACAATGGCTTGCCAGCCTTGACCTGTTCGCGAATCCGCTCGATCAAGGCTCGGGTCTGAGGTTGGCCGGGCTGTTTGAGCAGAATGCCGAGAGATCGTTCCAGCGGTTGCCCGGCGCCGAGCAAGGTCGCCAGTTGCTGGGTGAAGCTGACCAGCGCGGCACCATTGAGCATACCGCTGCCCAGCGCACGACGCAGGCCGCCGAGACCTGCATTGTCGACCTGCAGGACCATCAGACCGCGCTTTTGCAGGGCGGCGACTGCGGCCTCCTGATCCCTGGCTTCCAGGGTGCCGTTCTGCGGCGCGCCCTGCGCATCCAGCGCGCGGTACTTGAACAGACTCATGAGCCCTCACCCCGTGTGACGCGCAGCACTTCTTCCAGCGAGGTGACGCCGGCCACCGCCTGACGCAGACCTTCTTCATGCAACGTGCGCAAACCACCGCGACGAGCCGCCTCTTCCAGCGTGGACGCATCGGCATGGCGCATCAGCAGACTGCGCAGCTCTTCATTCATCACCAGCAGTTCGGTGATCGCACTACGGCCACGATAGCCGCCGCCCGGCGCATCGGATCGCGGCCGATAAAGGCGGATCGGACGCTCGTCGGTGAACCGCTCAAGGCCATGCTCGGCAATCAGCTCAGGCGGTGCTTCGAAGGCTTCACGGGTTTCCGGGTCAAGGCGACGTACCAGACGCTGCGCCAGAATCCCATTGACGGTTGAAGCGATGAGGTAGCTTTCGACGCCCATATCCAGCAGACGGGTGATACTCGCCGCCGCACTGTTGGTGTGCAGAGTGGAAAGCACCAGGTGACCGGTCAGCGAGGACTGAATGGCGATGCGACAGGTTTCAAGGTCGCGCATCTCACCGATCATGATCACGTCCGGGTCTTGACGCACGATGGAGCGCAGCGCGCCGGCAAAGTCCAACCCGATGGCCGGTTTGACCTGAATTTGATTGATGCCTTCGAGCTGGTATTCCACCGGGTCTTCAACGGTGATGATCTTGCGCTCGGCAGTGTTGAGCCGCGACAGAGCGGTGTAGAGCGTGGTGGTCTTGCCGGACCCGGTGGGGCCGGTGACCAGGAGAATGCCGTGGGGCCGTTCAAGCACGTTGAGAAAATGGTCGAGGCGCTCACCGTCGAACCCCAGGCTGGGAAAATCGAAATCGATGGTCTGGCGATCCAGCAGACGCATCACCACGGATTCGCCAAAGCTGGTCGGCACGGTCGAGACCCGCAGGTCCAGTTCCTTGCCTTGAATACGCAGCATGATCCGCCCGTCCTGCGGCAGACGACGCTCGGCGATGTCCAGCCGGGCCATGATCTTCACGCGGGAAATCACTGCAGCAGACGAACTGGACGGCGGTGCCTCTGCTTCGTGAAGCACACCATCAATGCGATAACGCACCTTGAGCTGGCTTTCGAACGGTTCGATATGAATGTCGGACGCGCGCTGTTCGACGGCGCGCTGCAGAATCAGGTTGACCAGGCGAATGACGGGCGCCTCGGACGCCAGGTCCTTGAGGTGCTCGATGTCCTCCAGCGAGCCACCTTCGTCGTCGAGATTCTCGATCAACGTACCCATCGCCGAACGACCCTGGCCGTAATAACGCTCGATCAGGGTTTCCACTTCGTTACGTGGACCGACGGCCACCTGCACTGGCACGTCGCAGGCATAGGCAATCGCTTCAAACGGATACAGCACGCTGGGGTTGGCGCTCAGCACCTGTACGCCGTCATCGCTCCAGCCGACCGGCACCACCTGATACTGCCGCATGAAGCGTTCGGTCAGCGGGGGCAACGGGTCCAGCATAGGCGGCAGCGCTTCGGCCATCAATAAAGGCGCGTTCAGCAACGCGGCCCAGGCCCGTGCCAGTTCGAACTCGGACACCAGCCCCAGTCGCGTCAACAACCCAAGCAGCTCCGTGCCTTCGGACTCCTGCTGCAAGCGCTGTGCGCGCTCCAGATCCTGAGGCTTGAGGCCTGCATTTTCCGTAAGCCAGGCACACACCTGTCCTGCATCGGGGATCAGTATTCGAGAGGCATCGACGGGAATTGGCTGCATGGGCGAGAACATCTACTACTCGGAGGGACAGGTTCACGACCCTCGCCCGCCTTGAAAAGGCACTGCAAAGGTCGTGGTCAGAAGCATCAAACGGTCAGTTTGACTGTTTCTGAGGCGTTGCGTTCTGTGGACGACCACCTTTTGTGGTTTGAGTCTTCTGCTGCTGCGCCTTTTGCGCCGCTTTTGCATCGGTGGTCTGGGTCATGACGGTCGAATCGGTGGCACCCGAAGTTGCATCGGTATCCGTCGCTTCGGCGGCAAGAACCGCACCGCTCAATGCAAGACCCGCCATTACACCTGCTGCCATGTTGGACAACTTCATAACAATTACTCCACTGGATAAAACATTAAACCCTCCAACAGGAAGGGCCATTAACGATAAAGATCGGAAAGAACACCACGGTGCCACTACTGGAAACGTAAGATAGACCTGAGGGCACCTTAAAAATCTTAAACCCATCGACCAGTAGGTTTAATAAGAGTTCCTGAAGTGTAAGAAAAAAACCACAAAAACAAGAAAAATACGCTTTTGTTTGACATTAACGCCCGAATTTCGACTTAATTGTAACGCTTTGCGAATTCAAAGTGCCATCAATGATAGCTCAGTGATGGCACTCCCCGCAATATAAAACACAATAACTAAAACGTGAAACTTGATTGAAAAAGTCCACGAATCGCACGCTGTAATAATAGCGTCAGTCGCGATTACGGGTCACTGTTGCCTAAAGAAAAGAACACAGCCAGGCGCTGAATAGTGCGCTTGCCTGTGGGAAAACTTTTAATTGAAATGTCGTTGGAGAGCTGTATGAATAAGCGAAAGATGATGGGTGCGCATTCCGCACTGGCCTTGCTGGCGCTGGCAGTATCGCAGGTGCATGCTGCTGACGCTTCGACGCTGCAGGCACGCGAAGCCCGTGCTGAAAAAGCGGCACAGAAGACGCTGGACAAGATGACCCAGGAAGAAAAGCTGGCCTATATCGGCGGTACGGGCGGCTGGGATGTGAAACCCCTTTCCAATTACGGCGTTCCGCAAATTCACGGCGCCGACGGCGGCGTTGGCGTGCGTTACACCAGTGAAGGCAACGCTCAGGGCGTGGTTTATCCGTCCGGCCCTAACCTTGCAGCCACCTGGAACCCGCGTCGCGCCATCGACCTGGGCCGTGCGCTGGGCTATGACACGGCAGTCGGCGGCTATCAGTTCGTCACCGGTCCTGGCGTCAACCTGTACCGCATGCCATACGGCGGCCGTGCGTTCGAATACCTGTCCGGTGAAGACCCGTTCCTCGGCGCCAGCCTGGCACCGGGCGTGATCAACGGCATCCAGTCTCGTGGTGTATGGGCGAACGCCAAGCACTACGCGGCCAATGACCAGGAAAGCAACCGCTTCAACCTCGACCAGATCATGAGCGAGCGTGTACTGCGCGAAATGTCATTGCCTGCGTTCGAATCGGCCTCGAAGAACGGCAACGTCGCGATGATGATGTGCGCGTTCCAGAAAGTGAACGGCGAATTCGCCTGCGAAAACGATCACCTGATCAGCCAGATCCTGAAGAAGGAATGGGGCTACAAAGGCTTCGTGCAGAGCGACTACAACGCAGTGGTTCATGGTCTGGATGCCGCTCAGGCGGGCACCGACCTGGACATGATGGGCTTTCAGATGAACAGCAATGTTCTCAAGCCTTACCTGGACAGCGGTGAGCTGAGCGCTGCGACCATCGACGACAAGGTGCGCCGCATCCTCAAGCAGATCTACCTGTACAAGTTCGACAGCAAGACCCCGTCGACCCTGCATAACATGAACAGCGCAACCAGCAACAAGGTTGCACTGAACGCTGCCCGTGAAGGCATCGTGCTGCTGAAGAACCAGAACGACCTGCTGCCGCTGGACAAGCAGAAAGCCAAGCGCATCGCCGTGGTCGGCAACCTGGCCAAGTACGCCCCACCGACCGGTTTCGGCAGCGCCAATGTCATGGCCAGCCATTACATCAGCGAGCTGAGCGGTCTGCAGCAGATGGCGCCGAACGCCAAGGTCGAATTCATCGACGGCCTGTCGCTGGACCCGACTACCACAACCTGGAGCAGCACAGACCAGGCGGGCAAAGACATCCAGGGCATGAAGGTCGAGTACTTCAGCAATGCCAACTGGTCCGGTGATGCTGCCGTGACCCGTACCGAGCAGCATGTCGATCTGGACTGGGCCAACGACAAGGACCTGCCGTTCGAAAGCAATCTGTCCGGCTCCGACCCGTACACCAGCAAAGGTTCGACCGCAGGCTCGCTCAACGGCGACACCTCGTCGACCTCGATCCGCTACACCGGCAAGATCACACCGACCGAAAGCGGCGATCAGGTCTTCAAGGTCCGTGCTGACGGTGCCGTGCGCCTGTGGGTCAATGGCAAGCTGATCATCGACAACGGTGACGGCAAGCCACTGCCGGGCAACAGCATTCCGCCAACCATCCCGGAATTCGCCAAGATCAACCTGCAGGCGGGTCAGTCCTACGACGTGAAGCTTGAATACTCGCGCCGTGCCGGCTACCTGTCGACCATGGGCGGCCTGGTGGGCGTACAGATGAGCTGGGCGTCACTGAACGCGCCTCAGGATCTGTCGGCCTACGACGCTGTCGTGGTGGCAGTGGGTAACAGCAGCGAATACGAAGGTGAAGGTTTCGACCACAGCTTCGATCTGCCTGAGTACCAGAGCCAGTTGATCCAGAGCATCGCCAAGGTCAACCCGAACACCGTCGTGACCATGTTCGGCGGTACCGGTCTGAAAATGAGCGACTGGATCGAGCAGGTTCCGGTCGCTCTGCACGCGTTCTACCCGGGTCAGAACGGCGGCCAGGCACTGGCTGAAATCCTGTTCGGCAAGGTCAACCCGTCGGGCAAGCTGCCGATCAGTATCGAACGCAACATCGAAGACAACCCGATTTTCGAGACCTTCCCGAAGTTCGACAACCAGAACTCGCTGGCCGAAATGAGCTACAAGGATGACCTGATGCTGGGTTATCGCGGCTACGAGAAGAAAGGCATCAAGCCGCTGTATCCGTTCGGCTATGGCCTGTCGTACACCACCTTCGGCTACAGCAACATCAGCGTGACGCCAGGCGTTGCGGTGGGCAACACGCCGATCAAGGTGTCGTTCGACCTGACCAACACCGGCAAGGTGGGCGGTTCGGAAGTGGCGCAGTTGTACGTCGGTCAGCAGAACCCGAAAGTCGAGCGTCCGATCAAGGAACTCAAAGGCTACAAGAAGGTGTTCCTCAAGCCGGGTGAAAGCAAGCGCGTGACCATCGAACTGAATGATCGCTCGCTGGCCTACTTCGACACCAAGACCAATCAGTGGGTGGTCGACGCCGACACCTTCAACCTGTCTCTGGGTGCTTCGTCGCAGGACATTCGCCTGAACGCCAAGCTGACCAACTCGTTCCGCCAGGAACTCTCGACCACCACCAGCAACCCGCTGCCACGTTCGGCGCTGAACTCGGTGAACGTCGAGAAGCCACCGGTGAAAACCGGCGGCGTGTTCGATCAGACTGTCGAGTAAGCGTTTACGCAGTGACTGACTGAATCAGGGACAGAACAAGGCTCAAGGACGAGCCCTTACTGCTGCATCGACCTGCGCAATGTAGGCATCGAACGTCTCGACCAGGTCCACCCGCTCGGGAAAGCGCAGCCATTGAATCTGCAACCCGTCCATCATCGACAGGATCTGCTGGATCAGCATGTCCAGATCCACATCCGCCCTCACCTCCCCACGCTCCACCAACGCCGTGAACTGCGCCAGCAGGTGCGCGTGTATGCGTGCGTAGCGGGTCTGGAACCATTCATAGGCAGGCTGGTTGTCCAGCAGACTTTCGGCATTGAGAATCGAGAACGCCCGCACCACGCCCGGTGCAGTCGAGTTGGATTGATTGATCGCACGCAGACCGCCCAGCAGACCGGTCAGGCTGTCGTCCGTGCGCACTTCAGCGGCAATGCGCCCGTTGACTTCGTCGCGTCGTTCCAGCACGCCCATGAGCAGAGAAATCTTGCTCGGAAAGTGATGGAGCAATCCGGCAACGGAAATCCCCACGATAGCCGCCACCTTGGCCACGGACGCGCCGGTGTAGCCCTCCAGCGAGAATACCTGCAAGGCGGCATCGAGCAGTTCTTCACGTCTTTTTTCTCCCTTCGGTGCACGTCGTTGCCGAGGTGCCGTGGCAACCGTTTCCCTGGGATCATGCTGGGTCATATCAGGTTCCTTCTTGAACAGCCGCGTACCCTAACCATTCAGGTAAAAGCTGGCAACGGTATTGACCATGAATGGTATTTCACATAGGGACGGACAGCGTGGGACGGCAGTGCCGTTGCAGAATCAGCGCCATCAGCAGCGCAACGCAACTGATACCGAGCGACAGCCATAACAGGCCCCGATCACCCGTCGCCTCCTGAACCCAGGCATAAAACCAGGGCGCGGCAGCGGAAAGCAAAAAACCGGGCGCCAGCAGGCGGCCCTGCAACCGCGCATAGTGATGATGCGCAAAAAGCTCGAACGGCAGACTGGCCCGTAACAGCGTGCCCAGCCCGTTCATCGCGCCGTAACCGAACACAAACAGACACGCCGGCACCACAAGCCCCTGACTGTGCAAAGCCAGGACGAAACACAGCGCCATCCCGGCCGCGACCCAGACGTTCAGGCGCAAGGCCGACAGGTTCTGCCCCATCACGCGATTGATCAGCCGTGCACAGGTCTGGCCGATGCCCCACAGCGCCACCCAGGCCACAGGCACGCCAAAAGATGCCAGCAAGGCCGGCAAATGGGCGGACAACCCCGCTGACATGAAACCGATCAATATCATGCACAGCGCATAACCCGACTGGCGCAGCCAGCTCGCCGTCACTTCCGTATCGGGCATGTCATCGGCGGGCCTGGTAACGGGAGCCGCCGCATCGGGCAGTCCGCTCATCAGCAAACCACCCAGCAGCGCGAAACATCCGTAAACCGCCACCGCGCTGCGCCAGCCGAATGTCTCCAGCAACGCATGACCCAGGGGCCAGAACACGGCTGACGACAGACCGCCCAGCAGGGTGATTTGTACCATCATTGGCCGGGAGCGCGCTCCGATCAGCCCGGCCAGCGCTGCAAACAAAGCGTCGTAAAGCGACAGACGCATGCCGACGCCCAGCACGGCCCAGCCGAGAAACCAGACCGGCACGGTTTCGCACAGCGCCAGCACGCAACACCCCAAAGCCGCCAGCATGCTGCCCAGTTGCAGCACCTGACGAGCCCCCAGGCGCAGGATCAGCCACGAGACGGCTGGCGATACAAACCCCATTATCAGCAGCGCCACCGACAGGCCGGAAAACACCCGCTGCCCGCTCCAGCCCAGATCTGCAGCGATAGCGTTACCGAACGCACCCGGCAGGTAAAACGTGGTGCCCCAGATGATCAACTGTGCCAAGCCCAGCCTGACAACGGCGAACCGGGACAGGTCGGGACCGTGCATGCCAGTCAGACCGTGCGATCAACGGGGAACGTCGAGGCACCATCACCCAGCGCACACTGCATCAGCACGGTGTCCACCCAGCGGCCATGCTTGAACCCCACTGACTCGAACACCCCGACCCGACGGAATCCGAAGCTTTCGTGCAGGCCGATGGACGCGGCGTTTTCGCTGTTGCCGATCACCGCCACCATCTGCCGCCAGCCACCCTGTTCGCAGTGCCAGATCAGATCACCCAGCAGCGCCCTGCCGATCCCCATGCCGCCCATTCCATTACGCACATAAACAGAGTCCTCCACGGTAAAGCGATACGCCGGACGAGGCCGATAAAGCGTGGCATAGCCATAACCCACGACTTCCCCGGCATGCTCGGCCACCCGATACGGCAAGCCGCTCTCAACGACCAGTGCGCGGCGACGCGCCAGTTCTCCAACGCTGGGCGGTTCCAGTTCAAAACTGGAGATGCCATGCAGGACGTGGTCGGCATAAATCGCCTGAATGACAGGCATGTCGTCTTCGCAGGCGTCGCGCAGGTTGAATATCAGGCTCATGGCAGGCTCTTGGAGGGTGTCAGGGAGTGGTTGCAATGATGCGTTCGTCGCCTTCATTAAAAAAGCTATGATTAATCATCCACAGCATAAGAAATACTTTGTCATGCGCCGCCTGAACCTGAATCATCTGCATACTTTCTCACTGGTCATCGCCCATGGCAGTTTTTCCGCCGCAGCCGAGCGGCTTCACCTGACGCAGCCCGCAGTCAGTCTGCAAGTGCGGCAGTTGGAAGATCAACTCAACCTGCGTCTGATCGAGCGCGTGGGCAAACGCTTGAAACCCACCTCGGCGGGCGAGACCCTGCTGCAGCATATTTCACGCATTGATGCGGTGGTCGAGGACGCATTGCTTGACCTGTCCAGCCACGCCGACGGTATTGCCGGACAAGTCGCCATCGGCACCGGCGCCACGGCCTGTATTCATTTACTGCCGCCGTTATTACAGGCATTGCGTCGACGCTTCGCGCGGCTGGATGTGCGGGTCAGCACCGGTAACACCGACGGCATTCTCAAGGCTGTGGAAGAAAACCGGCTGGATCTGGCGCTGGTCACTCTGCCCGCCTCAGGCCGCAGCCTTGATGTTACCCCCCTGCTGGATGACGAATTCGTGGCCATTTTCGCCAGCAGCCATCAGCCCCTCCCCGATGCGATGACACCCGAGCATCTGAGTGAACTGCCACTGGTGGTGTTCGAAGCCGGAAGCAGTACGCGGCTGTTGATCAACGAGTGGTATCTACAGGCCGGGATTCGCGTCAAGCCGGTGATGGAGCTGGGCAGCATCGAAGCGATCAAGGAAATGGTCGCCGCCGGATTGGGCTACAGCATCGTGCCACGCATGTCGGTGGCTGCGGTTCACCATCGCCGCGGCCTGCAGGTGCATGCGCTGAGCCCGCGACTGGGCCGCACTCTGGGTATCGTGCTGCGTCAGGACAAACCGGTCAGCAAGGCACTTCGTCAGGTGCTTGAAGCATTGCAGACCCTCAAAGGGTCATAAATACGGCTCATGATTCCGGGATCTAAACGTTCCTGTTCGATAAAGAGTCGCCGTCCTGCGCGCAATCGTCGGACCGTCACAAACGCTGCCCGGCAGTTGCATCGGCAGCGACTCAAGTTGTACGATGACTGCCGACTTTCCAGAGACTGGAGGGCTGGCCTGCTCGATGAACGCCAGCCAACCCCGAACACCGTAAAGCAACTCGGCAACCCATAAGGAGCGCAAGGCCCTGTACTCGGCGCCCGCCTCCACCTTCAAAACAACAGGAGATACCGATGCCTAACATTCTCGGCCAGAACTTCATCGCTGGCGGCCGCAGCGCTCTGGGCCAAAGCCTGCAAAAAAGTCTGGATGCCACCACGGGCGAAGAACTGCCCTACAGCTTTCATCAGGCCACCGACGGCGAAATCGACGCTGCAGCTCTGGCTGCCAAAAACGCCTTCCCTGAATACCGTCAGCTGAGCCCGGTTCGCCGCGCCGAATTCCTCGACGCCATCGCCGACGAACTGGACCAGTTGGGTGATGACTTCGTCGCCATCGTCTGCCAGGAAACCGCCCTGCCGCAAATGCGCATCCAGGGTGAACGCGGCCGTACCAGCGGCCAGATGCGTCTGTTCGCCAAAGTGCTGCGCCGTGGCGACTTCGTCGGTGCGCGCATCGACCAGGCCCTGCCGGACCGCAAGCCACTGCCGCGCGTTGATCTGCGCCAGTACCGCATCGGCGTCGGCCCGGTTGCCGTGTTCGGTGCCAGCAACTTCCCGCTGGCCTTTTCCACGGCTGGCGGCGACACGGCTGCCGCACTGGCCGCCGGTTGCCCGGTCGTGTTCAAGGCCCACAGCGGCCACATGGCGACGGCTGATCTGGTCGCCAGCGCCATCATCCGTGCGGCTGAAGCCACAGGCATGCCGAAAGGCGTGTTCAACATGATCTTCGGCAACGGCGTGGGCGAAGGTCTGGTCAAGCATCCGGCCATCCAGGCTGTCGGCTTCACCGGATCGCTCAATGGCGGTAACGCCCTGTGCAAAATGGCTGCCGAGCGGCCGCAACCCATTCCGGTCTTCGCCGAGATGTCGAGCATCAACCCGGTCATCCTGCTGCCGGGCGCTCTGACTGCGCGCGGCGAAACCGTTGCCAAGGAGCTCGCAGCGTCCGTGGTGATGGGCGCCGGCCAGTTCTGCACCAACCCTGGCGTAGTCATTGGTCTGCGCTCCCCTGCCTTCTCGTCGTTCCTCGAGCAACTGACCGAGCAGATGGGCAGCCAGGCACCACAGACCATGCTCAACGCAGGCGGTCTGCGCAGCTACAGCAAGGGCGTCGAGCACCTGCTGTCGCATCCGGGTGTCACTCACCTGGCCGGCAAGCCGCAGGAAGGCAAACAGGCTCAGGCACAGCTGTTCAAGGCTGACGTCAGCCTGCTGCTCAATGGCGATCAACTGTTGCAGGAAGAAGTCTTCGGTCCGACCACGCTGGTCATCGAAGTCGCTGACGATGCGCAATTGAAAGAGGCGCTGCTGGCGCTGCGCGGTCAACTGACCGCCACCCTGATCGGTGAACCTGCCGACCTGAGCCAGTACAGCTGGCTGCAACCGCTGCTGGAAGAGAAAGTCGGCCGTATTCTGTACAACGGCTACCCGACCGGTGTTGAAGTGTGCGAAGCCATGGTCCATGGCGGCCCATACCCGGCCACTTCGGATGCACGCGGTACGTCGGTGGGCACACTGGCCATCGACCGTTTCCTGCGTCCGGTCTGCTACCAGAACCTGGCTGACAGCCTGTTGCCGCCTGCCCTGCAGAACGCCAACCCGCTGGGCTTGCGTCGCCTGGTCAACGGCGAGTGGAGTGATCAGCCGATCGCTTGATCGCTGACAGCTCACAGCAATAAAAAGCGGCGCGACCCGAAAGGGTGGCGCCGTTCTTTTTCATGCGGGGTCTGCACCCTGAAAATCACTGATGCAGACCCTTGCGTCGCTCAGCGGATCAGACAGCCTCCGATACGTGAATCTGCACTGGCACAGTGTGCGAGCCGGTCAGGGGCAGCCCGAACAGCAGCACATCCGCACGCTGCTCGCCGAAACGGGCAATGTTCGGCAGGCGGGCCCAAAGGCGCGCACCGATGGCCGTCACAATCTTCTGACTCGGCAGATTGGCCGCCATGATCCAGGCCACCAGATTCTCCAGCCCGACCTGTCTCCCGAGCAACACGGTCGCCTTACCCAGCACCACACCGATGCCGCTGCCATAGTAGTCGCCGCGCACGTAGATCGCGGTCTCGCCGGTCTGGAAACACGCCTGCGTCCCCCAACTGAACCGGTTGATCGACAACCAGCCCAGCACCTCACCCCGCCGTTCATAGACATACACCGGCAGGCCATCGCGCTTGTAGAGGTTGACGTAGAACTTCACCTCTTCGTATGTCATGGGCCGGGTCACGGGAGAATTGGCACCGCTGGCTGCGGTCTCGTTGAAAATACTCATCATTGCCGGCAGATCATCGTCGGTCGATTCACGAATACCGCGTGGCAGGCTTTGCAGTGAGTGCCTGTCGACAAAACTGTTCATCAGTGAACCTCCTTGGAATACACACTGGATTTGAGCTGTCCCCGAGCCCGCGCCAGGCGCGAGCGGATGGTGCCGATCGGGACGGCCAGGTGTCGTGCGGCGTCCTGGTAACTGACGTCGGCATCGACGACCAGATCCAGTACCGCGCGCATATCCACCGACAGTTCCTCAATGGCCGCCAGGGTTCGTCCCAATGTGCGTTGATGATCGCTCAGCATGCTCGGGTCATGACCGTGCTCGAAACTCTCCATTTCGGTATCGGTCAGTTCCATGCGCTGAGGCTGGTTGTAAAACGTTTTGAAGTGGTTCCTGACCAGGTTCGCTGCAATGCCGAACAGCCAGGTTTCAGGTCGTGAGGTGCCCATGAACTTGTGCTGGTTGCGCCAGGCTTCCAGATACGTCATCTGCATCAGGTCATCCACATCGGCCTGATTGAACACTCGTTTGCCAATGAATCCCCTGAGTTTCTTCTCGCTTGTCCTCGCAAGCCCTCCCAGATCCAGCGCAATTACTCCAATGACAGTTCCGTCTCGCTGAATGTCTTTCCCTTCCACGTTTATCTCCTGATACGCAGTTGTGATGCCACCAATGGCCACTAAGGGAGAGCAGCGAACGTACCAACCTTTAAACATTTTCAACCCATTGATAAACAAGGCGTTTATCTCTTCAGAAAACCCGTTTTGTGCCAGATGTGGCATTCCCGACATAAACGCTGTGCCAGTTGTTGCACACCTTTTGGTGGGTCTGCAGTGCAGGAACCAGTTGCCCGCAATCGCCACTCAGGACACACCTGTTCCGAGGCGATAGCGCAGCCCATGAAGATCAATTCCTATATCGACATCCGTCCAGAGCCGGACCTGATCCCGCGCCCGCCGGTGCCTGAAACCAAATCGCTGGTTCCGAAAAATCCATTGCAGGACTCGATGGAAGAAGTGGCGATGAAATTCAGCGAAAGTGTGGAGCGCAACAGCAAGGGGCTCGATGAACGACATGTGCGTGAAAGCACGAGTTCGCAACGGGTCGAGCGGGTCGAAAAACTCGCCGAGCTCTATCGCCTGCTGGACAACACCGACCAACCCAGCCTGGAACAACAGGCCAGGCGTCTGCAGAGTCAGTTGCAGCAGCAGGGTTCGCTCAAGGATGTGCTTGCCCAGGCTGGCGGCGACCCGGCAAGGGCCGACCTGCTTTTGCAACAGGTGGTACGCATGTCCGCCACCGAAGGCAAGGAGGACACTCACGATCAGGCCATGGCGCTGATCGATGAATTGCGCCTGAGCCACGGCGACAAGATCCGTGCGGGCCTCAACACCGCCAGCGCCATCGCCCTGTTCAGCAGCGATCCTCAGGAACGCAGCGCCATGCGCCTGCTGTATTACAAGGCCATCGTCGGCCAGCAACCGTTGGCCAGTCTGCTGGAGTCACTGCTGGAGCGCTTTAACGAGGATCAGTTCGCACGCGGCCTGCGCACCCTGCAACGGGCACTGGCCGATGACATCGCCGCCCTCGCCCCGTCGATACCCGGCGGCGCCCTGCGAGCGATGCTGCGCGGCCTGGGTGCCAGCGGACAGCTGAACAACCTGATCAAGACGTGTCTGGCGCTGTTGCAGCGCCTGGCACACAAGGCGCCCGACAGCAACATGACCCCGCTGGCCATGAGCAAGCGGGTATTGCGCTTCTGCGGCAACGGCTTCTTCGCCCGCGACCTGACGCTGTTGGCCGAGGAAACTATCGGCCGCACGCCCACGCTGCAACCGCTGTTCTTCAACGGCTTGTACCCATTGCTGCAGAACTTGCCGCTGACGCTCTGGAAAGACCTCAAGACCCGACAGAACGGTCTGCGTCTTCTGCAGGGCCTGATGGATGAGATGGCGCGTCACGAGCGCAAGGCGCTGGGCATGGACGATGTCGGGAGAATCTCGGGATGACCGGCATTATTCACCTGCTCAACCGCCTGGCACTGGCGGTCATGGGCCGCACTGAAATCGTCGGCGCAGTCATGGTCATGGCCATCGTCTTCATGATGATTCTGCCCTTGCCGACCTGGCTGGTGGACGTGCTGATCGCACTGAATATCTGTATCTCATCGCTGCTGATCGTACTGGCGATGTACCTGCCACGTCCGCTGGCCTTCTCGACCTTTCCGGCAGTGCTGCTGCTGACCACCATGTTTCGCCTTTCGCTGTCGATTGCAACGACCCGTCTGATTCTGCTGCAACAGGACGCCGGACACATCGTCGAAGCCTTCGGCAGCTTCGTGGTGGGCGGCAACCTGGCGGTCGGTCTGGTGATCTTCCTGATTCTGACCATCGTCAACTTTCTGGTCATCACCAAGGGCTCGGAACGGGTTGCGGAGGTGGCTGCGCGCTTCACGCTGGACGCGATGCCCGGCAAACAGATGTCCATCGACAGCGACCTGCGGGCCAACCTGATCAACGTGCGCGAGGCCCGGCACCGCCGTGAACAGTTGTCCAAGGAAAGCCAGCTGTTTGGCGCCATGGACGGCGCGATGAAATTCGTCAAGGGCGACGCCATTGCCGGTCTGGTCATCGTGTTTATCAACCTGATCGGCGGCTTCTCCATCGGCGTGCTGCAGAACGGTATGGAAGCCGGCGATGCCATGCACCTGTATTCGGTACTGACCATCGGCGACGGTCTGATTGCGCAGATCCCGGCCCTGCTGATCTCGCTGACAGCGGGCATGATCATTACCCGCGTCGCACCCGACAGTCAGACGGCCGACGCCAACATCGGTCATGAAATTGCCGAGCAGCTCACCAGCCAGCCCAAGGCATGGGTCTTTTCGTCCATCGGCATGATGGGTTTCGGGCTGATTCCGGGCATGCCGACTGTGGTTTTCGCCTGTATCGCTCTGCTGTGTCTGTTCAGCGGCCTGATTCAGCTCTGGCGCATACGCCAGAAAGAGCTGCATCAGGACAGCATCGGTGCAGCCAGCAAAGGTGCGCCGGAGCTGAACGGACGCGAGGACATCCGGCGTTTCAATCCGTCACGGGCCTACCTGCTGCAATGCCATTCCAGCCATCAGGGCACGGTAGAGCTCGACAGGCTGATACATGGCATTCGTCAGCGTCGCAACACGCTGGTGCACAACTTTGGCCTGACACTGCCCTCGTTCGACATGGAGTTCGCCGATCATTTCGAGCCCGACGAATTCCGTTTCTGCGTCTACGAAGTGCCATTCATTCGCGCCACCTTCACCACCGCGCGCGTGGCTGTCGATCATCGGGAAATCGATGAAGACGCCGGTGAGCCGGGCCGTGTCGAACGTGATGAGACACGCTGGGTCTGGGTGGACATCGATGATCCGCTGCTCAAAGAGGAGGAGCACGCCGGGGTGTCTTCGCTGGAGCTGATTCTGGAACGCATGAGCCGCGCCTTCCAGGCCACCGGGCCGCAATTCATCGGCCTGCAGGAGAGCAAGGCCATCCTCAGTTGGCTGGAAAGCGAGCAGCCTGAACTGGCGCAGGAACTGCAGCGCACCCTGCCGCTGGCGCGTTTTGCCGCTGTTCTGCAGCGCCTGTCAGCCGAACTGGTGTCCTTGCGTTCGGTCAGGCCGATTGCCGAGACCCTGATCGAGCAAGGCCAGCACGAGCGCGACCTCAATGCTCTGACCGATCACGTGCGCATCGCCCTCAAGGCCCAGATCTGCCACCAGCATTGTGAAGAAAACACGCTGCATACCTGGCTGGTGACGCCGGAAACCGAAGTACTGCTGCGTGACTCGCTGCGCCAGACCCAGAACGAATCCTACTTTGCTCTGGAGCCGGAACTGGGCAACGCGCTGGTCGAGCAACTGCGCGAAGCCTTCCCGCTGCAAGCCAGCCCCAGACCCGTGCTGCTGGTGGCTCAAGACCTGCGCAGCCCTTTGCGCAGCCTGCTGACCGACCAGTTTCACCATGTTCCCGTGCTGTCCTTCGCCGAGCTGATCCCCACGGTTCAGGTCCAGGTGCTGGGGCGGATTGACCTGCAAGAAACCTACGACCTGATGGCCTGACGGAGCACCCATGGAAACCGACAAACTTTACGAATTGCGGGTCCTGACCGGGCTGCATCGCGGCGCAGCATTGCCCCTCAACGGCGAGCAATGGAGCATCGGCTCGTCCAGTGGTGCAGACCTTGCGCTCTATGATCCGGGCATCAAGGACCGGCACTGCATGCTGCGACTGGTCGACGAGACCTGGTCGCTGGCCAGTAGCGAGGGACCGGTGACCGACAGCGAAGGCCACAAGGTCGAGGCGATCAGCCAACTGGAGCCCGGCACGCCGTTCGCCGTCAACGGCGTGTGGCTGTCGGTAATCAGCGCCAACACCGAATGGCCTGTCGAGGATGAAGAAGAAACCCCTCAGGCGGCAGAGGAACCCGAGCCGCAGTCCTCAATGCTCAGCGCCGAGCGCGACGCACAACCGGTCAAGCCCCCCCGCTCACTGCTGGGGCCAATGCTGCTGGTCGCCTCGTTGCTGGTATTCGTGGGCGCGTTGATGTGGCTGCTCAAGCGCGAAGAGCCTGCACCGCCCGCGCCGCAGAAACCATCCCGGGTGGTACTCAAGGACACCACCGAGGTCAAGAACGTACTCCTCAAGATGCTCACCGAGCGCGAACTGCAGAAGCGGGTCACGATTGCGGAAGAACAGGGCAAGCTCTTTCTGCACGGCGACTTTGACGAGGACGATCTGCTGCAGTCCACCTCGCGCATGCTGTTACGTTTCGAACGTCAGTACAACAGCCCGATCCAGGTCCTGAACGCCCTGCCCACCGCAACCGCAGAGCTGCCGTTCACCATCATCCAGATCAGCAATACCCGCTTGGCAAGCATCCTGACCAGTGATGGCCGGCGGCTGTTTCTGGGCGACGAAGTCGATGGTATGCGCTTTGTGGACATCAACGAGCACAAGTTGGTGTTCGAAGGCGAACGTCGTGTCGAGGTGAGCTGGTGATGGACGCAGCGCTGGCACGTCTCGAGTCCTGGCGTCAGGCCCAGAGCGAGCGTTTGTCGCACTGTGCGCCAGTGCAGATCCGCGGCCGGATCGCTGGCGTCAACGGCATTCTGCTCAACAGCTACATGCCCCGGGCGAGAATCGGCGATCTGTGTGAAATCAGCCGTGCCGATGGCAGCGAGGTGATGGCGGAAATCGTCGGCTTCGACCGGCAGCACACGTTACTGGCTGCGCTGGGACCGCTGGACGGCATCGCGATAGGCGCATCGGTCAGACCGCTGTTTCAACCGCACAGTCTGGTGGTGGGCGAGTTTCTTCTGGGCGCGGTCCTCGATGGCTTCGGCCGCTCGCTCAGCGGCGACGGCCCCTCAGCCTTTGCCCTGTCCGGCGCTGTGGGTGCGCAACCGGTGATCCGCGATGCCCCGCCCGCCACCGAGCGCCCCAGAATCGATGCACCGCTGTCCACCGGGCTGCGCTCCATTGACGGCCTGCTGACGCTGGGTGAAGGACAGCGCGTCGGTATCTTCGCCGGTGCCGGGTGCGGCAAGACCACCCTGCTGGCGGAGATGGCGCGTAACACGCCGTGCGAGGCCATCGTGTTCGGCCTGATCGGCGAGCGCGGTCGTGAACTGCGCGAATTCCTCGACCATGAACTGGACGAAGAACTGCGCCAGCGCACCGTGCTGGTGTGTTCTACCTCGGACCGCAGCAGCATGGAGCGCGCCCGGGCAGCGTTCACCGCCACAGCGATTGCCGAAGGCTTTCGCCAGCAGGGCAAATCGACCCTGCTGATCATCGACTCCCTGACCCGTTTCGCCCGGGCGCAACGGGAGATCGGTCTGGCCAGCGGCGAACCGGCCGGACGCGGCGGCCTGCCACCCTCGGTCTACAGCCTGCTGCCACGCCTCGTGGAACGCGCCGGCCGCACCCACGATGCGGCAATCACGGCGCTGTATTCGGTCCTCATCGAGCAGGACTCGATGAACGATCCCATTGCCGACGAGGTGCGCTCGTTGCTCGATGGCCACATCGTGCTCTCGCGCAAGCTGGCCGAGCGCGGCCATTACCCGGCCGTGGACATTCTCACCAGTCTCAGCCGGACCATGAGCAATGTGGTGGGAACCGAACAGGTCCACGGTGCCACACAGGTACGCAGACTGATGGCGGCTTATCAGCAGGTAGAAATGCTGATCAAGCTGGGCGAGTACCAGCCGGGTAACGATCCGCTGACCGATTTTGCCGTGCAGTCCCGTGACCAGATCATGGGCTTTCTTCAGCAGTCGCTGCGTGACCCGGTGTCGCTCGATGAAACCCTGGACCACCTCATACAGGTAACTGCCGATGTCCCACGATGAACATGATTCGCAGGATTCAGCCAACGACGCACAACTCAATGGCCTTGGCGAAACGCTGGACGTTCTGGCGCCCATTCGCCGCCACAGGCTGACCCTGGCCGAACAGGCGTGGCGACGCCAGAGTCAGGTGCTCGACGCCCTGCACGCCCGCCTGGTGAGCATGACCGCCGAGCTTGAGGCGCTGCGTGAGAATCACCGCAACTCTCGCCTCGAACAGCGCGAACGGCATGCCCACCGCGCACTGCCGCTCAGTGAGATGAACGACTGGCTGGCCGCCGAGCGCCAGGCGATCCGGCAGATCGAACGCAGTGAAAAGCAGCTCAGTGACCTGCAGCATGAACACCAACAGCAAAAGCTCTGGGCCGAAGACAGCCAGCGCGAACTGCGCAAACGTCAGCGCGATGTGGAGAAGCTGGACTTCCTCGTCGATCTGGCGCGGGAGGCCTCATGACCGCAAAGCCTGCCCTGCACAAACCGATACCGCCGCGCCCGCCGGAGCCCAAGCCTCGTTCGGCCGGCAATGCCGGCAGTGAGACACCCCAAACAACGACCCGGTTCGAGCGTCGCGAGCATGAACCCAGCGAAACCCGTCACGAAGGTGAACTGTTCGAAGCCATGATGAGTTCGTCGAGCGACATCGGTTTCTGGGGCGGTGGCGACCTGCAACAGACACTGCCCGATCCGTGGCGCGACGGTGAGCGACAAGGCGGACATGCCGGTACGCCGCCCTCGCCCGTGACGCCCTTGTGGGACCCGCTGATCGAGCCTATCGAAGAACACCTCAACGCCGACGACCAGATGCCGATGGAGGCGACCTTCGAACTGCCTGAGCTGGGCAAGGTGGTCGTGCAAGTGGTGCCGCGCGCCGACGGGCTGGACATCGCATTGCGTTTTGCCAAGGACATTGCCCTGCAGCGCTGCCAGGAATATCGCGAGGCCAGTCGGGAATGGCTCAGCCAGCGACTCGGCCGCCGCATCCGCCTCACTCTCGGACAGGCAGACCAGTGACATGAACGCACACGCACTTGATCTACGCGCCGTCAGCAACGCCGAGGCCTGCGCCCGGCAAAGGATCGGCAGCGGCCTGAGTCTGCCGTTCGAACTGGATCAGCAGCAAGGCTGGCTGGACCTGCGCTTGAGCGCGTCACCGAACAAGGCACGCCATGAAAGCCAGCTGGACAGCGCGGCCGGTGCCTTGCGACTGACCGAGGCTGAAGCCCTGCTCGGACTGCTGTCCAGTTGCCCGGCCCTGATGCCGCAAGCCGACCCGGCCAACGATGAACATCACTGGTACTGGCAGTTGTACAACCACTACCTCAGCCCGGAGCTGCAAGACCTGTTCGGCGACCTGCAACCTCTCGATACACCGCCGACGCCGGGGCTGGACTGCCTGCTGCAGGCTCGGATCAACGGCCTGCGGGTCAGCGCACGCCTGTCGGCGGCCCCTGAGACGCTGCTCGACCTGCTCGACCGGGGCCAGTGGCAGGCCGAATCCTTGTCCATGCCGTGGCAATGGCCGATCAGCGTGCCGCTGCTGCTGAGTCATCTGCACCTGAGCCCGTCGCAACTCGCCAGCCTGCGGCCGGGCGATGTGCTGTTGCCTGATCACTCGCTGTTCACACCGGACGGCCAGGGCACGCTGCAACTGGGCGCGTGCCGCTTGAGTCTGGCCCAGACAAACGCCGATGCCCTGTGCTTCACCCTAACCGAACTGGAGCAAATCCCCATGAACGCCACGATCGACCATTTCTCTGCCTCCGACAATCATCCGTTGCATCTGGACGATATTGACGAGCACGACAGCGCCCACGAAGCAGACAGCGCTGAGGCGAACGACAACGATCTGCAGCGCTTCAACGATTTGAGCATGGCGCTGACGGTACGTGCCGGCAACCTCTCGCTGAGCCTGGGGCAATTGCGCTCGCTGGCTGTGGGTTCGGTGCTGACCTTCAACGGCTGCACGCCCGGCCACGCCATGCTGCATCATGGCGAGCGGGTTCTGGCGCACGGCGAACTGGTCGACGTCGAAGGTCGCCTGGGTCTGCAGATCACGCGCATGGAAGCGCTGCGGTGAACCTGCAGGATGCCAATCCACTGACGCTGGCCCTGTTTCTCGGCGCGCTGTCACTGGCGCCCCTGCTGATGATCATCTGCACCGCGTTCCTGAAGATCGCCATGGTGCTGCTGATCACGCGCAACGCCATTGGCGTCCAGCAGGCGCCGCCCAACATGGCCCTGTACGGCATCGCCCTGGCGGCCACGCTGTTCATCATGGCGCCAGTGTTCAGCGAAATGGGTGACCGGGTCAAAAAGCTGCCCGAGCACCTGGACACATTCGCGGCCATGGAAAGCGCCGGCAAGCATGTGGTGGAGCCGTTGCGCACCTTCATGACGCGTAACCTGGACCCCGACATCCAGACCCACCTGCTGGAAAACACCCAGCGCATGTGGCCGAAGGAAATGGCCGACAAGGCCAGCCGCGACGACCTGTTGCTGGTGGTACCCGCCTTTGTGCTGTCCGAGTTGCAGGCCGGTTTCCAGATCGGCTTTCTGATCTACATCCCGTTCATCGTCATCGACCTGATTGTCTCGAACATTCTGCTGGCGCTGGGCATGCAGATGGTTGCCCCGATGACCATTTCGCTGCCGCTGAAAATCCTGCTGTTCGTGCTGGTGGATGGCTGGACGCGCCTGCTCGACGGACTCTTCTACAGCTACATGTGATCGTGCGAGGCACTATGGAAACCCTGACGCTGTTCAAGCAGGCGATGATGCTGGTCGTGGTGCTGTCTGCGCCGCCCCTGATCGTGGCCGTGGTCGTCGGCGTCATCACCTCGCTGCTTCAGGCGGTGATGCAGTTGCAGGATCAGACCCTGCCGTTCGCCATCAAGCTGGTCGCCGTCGGACTGGCGCTGGCGCTGACCGGGCGCTGGATCGGCATCGAGTTGATGCAGTTGGCCTACCTGTCCTTCAGCATGATCAGCCAGACGAGGGCCTGAGATGTTCGAGCCCGCGTTCAAAGAGCTCAGTGAAACGATCATTGCACTGACCATCGGCATGGCGCGTCTCTACCCCTGCCTGTTTCTGATTCCCGCGTTTGCGTTCACCGAACTCAAAGGCATGTTGCGCCACGCCATCGTGCTGGCGCTGGCGCTGATTCCGATGCCGGCAATCCGCATGGGGCTTGCCGGGCATGAACTTGATTGGCTGGACCTCTGCGCCCTGCTGCTCAAGGAAAGCGTGATCGGCCTGTTGCTCGGCCTGTTGCTGGCCATGCCGTTCTGGCTGTTCGAATCGATCGGTTGCCTGTTCGACAACCAGCGCGGCGCGCTGGTCGGCGGGCAAATCAACCCGGCGCTGGGCGACAACACGTCGGAGCTGGGCCACATGCTCAAGCAGGTACTGATCCTGCTGATGATCCTCGGCGGCGGCTATGCCAGCCTGACGCAGATCATGTGGGACAGCTACCTGGTGTGGCCCGCAACCCAGTGGGTGCCGGTGACCGGAGCAGCCGGTTTCGAGGTGTACCTCAAGCTGGTGGCCAGTACTTTCCGCTTCATGGTGCTCTACGCCGCGCCGCTGGTGGGTCTGCTGCTGATGATCGAATTCGGCATGGCGATTCTGAGCCTGTACAGCCCGCAGCTTCAGGTGTCGACCCTGGCAATGCCTGCCAAGAGCCTGGCCGGTCTGTTTTTTCTAGTGCTGTACATGCCCATGCTGACGCTGCTCGGCGAAGGTCGCCTCGCCGATCTGAGCGACCTGCGGCATCTGCTGCCGCTGATGCTGCACACCCCCTGAAGCCCTGCCTGCCGGACCTTGAGCCATGAGCGAAAAAACCGAAGAACCCACCCAGAAAAAGCTCGACGACGCGCGCAAGAAGGGTCAGGTCGGGCAAAGTCAGGATGTGCCCAAACTGTTCATTTTTGCCGCGCTGATGGAGATGATTCTGGGCCTGGTGGACGGCGGCATGTCGCGCCTCAAGGCCTTGATCGCCCTGCCCTTGACCGAACTGGACAGGCCGTTCAACGCGGCGCTTGGCGAAGTGCTGACCAAGGCGGGCTGGGAGCTGTTGCTGTTCATGTTGCCCGTGCTAGGGATTGCCGCCGCAATGCGGCTGGCGGGTGGCTGGGTGCAGTTCGGTCCGCTGTTCGCGACCGACTCCCTGAAGCTGGATTTCGAGCGCCTGAATCCGATCAACCAGTTCAAGCAGATGTTTTCTTCACGGCAGTTGTTCAACCTGTTCAACAGCCTGTGCAAGGCGGTCATGATCACCTGCGTGCTCTACGTACTGCTGCCTCCGGCGCTGGGTGACCTGATCGGTCTGGCGCGCACCGACCTGGACAGTTACTGGATGGCGCTGGTCGAGCTGTTCACTCACCTGTCACGAACCTGCCTGGGGTTGCTGCTGGTGCTGGCAGCGCTGGACTTTGCGCTGCAGAAATACTTTTTCGTCAAAGGCCAGCGAATGAGCCACGAGGACATCCGCAAGGAATACAAGGAGTCCGAAGGCGACCCGCACATGAAGTCCCATCGCAAGGCGCTGGCCCGGGAAATCACCGACCAGCCCGGCAGTGCAGCACCGGCCAGGGCACCGGTAGAGGACGCCGACATGTTGCTGGTCAACCCGACGCATTTTGCCGTGGCCCTGTTCTATCGTCCGGATCAGACGCCGCTGCCGCGCATCATCTGCAAGGGCCGCGATGCCGAAGCCCGGGAGCTGATCGAGCGCGCCCGCGAGGCAGGTGTGCCGGTGGTGCGTTTTGTCTGGCTGGCGCGAACGCTGTACCGCGAGAACGTCGGCCAGTTCATCCCGCGCGCCACCCTGCAGGCAGTGGCCCAGGTGTATCGTCTGCTGCGGGAAATGGACGAGCAACTCAAGGGCGATGTGATAGAAATGCCGCATTACTGAGGACGCGGAACCAGTTCGGCGCGCACTCCACTCAGGGCAAAGGAATCCTTCCTTTTACAGCCCGGACATCCATCGCGAGGTTGTCCTGGCCAGCCATGACATTGGAGAACCTCAATGCTTCCAATCAACAACGCGCCCGTGACCGGACAGGTTCATGGCGCAACCTCCCAGGGTCACAATCCACACGGGCTGGAGCAGCGCCCCGAGCCGCCGACTCAGCGCGCCTCGGTGTCGGTCGTTCAGTTGGGCAAGCAACCCGCACAAGTCCCGGTGACGCAGCAGGTCGATACACCCCCGCGCACCTTCGGCTCGACACCAGGCGCTTCGACGTCGGCTGCTGCACCAGAGCAGGTCGCACCGACACTGGATGCCGACGATATCGCTCATGTCAGCTCTGCTCGACGCCAGCCCGGTACCCGTTCGTCCTCCACTGCCAGCGAGCGTCCGACAACGGCGCTGCAACGGGAACTGTCGTTCAAGGACTGGCTGCCCGGGCAGGAAAATACGCCAGCGCGGGCCGACCATCAGTCCAGCCCGCCCCAATCGGGCGGCAGCACGCCCGCGCCGATACAAGGTCGTGCTTCGACTGGCACGCAAGACGCGTCTCCAAAATCTCAGTTGACTCGCAGTGCCGCCGGCAACGCCGGGACCTTCCGGATGGAGAACGGCAACCTCGAGCGCAACACACCCGCTATCAACCTCATATCTCTGGACGCCAAAGGTCGACCAGACTTCAATCACTTCATTCCCTCCGCGCTGGGTAACCTGCTCAAGGACCGGCTGGCCCAGCCGGGAAGGAGCTATCTGGCCAAAAATTCGGAAAGTAACCGTGATCAAGTGTTGCTCGAGCCCAAAGGGCATCTGGTGCAGATAGCCCAGACCGACACTGCTCTGGCGCTGCTTCGCAGCAGCAAACCACTGAGTGTTCCGCCTGGCAGCAAACCCAATAGCCTGGAACTGCAACGCGAAGACCATTCGGTAAACATTGCCGGCCGCGACAGCGGCGTTCAGTCACTGCCGGACAAGGCCCATATCGCTCATCTGAGCGGTGCCCATCTGGACAGCAGCGGAAAGCATCTGCGGCTGCAGGACGAGAAGCTCTACGAACTGCACCCGGCAACCGCGACCTGGTCCCCCAGCGAAGACAATAAGGAGACCACGTTCAGCCACCTTGCAACCCAGGGCGATGGCAAGGTTTATGGACGGACGGGCGATACGCTGGTCAACCTGTCCAGCACCGAAAAAAACAAGCCGGAAATGAAGCTTGAAGGGCTGACGGCGCACTCGGTCTCTCCGGACGGCACCGTGGCCATGCTTGCGGGCAAGGATACCCAGACCCTGCAGCTGGGCGAAATGGGCAAGGTGCCGGACATGCACCTGACGCTCGAACTCAACGACGGCAAATCCGAGGCCAAACATGTCGGCCTGACCCGTGACCGCCTGTTCGTCGCCGACGCCGAAGGCCAACTCTACAGCGCTGCGCGAAAGGACCTGAAAAGCGAAGACGGCATCCTGCACCTGCAACCCGAGAAACACTATCAGCCTGAAGACTCGGCACTGGGCAAGCGCCAGCAGGTCACCGGCTTTTTGAGCGGTGAAAACGGTCAGTTGCACGCGCTGATCAAGAACGATATCGGCGACACCCACAGCCACACCCTCGACGAAGCGAATTCCAGCCTGCGCAGCGGCTGGAACATGACGGATGTGGTGGTCGTCGAGAACAGGCGCGGCCTGCCCGAAGGCAAGGTGCCAACGCCGGAAAACACCTTCGACCTGGACCGCAACGGTCGGGTGGGCATGGTGGACAACCGTGTGCAGAAATGGGATGCAACCACAGAAGGCTGGAAGGACACCGGCGTCAAAGGCATCGACCAGTTGCAGCGCGGCGCCAACAGCAGCGCTTACGTCCTCAAGGACGGCAAGATCTCCGAACTCAAGGTCAGCCCCGAATACACCAAGACTTCCTTGAGCGGCACCCACAACCTCAACCAGCCAACCCGCTCGACCAAGGTTGAAATGGGCGATGCCATCGAAGGCCTCGATGACCGCGTCATCAAAGCCTTTGCCATGCTCAACGACAAACAGTTTGCCGCCGTCGATGATCAAGGCCGCCTGACGGCCCACCACAAGACTGGCGAGCCGACCGAACTGAGCCGCAAGGACCTGTCCGGCGAAGTCGCCTCGCTGACCCTGGACGAGAATCACAACCTGCACGCCACGACCACCACGGGCGAGTTGTACTTCATGGCCAAGGACGACTGGCAGGCACCGGAATCGGCCCCCAAGCCTGACGCCAAATGGCAGAAAATCGATACGCCCGGCAATCGCCCGGTGGACAGTATCCGCAAGGAGGACAACAACACCGTCAGTGTGAAACTGAAGGATGGGGCACCTGACGAGGGCGCCTTCGTCCTCAAGGACAAGAAGTTCCAGTCGATGGAGCCACGCAAGGAGCCGGAGAACGGTTTGAACAACCTGTTCGGACGACTGGATGATGGCTCGAAAAACGTCAAGATTTTCGGAACCGGCAACACGTTGAAAATCAGCAGCACCCTGGCGGGTCGCAGTGACACCTCACTCAGTCACAAGTCGAGCGTACGAGAGTTCATTCCGGCTCACATCGTGAAGCCCGACCTGAGTATTCCTCGCCCCATCATGAACGGCCTCTACAACATCCAGCATCGGTTCAAGGGCCGCGAAGGACTCCAGGAGGTGTATCAGGCAGAGGCACCTGTCTTCAAGGAACTGACCGAGATCAAGAACTCGTCAAGCCCCGCGCCTCAGCCTGGTCAGACCTTGAAGGAGCGTATATCCCGCCTGGATCTGGGCCCGGAAGGCAAACAGTTGGTCGAGGATATGGAAAAGCTGCGTGATGATCTGGAAAACCACAGCCACGGAGTGGTCCAGCAACTGGGTCAGAAGACAGGCGTGCTCAACCTGCACGGCGAATTCATCAAACCCGAGCGCAAGCCGACAGAAGCCCAGATCGCAAAAGCGGCACACGCCAAGCCGGTCAAGAATGACCTGGTCGCCGATGTACAGGGCGCATTGAGCAAGGTTGCACCCTCCTCCGAAAACCCGACCGGCGTCCTGCTCAAACGACTCAATGACAACGGCATGAAGCTCAAGCACCTGGACGGCGATACATCTCCCGATCACCGGCGCAGTCAGAGTGACAAGTTCGCCTTGAGCAAGGCACGCCTGGCGCTGGATGTAGTGACGCTGGACAAGGTAGGCAAGCTGATCGACAAGGCCGAGACGCGCAATCCTGAAGTGGATAACGCCACCCATGTGAAAGCGCTCAAGACCGAGCTGAATACAATCAACAAGCAGTACAACGACAATCCCGTCAAGGTCGTGACCGAAATGGGGTTCAGCGGGCACAAGCAAATGGAAGACGGCTACGACAGCATCAAGTCGTTTCTCAACGGCTTCAAGGACCCGACTCACGCTACCAGTGTGAACATGCGTGCGGCGATGGGTGCGACGAGCCAGGCGGATCTGGCCGACAAAATGAAAAGCGCGCTGAAACACCTTGAGCACCCTGACGATGAAATTGCCATTTCACGCAGCTATGGCGTCACTGCGGCGACCCCGTTCATCAGCCTTGCCAACATGGGTGCAGGCCCCTGGCCCAGCGCCTCTCTCGGCGTGGCACGCAACTACGCGTTCAATGCCGAGCGCGGTGACAAGGGCGTGACGGTCTACATGTTCCACGAAGGTGGTGTCAGCGGCAGCGCGGGCCTGGGCGGTGGTCAGAGACTGGTGCCCAACTTCGGTGAGTACAACATCAATGATCAACGGGGTTTTGTGGCCCTTCGCCTCGGCGGCGACGGCACCTTACAAGGAACCGGCATGTCGCGCAGCGGCACAGCCTTCACCGTGCCTGACGAAAAAATCGACCAGTTTGTCGATGACCTGTTCGGCGGCAAGGTCAATGCGCTGGACGTGCTCAAGAACGGAACGGCTCACGAAGCCCACTCGATGAAGCGCTTCAATGCAGATGCAACCGGGGGCGTGGGTGTTGAGCTTCGCGTCGAACTGGGGCTGAGCGATCCCAATGAAAAAGAGTGGACTGCGGGCGCCCGGGCAGGCATCGGTGCCAACATCAACCTTAACCTGGCCACGTTTACCAAATACTCGGCGACCCAGGAAAATGACAAAGGCCTGCTGGACGAGAAATCCAATAACCGAGTCCGCCTTGCCAACTCCGCCGGCGCCACCGCTTACGCTCGTGCGCAGATCAACCTTGGCCATACCAACCAGACCGCTGCAGCGCAGCCGGCAACGACCACACAGCCTTCAGCTGCAGCCCCGACGCCTGCTGCGGTGGCACAGCCGGGCGCACAGGCCTCTGCATTTGGTCCCAACGCGACGATCACTGCCTCAATCGATTCCAGAACCACCAAACGCACCAAGTTCCAGACCAAGGAAGGGGTGGCCATGACCACTGCGGAACTGACGAAGCTGAGCAAACAGCTGGACGGCGCGTTCAAGGACAAGCCAACGCAAAAAGAGCTGACGCGACTGGCGGACGCGAAACAACCCGAGTACGCAGACAAAACACCGAAAGAGAAAATCCAGGCACACCTGGATGGGCTCAACACGCTTTTCAAGGACCGCCCTTCGAATAACAGCGCGCAAAAAGCTGCGCTGCTGGCCCTGAGCCGTGCAACGACCAAACACGATTCGGCCATCGATAAACATTCGGTGCTCGATAACGCCCGTCATGAAAGCAACTACACCAACCTTTCGCGTCTGGATGAGCAAAGTGTCGCCTCGAAAATCATGAGCATGCTGGGCAGTCTGCACTCTCCGAGCAACGCCGAGAACATTGCCCAACTGATTGCCGAGGAGCCCAACCTGAAGTCATTGATCGGCCAGATGAAAGCCAGCCCCGGCACCATGGCACGGGTTCGTCTGGAGCCCAAGGACGAGATGATGCAGAAAGTCGACCAAGGCACCCGCGACGGCAGCATCACCCAAAAGGAAATCATCGGCATGCTCAATGACCGTGACAACCTGCGGATCAAGGCCATCACGGTGTTCAAGCTGGCGGGTCAGTCCGACGGTTTCACGACCCCGACGCCTCTGCTGAGCGCCAGCAGCTCGGCGGCAGTCAACGTCAACAAGACGCTGGCCAAGATCAACTTCAACTACGGGGAAGATCAGAACAGGCCGAGCAGCTTCAGCGTGGACGGTGAGATGTCTCGCCCGACCAAAGAGGTTATCGCCACGGCGCAAGCCTTGAAAAAAGACGGGATGGAATTCAGGGCCTGACGCGCCTGGGTGTCAGTCAAACGTCTGTTGAACACCCTCGTGGTGCAGTCCTGACTGCACCACGAGCTCTCTTTTGCGTTCTCAAGGAATACCGAAAATGACCACGGCCTTTTATTCGCTCGACGACTTTCCCGCACTCGCCCATCTGGTTGCCAATTGCTCCGTGATCCAGCAAGAGGTCGCCGCCATGGACGCGCCGCTGCTCGACATCGATCGTACCGACAAGTCCCATCAGCAGGTTCATACCGAAATCAGCGAACACCTGCGGCAAGGGGGTGATTACGGCTGGCTCAAAGGCTGGGGCGCCGCAGGCGGCAACAGCGACTGGACGCAGTACGCACTGCTGTTCCGGGACACGCCTATCGGTCCGGCCCAGGCGGCCCTGCCGCGCACCCTGGCCCTGTTCGCACCGCTCAAGGGCATCAAGGTGCTGGCGCTGGCGCGCCTGGCTCCGCACACCCTGTTGAGCATTCATCGCCACCCGGAACTGACCGACGAAGGTCTGCTGCAGATGCACATCACCCTGAGTGCTGCGGACGAAGCGAACTTCTCGTACCTGAATGTGGCAGGCGAGTTCTATCACCAGCAACCGGGAACAGGCGCGATCTTCGACGGCGCGCTGGATCACTTCGCGGTCAACGCAACGCCGGTCCCCAGAACGATCATCTACATGGAGTTCGAAAAAGAGCGTTTCATGAAGCCCGCCACCCACTGACACCTCCCGCCCGGCAACGACGGCTGTCTGACGACAGCCGTTTCTCCCTCTGTTTTTCGTAAGCGGACTTCTCCGCGCTTATCAGACACTCCGTGACCTTCTGAAACTGCAAGCCAGCCCTGTCTGCCTGGAGGGCGTGGGCACTCTCGCAGGCCACCAAGGTAGCGATGGGCAGCGCAGCAGCCCCAGGTTGCATGAGATACACCGCGCCCGCTACCCGACAGATCGCCGGCATGCCGCCTCACACCGTCCGGTGTTTGCTGCGCGACAGTGTTGCTGGCGGATTCAGGCCAGAAGCCGATTCGACAAAACCCACCCATAAAAAAACGGGCTCACAGGAGCCCGTTTTGTTTTCCACGATCAGCGCTTCAATGCACGTTCGGTTTGCCACCCGCCGCTTCAAGCAGACGGTCTGCCATCAGGCGTACGATCCAGAACGCTGTCAGCGCCGCATCGCCCTGCAGTTCGCCTTGTCCTGCATCACGCTTGAAGCCCGGTTCAAGGCTGTCGACGTAATGATCCAGACTGAAGCGATCGCCCACCTGAGTGGCCGGCTTTTCAAGGGTGTCGCGCATCCGGTCGGTGACCAGTGCGATGGCTTTCTCGAAGGCCTGGCGCTGCGCCGGAGACAGGTAGCCCCCGGCACGCACCAGCGCTGCCCAGGAGCGCTCTTCAGGGGTGTCCTGCGCCACTTGCAGCGGTTGCGGTTGTCGCGTGACCGTCATCTCAAGCCTCCTTGTGGTTGGTCGAGCCTGGCAGCTTGCTGTAGGCGTTCTCGACGTTCTTCAGATCAATGCCGCTGGTGGTCAGGTTCAAGCCTTCGCTGTCACTTTTCACGAAGGAGAACTTGCCGTCTTCAGCGCTGATGTTTTTCAGGTCCAGGTTCCAGTCACCCTGCTGCCCGCCATTGGTGCGCATGAAGGTGCCGAAATCCTTGACCTTGAAGTTGTCCACGTTCACGTTCGCATCGGCGTTGAGCTGGAACACCTTGTCATTGGCACCCTGGGCACTGCTGTTGGTGATGTTCAGGTTGGTGACCTTGGCACCGCCCTCCCCCTTAACGGTCAGCGCGTCCTCGCCGACGTTGGTCCAATGCACGTTATCCACGTTCACGGCTTTTTCGCTGGCAGCACGGACATGCACACCATCGGCAGCGTTGTCACCCAACACCACGTTTTTCAGGGTGGCGCCCTCAGCCAGTTCGAACATCGGCTTCTGTCCCTCGCCCTGTCCGCCATCTCCCAGAGCCTTGCCTGCGGTGAAGGTCTTGCCGCCGCCGTCGAACGTCTCGCCAGGCCCCACTTTGATGGTCTCGTTGACGATGGTCGGAGTGCCCGAGGCCGTCGGGAAAGAGACCGGAGTGGCCGAGCCGCTGGTGCCTGTGCCGGTCGGACCGGTGGGTGAAGGTGTTCCCGTCGGGCCGGTCGGTGCAGGCGTACCACCGCCACCGCCGCCTATGGAAGGTGTTCCGCCACCGCCGCCGCCCACGGAAGGTGTACCGCCACCATCTCCGCCACCGCCACCGCCCACGGAAGGTGTTCCGCCACCGCCACCGCCACCGCCTACGGAAGGTGTTCCGCCACCGCCACCACCTTTGCCAGCAGCATCAGACGGCTGATTGAAGGTTTCCGGATGGCTGTCCATGAACTGAGCGATCATTTCCAGCAGCTCTTTGAGCTTGCCGTTCTGGGACACCTCACCGCCGCCATCGGCAGTCGGCTGAATCGCGTTATCCAGCGACCCACCACCCAGTTTCTGCATCAGCGTGTTGACCAGATCCTCAGTGCTCGATCCGCCCGCAGCGCCCTGAGTGCCGCCGAGTCCCTGCCCTTGACCGAGAGCACCGGCATCTTTGCTTGCACCGGTTCCGCCACCGCCAATGCCACTGGCACCGCCCGAACCACCACCGGAGCCGTTGCCTGCGCCGGATGAAGAATCCGAACCGCCAAGGATCTTCTCGAACAGGGCCATCAAGACCTGAGTCAGCAGTTCCTTTTCGCCGCCGCCGGCAGCGCCGGAATCCCTGGTCTGCTTGTCACCGCCCTGACCGTTGCCCTGAAGCGACTGCAGCAGCGAGTCCAGATCGCTTTGCCCGCCCTGACCGCTTTTGCCGGCCGACTGTCCACCGCCTGCACCTGAGCCTGCCCCGGAACCGGAACCGGAACCCAGCAGCATCTCCGCCAGCATGCCAGCCAGCTCCTGCAGCGCGGACTGGCCGCCCTGCGCGCCCTGACCTGCACCGGCCAGCGACGCCCCGATGCCCATACTCGTGCCGCCCACGCCGGGAAGGCTGGACAGGTTGCCCATCGAACCTGAAAGGCTTGTTAAATCAGACATTGCTTACCCCGCTCCATCAGTGAATGTGTCGGAAAACGACAGTCGATTCCGCCGATCCGTCGGTGTCACGGGCAGGTATGACCGCCATGACACTCATCGCTGTGTGGCCCGCAGCGCACTGCGGTTCCCGACGTTTCGGTCAATTGAGCAGGGAAACCACAGCGGTGCGGGTCTGCTGGGTCTGGGCAATGAAGCCGTTTACCAGATCACAGAAAGTGTCCTCGTCAAGACCCGCCAGCTCACGCTGGGTGCACAGACGCACATCCTGCTGATCAAGGGCGAGCCAGCAGCCGCGCAGTTTCGCGGTGTCGAAGTTCGTGGCAAGGAGGCGTTGCAGGTTTTCCGGGCTCTTGCGCAAATGGCCAAGCCGGCTATGAATAACCACATGGTCGCTGTGCGCAGCGACTTCAATAACGGCCGCCTGACGCTGCTGACCGTCGTAGAGCGCGCACACGCCATTCTGCAGGGTTAACGGTGTACCGAGTGTGGCACTTAGGCGGGCAATAAAACGTTGCATGTCGCGTTGGGAGTTCGCCATTGAATAATCCTCAAGTTAGTCATTGCGGTAAACAGACCGCGGCGACAAGTGAGTGGAAAATTAATGGCGTCCGGTTCCGGCTGGAACAAATATTCCGAATTCAGTTGTTGAACCCTGCCAGCATCAGAAACTCGCCAACCAGTTCCTGAAGGGCGTCCTCACGCCGATAGTCAGGATCCAATTCATGCCAAACGACAAACCGTTGCTGGCTGTCCAGGCAAATATAGTAACCATCATAAGACTCGATATTCTCGAATCGACGCTTGAGCGCGTCGGAAAACAGATCCGGCCGTTGGGCTCTGCGCTCGATCATGAGCGACAGCCCCCAGCCCACGCTATCCTTGCGATGAACGAAGTCGATCCCCGGAGCCCATTGCCAGGTACTCGGCCGCTGCTGGCCGATACTGACGAAGAAATCCCGCTGATCATTACTGCGCAAAATCGTTTCAGTCATTCAGATGTACCAGGCTGTATTCAGATGAATCGTTGCGCAATTCCGGCGACCACCAAACTTTAAGGCTGGAATTGTTGGCGCCAAGTTGCTGGCAATCACTGGAAAAACAAGATGGTTGCATTGTCGCACAGGCGCTCAACAATACCGCGACGACAAACAAGGTACCCACACGCACCCACTTCATTTAGGAATCTCCCGACAAAAGGACTGTATTGAAATGACCGTTAACGCGTATTACGAGTGCCGGATATGAACGATTGCACCGTCAGGCACGGTATATCCATGTATCAACATCGGCATCAAGGCGGCAATATTGAAACTCTCACAGGGGCTGCGGGAACCGCAGTGGAGGCGGCAGATCGGGTGGCCACGAACACTTCGGTGGACTGGCCCGGCTGCAACTCCGTTACGGGTAACATTGTTACTGCAAGTGTCCGAGCACCGGCACAGGACGCCAGTGAAAAAGCCTTGGCACGGGCACTGTCGTTGCGAACCACCCCGACGGTGACATCGAAGGTGTCGCCTCTGAACCATTGTCCCCGAGACGCATCGATCGAAAGACCCTGATCCACTCTACACAGGTCCTTCAGCGCCACGCCAGATGATGACTCTTTGACATCAGGTGGCAGTCGTCCATTGGCCAGTTCCGAAAATGTCTTGCCCACCAGGTCCCTCTTTTGCTGCCGGGTACTGGGAGAGCCGCTCAGCGCAAGGGCTCTGTCGAGTTGCGGGCGGTTTTCTCTGGCGATGTAGCGCGACGGGTCGAGCTGATCGCCCACCAGCCGGGGCGTGAGGATGAATAAACGTTCACGTCGAGAGACTTCATGACGCTTTGACGTGAACAGCGCACCGATCACAGGCAGGCTTCCGAGAATCGGTACTTTGTCCTGGCGCTCTCCACTCTCGTCGACATGAAAACCGCCGATGACCAGCGAACGGTTTTCTCCGATGACCGCCTGGGTACTGACCGTGCCACGCTTCACATCCGGCGTATCGTTATCGCGGGTGCGCTCGAGCTGGCCGTCTTCGATATCGACGATCAACTGAAACCGGTTGGGCTGTTCACCGGCGATGGTTCTTGGAATGACCCGCAGACTGGTGCCCGCCGTCACTGGCTGAACGTTCGCGACCCGCTCTCCGGTGGTGGTGATATAAGCGGTGCGGCTGAAATCAATCACCGCTGGCTGGTTTTCCAGCGTCAGCACCGAAGGTCGGGCAATGACCGAGGCAACCCCCTGCCCTTCGAGTGCCTGTATATCGGCAAAGAAACGGTCGAAATCGTTGATGAACAGGGTAGAGGAACCTCCGGTCAGCAAGGAACTGCCGAAGTTGACCGAGCCTGCACGTGCAGACCATCGGGATTCCAGGCTGCTCAGCTGACTGCGATCGATGTCGAGGATGACCGCGTCGATTTCCACCAGATTACTGGGCTGATCGAGCTGCTGTACCAGTTGCTGATAGGTGTCGCGCTTTTCGGGATCATCGTAGATCAGCACGGCGTTGTTGCGCACGTCCGCCACCACACGGCGGTTGCCGTTGGACTTGCTCTCACCGCTGCGTGCGGGTGCGGCCTTGCGGCTGCTGGCCAGGTTCATGATCTTGCTCTGGCCCATCTCGGCCATGTCCTGCATGGCGCGAATGTTGGCGGCCGGGTCCTGCGGCAACGGAGGCCTGCGCTGACTTTCCAGCAAGCCGTCCAGCAGGGTCGCGACACCCGGAATGGTGATGCTCTGCTCGCGGTATTGAATCTCGCGATCGGCCACGGCGGCGTAGCGCAACGAAAACATCATGACCTGATGCTTGTCCTGTGCCTTGACCTTCTCCTTGCTGAAACCGCGAATCAGTTCCACATAGCGAGCCGGTCCGCTGACCAGCACCACGCCTTCATCCGGCAACTCGCCCCAGCCGAAACGCTTGTCCAGCAGGCCGATATCGGTAAGCGCCTGCTTCAGATCCGGCGCGGCATCAGCCGACACTTCAAGGCGCTGGGACACCTGGCTCGATTGCGGGCTCACGTAAAGCTTGCCGTTGTACAAAAACCACTGGAACTGATGTTCCAGCGCCAGACGATCAAGAAATTCCTGAGCGTTGCCCGCGCGGATCTTCGCATCCACCACACCGGTGATACCCCGGCTGTCGATACCCACCCCGTACGAGCTGGCGAAATCAGACAACACGGTGGTCAAGGGCGTTTGCGACGCCTCATACGCATAGGCGGACTGGCGCCACTCTTCAGGCACGCCAGCGGTGGCGGCTTTAGCCTGCACGCACAACACTGAAATCCAGAAAAAACGTTTCAGGCACTGCTTAAACATACGAATTCCCCAGAGACAGAGGACGAACCGGGCGTTTTACAGGCGATGCTGCCGCTTCGAGCATCGACTCCCACACGTCACGCTGGTTGACCAGCGCCTCAATGATGCTGATGACCGGCGAAGTACCCTGGAACGACTGGAACTGCACCAGACAGAGCCGATGGCTTTGCGGGTCCAGTGCCAGCGCCGCGCTGAACCGTCGAATGCTGGGGCCCGACAACCGCAGCGCGGCGGCCAGGCTTTCATCGTCGCCACGCCAGGCCGCGCTGAGCGGCGCGGTATAGATCAGCCCGTTGGTGCCACGTTGAATGCGCAGCGGCTGCTGATCGATCTGCAACAGCAACTCGGCCTTACCACTGTCGAGCCAACGCTCGACCGTGGCGAGCAGGTCAACGGATTTCATTGATGATCGCCTTGGCCAGGTTGTGCTTGACCACAATCTCCTGGTTGGCGGCCCAACTGGCGGTGGATGACTGGCGAATGGCCGAGTTGAAGGCGTGCCAGTCTTCGGGGGAAAAGGCATCCATATTCAGCGCAGCCGAATCCAGATCCTGCTGGGCGTTTTCAAAATTACTGTCGAGACGGCGTCTGAGTGCATCTGAAGAAAGCATGGTGATACTCCTGGTCCGGAAACTGCTGACTGAGTGGCAAGGCACCGGTTTTGGTTCCAGAACCTGATGTTCAAGGCCAGATCTGTTGCTGCAGGCCGCTCCAGCTGAGGCTGAAATCCCCGTGTTCCGTGCGCAGGCTGATCGCGTCCGGGTCAAGGCTGGCATCGGTTCGCAGGGTCCAGCCAGGCTGATCATGTGTTTCAAGATTCAGCGCCACCGCTTCCAACTGATCGGGATGGCAGAACAGCAAGGCGGTCTCCTGATTCGAACTGGCCAGCGCCAACTGACGAATCACCGACCTGACCTTTTTATCGGTCGGGATTTTCTCCAGCAGACTTCCCAATGCCTGGCTCACCAACTGCGCGGCCGTCTCGACCAACGTTTCCAGGGCCTGCTCGCGCTGGGTGCGTAAGTCATCGAGCAACGCCTGCGCTTCTTCCCAGACCTCGGCCCGCGCCTGCTCTTCACAGGACTGACGCAACACATCGGCTTCGGCATGGGCCTCGGCGAGAATGGCCTCGGCCTGGGTACGGGCGTCATGCAATACCTCATCGGCCAGCAGACAATCCTCAAGGGTCTCCCGACGCAACAGCGGCTCGATGAGTGTGATTCGATCAGCTGGAAGGTTCAGACTGCGACGGGTCAACATGAGTGTTTCCTTCATTACGAGCGTTCAGTACGTACCCGGCGATGGCCTGCCACAGCGCACGCAGACGCACGGCAGGCACCTCTTCGAAAACCATCCGCTCGGCTTCCTCGACCGCGGTGCGCGCAAACCTGAGTCGCAGCCTCTGCCACAGCCGTTCACCGACACGGCGGCGCAACAGACTCAGTCCGGCCACCTCCCAGGGATCGGGGTTCCACTGACTGGGCATCCAGCGACCCGGCTGTAATCCCTTGCCCAGCCGGCGACACCACAGGTGGGCAGACTCATCCAGACCAGAGGTTCGCTGTCGATGGGTACCCGCGCAGACCGTCACACACAGCCTCAGCGCCAGTGCCCACTCCTGCGGATCAAGATCCAGCAAAGGCATCAACAACGCCTCGGGCTGCGGCGGTATCGCCGACGTCATGCCAAGACAGCGATCGGCCGACTGCGCACTGACCTGCTCCAGCAGATGCAGGGTCGAGGCATTGGCCCGTGCCTGCTCCGACAGTTGCCAACTGGCGTGTGCGTCGCGCCAGCCCTGAGCCCACCAGCGAACCCAGATCAGCGCCTGAGGTTCGCTGATATTCATAGCGAAGTTTCGCTCGAAGGCGGCGTAGTGTTTCTGCGTAGCAGACGTTCTCGCAGACGCGGATTGAGCGCCCACAGACCGGCCAGCAGCAGCACCAGCCCAACACCACATAGCGCTGCAACCCACTGCAGGAACTCGAAACGTTCACGTGTGACGTTGAACGGCCCGATGCTGACCATTTCCACCGTCTCCTGGTAACCCTGGGCCGGCACGAACACCACGGCCAGTTTCCGTTCGTCCGCGTTGGTCATGCCGGGAATACTGCTGGCGACCATACGCCGGATGCGCGGCAGCACGCTGTCAGGCTCCAGGTCGGCCCGATGCTTGATGAACACAGCAGCCGACGCCGGTTGCACAGGCTCCCCCGGCGCAATGCGCTCGGGCAGAACCACATGAACCCTGGCGACGACCACGCCGTCTATCTGCGACAGGGTCTGCTCTAGCTCCTGAGACAAGGCATAGATGTAGCGGGCCCGCTCTTCCAGCGGCGATGAAATCACGCCTTCCTTGCGAAACACCTGGCCCAGTGTGGAGCGGGAACGGCGCGGCAAACCCACGGCTTCCAGTACCCGCACGGCCCGGGAAATGTCCTGCGTGGACACGAGCACTGCAACACCGCCCTTGTCCAGACGCTTCTGCGCATCGATGTTTTTGCTGGCGAGTTCGGCCAGAACTTCGTTGGCGTCCTGTTCGGTCAGGTCGCGATGCAATTCCATGCGATCACCACAACCGGCCACCAGTAATGCCAACAGAACGACCACGACACACCTGACTGTCCTGGGATGCATAATCACGCCTTATTGCAGACTGGTCAGTTTTTCCACGGTCTGGGCGGCCTTGCTCACCAGCTTGGCGCTCAACAGACTTTCCAGATAGAACGAAGACAACGAACGGTTGGCCTCGATCAGGGTTTGCGGATCGTTGGAACGGGCGGCGCGCTGAAGATTGCGGTCGACCTTTTCCGAATCTTTCTGGTAGGCAAGGGACGCCTCGGAGATCGGCGAGATCATTCGTTGCGGGTCGCTTTGCGCAGGTGCTGCGTTCGAGCGCATGGCCGCGTTGAACCAGCTGATGTCCGCCTCGGCAGGAGCCGCATCTGGCGCTGCATCAAGCTCGGGAAGGCCCGATTGATGATGGGATATGCGAGTGATCGCCATAGTTGATTCTCCTGCCAAGACGAAGGTTTACCCATCAACCGCGATAGTTGGTGGTGCTTTGCTGAACCAGAACCGACAGGACATTGCCCGCCGCGATGCTGGCATCGGTTTTCAGAGTGTTGCCCGCGCCGCCGTTCTGGAAGTTCTGTTCCGCGTTCGGAAACAGGCCGCCCAGTGAATCGCCTTGCGCGCTGCCCTTGATTTCGCCCTTGATCATGTCAATGGCTTTCTGGAACTGCTCGCTTTCGCCCTTGGACATGACGTTGTCGCCTTCGGACAACTCGCCCATCCAGTCCTTGGACTTGCCATCAGGCTTGCCGAATTCTTCAGGGTGCATGTCCATGAAACGCGACACTTCCTTGAGCACATCCTTGTCTTCGAACGAGAACGTCGTCTGACCGCTCTTGGCATTGGGGCTGGTGTTGGGTTGCAGAAGGTTGTCGAGCTTTTCCTCGCCCAGGCTGCCGAGCAGCGCCGCCAGAAGCTCCTGCAGACCGCCGCCCGACGCATTGCCGCTGTTGGCAGCCGGTGCGCCCCAGTTGGAAGCAGGGTTCTGACCGGAACCCACGCCCTGCCCGGTACCCGTACCGCCGGAAGCGCTGCCGGTCGAGCCGCCACTGAGGAACTCAGTGATCAGTCCTTCAAGCCCTTTGGTGAACGCTTCCTTCTCTTCACTGTTCAGGTACTTGTCTTCGGAAAGCTCGTCGCGCCAACCGTTGACATTGCCTGTGGCGTCGTCGGGTTTGCCGTATTTACCCGGATTCTTGTCCATGTGATCGGCGACCATGCCAAGCAAAGGATTGTCGGTATCACGGATGTTGGCACCGCTGCCTTTTTTTTCGAACATCGAATCGCCCAGCAGCGAAGCGATCTTGCCTGCCGCGCCGCCCGAATCGGACTGCATGGAGGTCATCTGCGTACTGGCGAAGGTACTTTGAAAGGAGGCACTTTGTGGAACGCTTGCAGTAGAAGAAATCATGAATCCACTCCTTGAAAACCGCACAGGTTGAAGCCCTCCCGGTATCAACCGAGAGGGCACGCCAACCACTTAGTAGTTGATCGCCTTACCGGTTTGCTGTGCAGAGTTCTGCGCCTTGGTGGCGGAGTCCTGATAGGCGCTGGCGATACCGTTTACGGTATCGGTCATCATTTTGTTGGATTGGGCTTCAGCGTTCATTGTTGTGGTTGCAGCCGCAGTTGCATCCATTTTGGTCATTGCAGCCATCGAAGCGCCGAGCGAAGCAGTACCAGCCATAGTTATTACTCCTGATCATCGAGAATGTTCGAACACATCATGTGTGTTCGAAGCATGAGTGGCCGATAGTCAAAAGCGGTTCCATTGAATGACGACAATCATTTCATGGTGATGATCACAGCTCGGGCGAGTTGATGCTCAGGCTCTTCATGCGGTGATACAGCGTGCGCCGGGGAATACCCAGTTCATTGATAACCGAGTCGATGCTCTTGGGATGGCGCGACAGACAATCTTGAATAAGTGCTTTTTCGAACTGTCGCAGGTAACTCTTCAAATGAATACTGTTTTCAGTCTGAGAATCGTTCTCGCTACTGAGCGGCGGCATACCCAGAACGAAACGCTCTGCCGCACATTTGAGTTCGCGAATATTACCGGGCCAGCGGTGGCTGAGCAGCCGGTTGAGGACATGCGGATCACGCACCGGGATGGGCTGACCATGCTTTTCGGCGGTCTCGACGACAAATCGCTCGAACAGCGAAGGCAGATGATCCAGTCGGGAGCGCAAGGTCGGCAACTGAATCTTGATGACATTGAGCCGGAAAAACAGGTCGCGGCGGAACTTGCCTTCCTCGACGAGTTTTTCCAGCGGAGTCTGGGTCGCCACGATCACTCGGAGGTTCAACGCCACGAACCGAGTGGAACCCAGCCGCTCTATTCCGCGCATCTCCAGCACACGCAGCAGCTTGGCCTGAAGCAGCAGCGGCATGCTGTCGATCTCGTCCAGGTACAGAGTGCCGTTGTGGGAGGCTTCGATATACCCCGCTCTGGACTTGGAGGCACCGGTGTAGGCGCCGGCCATCACACCGAACAGCTCGCTCTCTGCCAGTTGCTCGGGCACCGCAGCACAGTTGATCGCAATCAGCGGCCCTTCCCGGCCGGACAATTGGTGAATCCGGCGGGCAAGCGTGTCTTTCCCCGTGCCGGTTTCGCCTTCCAGAACCATATCGACATTGAGCGGTGCTGCCTTGCGGATAAAGGACTGCAGAGTGCCAAAGATATCGAGAACCTCATGCTCCATCGGCAATGAGTCGTTGTTCATAGCACACTCATCCATCCATTCCCCTCACGATGATAATCACTTCCGTCGAATATCAGGAATACTTCGGGTACGGACTTCAAGAGTCTTCAGGCGTCCGGTGCCGCGAATCGCATACTTTAAATTAATGTAAGACAATTATCTTGTGGTGTTTTTCTATCGTGCCTATTGAGGCCACCATGACGACATTCGGTTTACCGAATGTGGCGCAGCACTGAAACAGGGCATGCCCGTAAAATCCGCACAATCATGCACAACTTCCAGCAAATGTTTTAATAAGGTTGTCATCAACGAAGTGTCAGGCTGTCCGTACAGGTCTTGTTTGACGCAGCCCCGCCAGTAGTTGTAGTAACGCGCACCGAAATTGCGCCGTGATACGGTGCAAAACATTCGGTTTTCCGAACGCCTTTGTCGCGGCTTAGTTGGCTGAATTCTGTACAACGATAGATTTTTCGAGCGCTGCGCACGGCAAAAAAATATAGCATCCGATTGTGACGGCTCCGCTTTCACACCCTGCGCAGGGAGATCAAGGCCATCAGATACGCCTGGAGCGACCTGATGAATGACTGTGGAACCGGCCTGACACAACGGTCACTCAGGCGCGCCAACGGCAGATTTTTTGTCATGCAGGAACGCGTCACCCACACGCCTGGGACAACGAAAAAATTTCCTTTTTGTGCGCCATGGCACTCGGCAACGCAGTGATTTGCGGGCAAATCACTGCTCAGCATGGGAGCGAAACATGAGCTGTTCATAAATTAACCACACAGCTGCACCCCACGTCATTCAAGGGTTTCAAAAAGTTACCCACAGACATACCCACGATTTCCGTGGACAACTTCTGACGAATTTCCAACCTTAAAACCGGCGATGAGTGCAAGCCAAAAATCTTACATCTACTTGATGCAAATCCAGCCCCGAATATGCATGGTCATGCCCCGGCCTATCGATAGATGAAAATGACTGTTGATTCCTGACGCGCTTGCCTCTGAAATGGATCCTTTACCCGAGGCAGTCTGCAAGATGGAGCAACAATGTGAGGTGGCCGTTCTCGGCCTGGGCGCAATGGGTGCCGCAACGCTGTATCAGTTGGCCAGGGAAGGTGCCGATGTGCTGGGGATCGACCGGTACGCACCGCCACACATGCAGGGTTCCAGCCATGGCGATACGCGCATCACCCGGCTATCGGTAGGTGAAGGACCGCAATACCTGCCGCTGGTGCGCCATTCACAGCGCATCTGGCGCGAGCTTGAAGCGTTGACCGGTGAATCCCTGTTCGAGCAGTGCGGCGTGTTGGTGATGACATCCAGTCCGGCCTATGACCCACACGACCCGGAAGATTTCACCCACAAGACCATCGCCCTTGCCCGTGAGTATGGTGTGAAGCATGAAGTGCTTTCAGCCGGGGCCATTCGCGAACGATTCCCCCAGTTCAGTCCAATCCTGGAGACCGCCATCGGCTATTTCGAACCTGACGGAGGCTTCGTAAGGCCCGAGCGCTGCATCGCCGTTCAGTTGCAACTGGCCGGAAAACTGGGCGCGCGTATCCGTATGAACGAAACCGTCACCCGCTTGCAGCCTCAGGGTGACCAGGTGCGCATCACGACTGATCAGGGGTCGATCCTCGCGAACAAGGTGGTGGTCAGTGCCGGAATGTGGTCGTCACAACTGCTCGGCGAACCGTTTACCGATCTGCTGCGAGTCTGTCGGCAGCAACTGTTCTGGTTCGCACTGGAAGACACTGCCGCATTCGCCCCGGTATCGCCCAGCTTCATCCTGACCCACGGCCCTGGCGAGATGGACATCAATTACGGCTTTCCGCCATTGCCCGGCGAAGGCAGCATGAAGATTGCCACCGAGCAATACCTGCAGGCATCTGCGGCGTGCGAGCTGGACCGCAGCGTCAGTACCGAGGATGAGCGGACGATGTTCCAGACGCAGGTGAGCGGCAAGATCGCAGGACTCAAGACGGAGGTAGTGAAGTCATCGGTATGCGCCTACACCGTGACGCCGGACTACCATTTCATCATCGACGACCACCCGCACCTGAAAAACGTGACAGTGGTCTCGGCCTGTTCCGGGCACGGCTTCAAGCATTCGGCAGGGCTGGGGCTGGCGCTGGCCCAGCGTTGTCTGCATGGTACAAGCGATGTGGACCTGTCAGCGTTCTCGCTGAAGCGCTTCGGCAAAAAAGCCTGAGGCGTGCTCAGCGAGGCTGCACGAACGCCTCGTCGATACGCGCCAGATCCGTATCGCGCAAAGTGCCTGCGTGATAGTGCAACTTGATCCAGGCCATCAGATAGTCATATCGGGCACGCGCCAGGTCGCGGCGCGTGCTGTAGAGCTGCTGTTCGGCGTTGAGCGCATCGAGGTTGATGCGTTCGCCGCCCAGAATGCTCTGCCGCGTCGACTCGACCAGTGCCTGCGCCGACACCAGCGCCTTTTGATAGGCGCGCAGTTTGTTCACACCTGAAGTGGACGCATTGAACTGCCGACGCAGTTCGATCAGGGTTTCCCGCGTCTTGCCTTCCAACTCGTACTCCGCCTGCTCCCTCACGCTATTGGCCTGACGCACCGAGGCGCTGGTGCCGCCGCCTGCGTACAGCGGCAGACTGACCTCAATGCCCACCGTATTGGTGTCGTAACGCTGGTTGTAGGTATTGCCGCTGTCGGACTCGTTCTGGCGAATGCTCGCATACGCATTGACCCTCGGCAGATGCCCCGCTCGGTTACGCTCCACTTCGTAACGAGCCACTTCCAGGGCCTGGCGTTGCGAGGCGAGAATCGGGCTGTTGGCCATTGCCAGCGCATGCCACTCGCTGAAACTTGACGGTTCCAGAACCATGGCCTGAAAGCTGTCCCTGAGCGGATCCAGTTGTTCGATGGAGATCGCCTGCTCACCCAATAGCGCTCCCAGCTCACGCAAGGCGGCATCCTGCTCATCGCGAGCTTCGATCTGCTCGGCAATCGCCAGTTCGTTGCGCGATTCGGCTTCAAGAATGTCGGTGCGAGTGCCCTCGCCTTGTTGAAACATCTGCCGGTTCTGTTCGAACTGGCGCTCGAACGCCTGTTGCTTGGCCTGGGCGATGTTGATCTGGTCCTGAGCGAACAGCGCCTGGGTGTAGGCCGTCAGAACCCGAACCAGCAACTCCTGACTTTTGCCGCGAAAGGTCTCGTCGGCAAACAACGCCTGAGCCACACCTTTGCGGTAGCTGGCGTAAGCCTCGTAATCGAGCAGAGGCTGCTGGATCGTGAGGCTGGAACCGAAACTGTTGTAATGGCGATGATCAGTGGTGTCTTCACGGCCGCCCTTCAAAGTCGCTTTGGAGTCATTACGCCCCTTGTTGTAGGTGTAAGACACTCTGGGCAACAGGCCTGCACGGCCTATGGCGCGGTTTTCCAGCCCGGCGTCACGTTCCTTCAACGCGCCAAGAAACACTGGATCATTGCGCAGCGCCTGCTCGTAGATCTGAAACGGCCCCAGGGCATGGCTTGCGGGAGAGACGCAGAGCAACAGGGCTGCCAGCGCGGCAGCCTTACGGGTCAAGTGGATCATCCTATTCCTCGGTCAACGCGGAGCCGGCACGATCCAGCAAAGGTTTGAACAGATAATTGAGCAGTGACCGCTCGCCGGTGCGCACGAACATCTCTGCGGGCATGCCGGGCTTGATCACCAGACCGTTGAGCTTCTCCATCACCGCATCACTCACCGAGGTGCGCAGCACGTAGTAAGGCTGACCGGTTTTCTCGTCTTCCAGCTGGTCGGCAGAGATCAGGCTCACTTCGCCGGTCACACGGGGCGTGCTGTTCTGATTGAAGGCGGTGAACAGAATGTCCACGGGCAGATGACTGCCGACCTTATCGATCAGGTTGACCGGCAGACGGCCTTCGACTTCAAGCCGGGTGCCTTGCGGGACAACCTCCAGCAGAGTCTGACCGGCGCGCACTACGGCGCCTTCCGTATGTACGCCAAGGTTCACGGCAATGCCGTCAGCAGGCGCGAGAATCTCGCTGTGCTGCAGACTGAAACCCGCAGACGCCAACTGCTGCTCAAGGGTCAGGGTTTTGAGCTGCGCATCGGCCCACTGCGTGCGCACCTCTTTCTGGTACTCCTCACGCTGTTGCTGCAGGCGCAGCCGGGACTCGACGATGCCCTGTTCGATCCGCCCGGTTTCGCCAGCGTTCTGAGCCATTTCCTGCTGGACCTGGGACAACTGACGCTCGTATTCCAGCAGGCGATTGCGCGGAATGAAGCCGTTCTGCGCCAGCGGTTGCAGGTTGCTCAGCTGTTGGCGTAACGAATCGGCCTGGGCCAGCAGATCGGAGCGCGCCCGGCGCATGCCGGCCAGTTGCGCGCCAGCACCTTCGATGCTTGCTTGCAGCCCGGCCTGTTCACGCGCAAGGGCCTGCCGGCGGCTGCTGAACAACTGGCGTTGCCCTTCGAGCACCATTGCCAGCCGCGGATCGGGGTCCTGCCCCTGCCCGGCGGCAATCAACTCGGCGGGAAAATTCACGTCGCTCAGGTTGTCGCGCTCACTCTGCCAGCGCGCCAGACTTGCCCAGGCCATACGATACTGAGCGCGCAGCGACTGAACATCGGCTTCAACCTGGGTCTGATCCAGACGAAACAGCGGCTCGCCTTCTTTTACAGCCTGCCCTTCAGTGACCAGAATCCTGCTCACCACGCCGCTGTCAAGTGACTGCACTGCCTTGCGCTTGCCCGACACCACCACCGTGCCCTGCACTGCGATGCCCTGATCCAGCGGCGCAAGGCTTGCCCATAAAAAGAAACTGCCAGCACCGACCAGCGTCAGCAGCCAACCGGCACGGGTAAAAAATTGCACGCCGCGCTCCTTGCCCGGAACGGCGTAATCATTGACGAGTGGGCTGCTCATGCTTCGGACTGCCTGTTCTGTGTGCCGTACTGGCGACTCATGGAAAGCCCGACGGCCGGACGCGGTGATGAGGGTGGATGCGGCGGCACGGGAGATTGTGGCTGCGAAGCCTGCCCGGACAGGGCCTGAAGAACCTGTGCCGTAGGCCCGAACGCTTGCATTCGTCCTTCGTTGAGCACCAACAATTGGTCGGTCTGCGACAAGGACGCGGTTCGATGAGTGACCAACACCACCGTACAGCCACGTGCCTTGAGCTCCCCGATTGCCCGGGTCAATGCGGCTTCGCCTGCAGTGTCCAGATTGGAGTTGGGTTCATCGAGCACCACCAGCTTCGGCTCGCCATATAACGCGCGGGCCAGTACCACCCGTTGCTTCTGCCCGCCGGACAAGCCACTGCCGTCGTCGCCCAGGCGAGTGTCGTAACCCTGCGGCAGACGCAGAATCAGCTCGTGCACACCCGCCAGTTGCGCCGCAGCCACCACAGCGCTGGCGTCACCTTCACGGAAGCGCGCGATGTTCTGTGCCACGGTGCCGCTGAACAGTTCGATATCTTGCGGCAGGTAACCGATGTAAGGCCCGAGCGCCTCACGGTCCAGACGGTGCATGTCGGCACCGTCGAGACGTACTGCGCCGCCGAGCACCGGCCAGATTCCGATCAACACGCGCGCCAGGGTCGACTTTCCCGAGCCGGACGCACCCAGCACGCCGAGTACCTCACCGGCTTTCAATTGAAAGCTGACCTGATGCAACATGGGCACGGTCACCCCCGGTGGCGCAGCGCTGACTTGCTCGACACCCAGCTGACCACGCGGCACTGGCAAGGCTATGCGCTGTGCAGGTTCGGCATAGGTTCTGAGCAGTTGATCCAGTCGACCGTACGCCAAACGCGCCGAACTCCATTGTTTCCAGACGGCAATCAATTGATCGATCGGACTCAACACCCGTCCCATCAGGATCGAACCGGCAATCATCATGCCGGGGGTCATCTGGCCGCGAATGACCAGAAACGCACCGAGGCCCAGCACCAGTGACTGCAGACAAAGGCGCAGCGCCTTGCTGATCGAACTGATCACCGCGCCCGTGTCACTGGCGTCGTTCTGGCGAGCCAGAAACCGCCCGTGCACATCGAACCAGCGACGGCGCAAGGCATCGAGCATGCCCATGGCCTGAATGGCTTCGGCCTGCTGCAGGTGACGGGTAGCCAGTTGCGAGGACTGCTGCGAAAAACCGCTGGCTTCGCCGAGAGGTTTGCGGGTCAGCCATTCGTTCAGGCAGGCCAACGCCACCAGCAACGCGGCGCCCACGGTGGCCAGCAGACCCAGCCACGGATCGAACAGAAAAATCACCGCCAGATAGACAGGAAACCAGGGCGCATCGAAGAAGGCGAACAAGGCCGGGCCGGTCAGAAACTGGCGAATGAACGTCAGATCACCCAGCGCCTGCCCCGCCTGGCGCTGCCCTGCATGCAGATTGCTTTCGAACGCTGCCTGATAGACGCGCAGGTTAAAGCGACGCTCCAGCTCGCTACCAATGCGGATCACCACGAAGCTGCGGATCATTTCCAGCAGGCCGATGAAGGCAAAAAAGCCGACCACCATCAAGGTCAGCATCACCAGCGTGGTCTGGTTCTGCGAGGTCAGAACGCGATCGTAGACCTGCAGCATGTAAATGGATGGAGCCAGCATCAACACGTTGATCAGTGCGGTAAAACAGCCGACGCTGATCAGCGCGCGTTTGTAGTGCCCAAGGGCTTTATAAAGCGGCGGGTGGGCACCCAACGGCAACGCACTCATGATTCTTCCTTGAAGGCCGCGTTCGCAGCCGGGTGACATCGGTAAAAGTGATCGGTTTACGAATCCGTGCGGCTCAGTTCTGCTCGTCCAGACGCGCCAGCGTGAGCAGGTCGCCTCCAGGCAAACGGGCCTGATACAGCTGATTGCCCATGTGGTTGAAATGAATCAGACCGCTACCTTCCTTGCCGGTAAACGCCAGCCCGTCAGGCGTGGGAAACCATCCAATGGGTGTTTCGCTCAGCCAACGCGCGGCGCAGGCCGGGTCTCCGCCCAATTGCGGCGCCTCGGTATTGAGTTGCAATTCACAGACCTCACTCGGCTGGGCCTGAGTGAACAGTCGCCATTTACCGCTGAGCTCAGCGGGGCTGGGTAATTTCAGACTCGTCGCCATACTGACTCCAGAAATCCCTGCCAGCAGCGCAACGGCCGCTGCCACGTGTCGAAAAAGGTGACGGATGTTCATGATGGGTCTATTCCAGAACATGGGCGGCCCGTACGGACCGCCCATGAGTACTCCTGTTTACACCACGATATCGGTCGCAACCGCCTGGCCGACAGTACCTACCAGGAAGTCAGCGACGCCTTGACCGGTGAAGTCAATGGCGAGGCTGCCCAGGTTGGTGCTCTGGGTGTAGCTCAGGATAGCTTCGCCCGCATGACCGCTGAACGCGTTCACGAACTGCAGCGAGGTCAGCGACGAAATGGCCGATACGTCGATCTTGTCCTGACCGCGGGTGAAGTCACGGATGGTGTCTTGCGCTGCGCGGTTGGAATCGGAACTGGCACCGAACACAAAAATGTCCGCGCCCGCACCGCCCCACAGCGAATCCGCACCGCCACCGCCGTAGATGATGTCGTTGCCGGCACCGCCTTTGAGGTCGTTGGCCGCCGCATTACCGACCAGCAGATCGTTGCCCGATCCACCCACGGCGTTTTCGACCAGCACGCCCTTGGCGATGGAGACGTTACCCACCATGCCGCCTACATCTGAGAACGAAGCCTCGTTGAGGTTGATTTTCTGGTTCTGAGTGAAACCGGAGAAATCCAGTGTGTCCTTGCCGCCGCCATCCCAGACCGAAAACACCACCTTCGAAGAGGCGGAGGTTGCGCTGTAGAAGTCGCGACCGGCAGTGGAGTTGAAACCATACACCGTGTCGCCTGCACGGGTGCTCATGTTGGCACCGTAGAGCTGCTGGATGGCTGCGATGTCATCCATCAATGGCCCCGACGAGTAGGTCGGCGAGCCGCCCTTGACGAAGTTCTGGTCGGTGTTGGACTCGCTCCAGTAACTCATGACGCTGTAACCACGCGTGTCTTCTGCGTAGCTGACATCGTTGTAAGTCGGGTTGCCTTCGCCGGCGTTGTAATCGCCAGGGTGAGACAGGCCCAGGGAGTGGCCGATTTCGTGGGTCAGGGTCTGACGCCCGTAGTTGCCGTTGTCTGGCGTCAGGTTGACCGTGTAGGAATTATTGGTCAGGTACCAGGACTGTCCGTCGTAACGGCTATTGCCGCTCGGCAGATAAGCGAACGCCGCTCCGCCGCTGCTGCCGTCGCTGTAGTTGCCGAAAGTCATATGCCCATCGCCGCCGGAAGCAGCCTGGGTAAACGTGACCTTGGCGACATCCGCCCAGGATTGCATCGACAACACAGCTTGAGCTTTCTGCTGTGTGTTGAATGCGCTGAAGGTCCCCAGCGACGTATCGAACCCGGAAGGTCGAGCGGTCAGGAACGTATAGGTGAGATTGATGGTGCCGTTGCCGTCACGATCCACCCATGCAGCGTCGTCACGGAGGATGTAGTCAGCAGCCTGGTCGACAGAATACGACGGTTTGCCATTGATCGTGAGATTGCCACCGCGATCGTAGGTATGGATAAAAGTATCGATCTGGTTGAACGCCGAGCTACCGGTTGCCGCCAGTTGCACGGCCGAGAGAGCAGCATTTTCTTTAGCTTTCGACATGTCACTTCCTTGTCTACAGATAGAACAGTTTGATACGACAGCCTCCCTCGGGTAGCGAGAGAGTCCTGTCACTCGCCTTTTGAAGCGTAAGCAAACTGACACATTTGGAAATCCTGTGTCTATCCCTCGACGATGATGTCAATTAGCCAAAAGCAGGAAAATGCCTACAGACACTGGGGAATAACCTGATAATTATTTTAGTGATATGCCAATGGGCCATAGGCCGCTGAAAGGATTGTCACAATCTTGATAAATATGACCGATTGGTCATGAATTTTTTGATCGATTGGTCAGGGATTCTTACGGCACGTGAGTGCTGATTCAAGCCTCTCCAGACGGCTCCCGACGTACGATCCCCCTGCCCGTTCAGCTGGACCATTGTCGGATTTCACAAACGCAAACGCCCCGGCAAGTCGGGGCGTTTGTTTATCGCGTGGCAAACCTCGTGTTCATTCAACAGAAGCGAACTCCTGCGAACGGTAAGCCGTTATCAGTCGTCGCGGCTCATGATGCCGAAGATCTGCAGCAGGCTGACGAACAGGTTGTAGATCGAAACGTACAGGCTGACGGTCGCCATGATGTAGTTGCGCTCGCCGCCATTAATGATGGCACTGGTCTGGAACAGAATGCAGACCGACGAGAACAGTACGAAACCGGCACTGATCGCCAGTTGCAGGCCGCTGATCTGGAAGAACATGCTCGCCAGCACTGCGCCCAGCAGAACGAAGAAGCCTGCGGTGATGAAACCACCCAGGAAGCTCATGTCCTTGCGGGTGATCAGCACGTAAGCCGACAGGCCACCGAACACCAGAGCAGTCATTGCAAACGCCGAGCTGACGACTTCAGCGCCACCTGCCATACCCAGGTAACGGTTGAGGATCGGGCCGAGCAGAAAGCCCATGAAACCTGTCAGGGCGAAGGTCGAAACCAGACCCCATACCGAGTCACGCAGCTTGTTGGTCAGGAAGAAAAGGCCGTAGAAGCCGATCAGCACCACGAAAATGTTCGGGTAACCGACGCGCATCTGTTGAGCCACGAACGCCATGACACCGCTGAATGCGAGGGTCAGGGCCAGAAGACCATACGTATTGCGCAGGACACGACTAACCTCTAGCTGGTCGGCCTGCATGCCGGTTTTAAGGGCGTAATCCTGTTCGCGCATTGCGAAACTCCTTACTGTTGAAATGTTGAGTTGCAAAGATCATAACAGAGGCGCTGCAACTGGCTAGTCAGAGAGTTTGACAGCTTGTTTCATTCCGGTATTATGGCGCCCGCAACGAAGTGGAGGTATGGCCGAGTGGTTTAAGGCAGCAGTCTTGAAAACTGCCGACTGTAACAGGTCCTAGAGTTCGAATCTCTATGCCTCCGCCATATTTTGTAGCGCAAAGCCCTGATTATTCAGGGCTTTGTCGTTTCTGGAGTTCGTACCTCAGGATCGGATGTCGGATTTTCCTCCTGGTGCTACCCGGAGAGATCGGTGAGCGGCTGGTCAATCATTACGCGTTCTATAGTGCATTCCAGAGCGACGAGTAGTTCTGGCTCGTACGCGACGGCAAGCCTCTGGGCTCCGTGCCCGTCAGCCGACCGCTCACCCAGGGCCGGCGCATCCTATTCGGCGGCAGACGCTGGCAGAGGCCGTTGACGTCTCGAAGCAGCCTCTTTGTCTCGGCAAACTCACACCCCCGCCCTCGAATTCTTTATCATTGCGCATGTTTTGCTGGCAGAGCCGATAATGAAATTCGCCATCTCCCTGTTTTCCGCGGGCCATGCGCCCTCTTCCCGGCGTGCGCTGCTGTTTGCCCAAGCGGTGCTCGCGGGTGGGCACGAGATTGTCCGGTTGTTCTTCTATCAGGACGGCGTGCACAGCGCGTCGGCCAATGCCGTCACACCTCAGGACGAACAGGATGTGCCTCGTCAGTGGCGCGACTTCATTGTCGAGCACCAGCTTGACGGCGTGGTGTGCATCGCCGCTGCGCTGCGTCGCGGCGTGTTGAATCACGAAGAAGCCGAGCGTTATCAGCGTCCGGCGGCCAATCTGCTGGAGCCTTGGGAATTATCGGGGCTGGGTCAGTTGCACGACGCCGTGCAGTCGGCAGACCGACTGATCTGCTTCGGAGGGCCTTGAAATGCCCAAATCACTTCTGATTGTCAGCCGTCAATCGCCCTGGTCCGGCCCAGGCGCGCGTGAGGCATTGGACATCGTGTTGGCAGGCGGCGCATTCGATCTGCCCATCGGTTTGCTATTCCTGGATGACGGCGTTCTGCAACTGCTGCCTCAACAGAGCGCAGCAGCCTTGCAGCAGAAAGACCTGACGGCCAACCTCAAGGCGCTGTCGATGTTCGGCGTCGAGGACCTCTATGCCTGCGCGCAGAGCATTGCAGAACGGGGCATTCCAAGTGATGGCCTGGATGATGATATCCGCCTGCTGTCCGGCCGTACCGAGTTGTCGGCCCTGTTCGAGCGCTATGACAAGGTGATTACGATCTGATGAGCACTTTGCACGTTCTTTCCCATTCGCCCTTCACCGACAACCGGCTGGAAAGCTGTCTGCGCCTGCTGGGCGAAAATGACGGAGTTCTGCTGTGTGGCGACGCCGCCTATGCCCTGGTGCCATCAGGCCCTGTTTCTCAGACGCTGCGGCAGACCGGCTCGCGATTGTTGTTCGTACTGGACGAGGACCTCAAGGCACGCAACCTGGCGTTGCCTGACGGAATCACCCGTGTGGATTACGCAGGCTTCGTCGAACTGTCGATCCGCTTTGACAAAGTGAACACCTGGCTATGAAGCAGATGATCGTCGCCGAGCGCACTCTGGAACTCGACAAGGATGGTTTTCTGAAGGACCTGAACGACTGGTCCATGGACGTTGCCCATGCACTGGCTTGCGAAGAAGGCTTGACGCTGACGGCAGACCACGTCGAGATCCTCGATTTATTGCGTGCGTTCTACGCAGAATTTCAGCTGTCTCCTGCGACCCGGCCGCTGATCAAGTACACCGCACTGAAACTGGGTGCCGAAAAAGGCAACAGCATGCACCTCAATCGCCTGTTCAACGGCACACCCGCCAAACTTGCCGCCAAGCTGGCGGGCCTGCCAAAGCCGACCAATTGCATATGAACGACTACGCCCCGCTGGTCACCGAAACACCCGAAGAGCACCCCTTTGCACAGTTCGTCCGCATTCTGGGCAAAGGCAAACGTGGCGCACGCAACCTGACGCGCGAAGAAGCGTGCGAGGCCATGGGCATGCTGCTCGATGAAAAGGTCGAGGACACCCAGCTTGGCGCCTTTCTGATGCTGCTGCGCCATAAAGAGGAAAGCCCGGAAGAACTGGCCGGTTTCACCGAGGCCGTGCGCCAACGCCTGAACGCGCCACCGATCACGATCGACATCGACTGGCCGACCTACGCAGGCAAGAAGCGTCACCTGCCCTGGTATCTGCTGGCGGCCAAATGCCTGGCCCAGAATGGCATCAGGATCCTGCTGCACGGCGGCGGTGCTCATACGGCCGGGCGGCTGTACACCGAACAGTTGCTCGGTCTGCTGAATATTCCGCTGTGCCGCAACTGGTCATCGGTCGAAACGGCGATGGCACAGGGTAATCTGGCGTTCATCCCGCTTGCCGACTGGGCGCCGCAATTGCAGCGCATGATCGACCTGCGCAACACGCTTGGATTGCGCTCACCGATCCATTCACTGGCAAGGATTCTCAATCCGTTGCAGGCACGCTGCGGGCTGCAAAGCATTTTCCATCCTGGCTATCAGAGCGTTCACCGGGATGCCAGCAGCCTGCTGGGTGACAACGCCATCGTGGTCAAAGGCGATGGCGGCGAAATCGAGATCAACCCGGACACCATCAGCCATCTATACGGGACGACAGGCGGACAGCCATGGGATGAGGAATGGCCAGCCCTCTCACCACGACGTCACGTCAAACCCGCCACACTCGATCCGACACAGCTGGTCGGTCTGTGGCGCGGCGAACTTGAGGACAGTTACCCGCAACTGGCGCTGATCTCGACCATGGCGCTGGCGCTGCGCGGCCTTGGTATTGCGCGTGACGAAGCGTTCGTGCGGGCACAGACATTCTGGGAGCACCGTCACAAGGATCTATGACCAATCGGCTTTATCGATAATGATCGGTCAGAATTTGCGCTTTTAGGTCGAACCGATGTCACTAGACTGATCTCCAAGCTGTACTTAATCAAAAATGGAGATTCAGACATGGGCCTTCTGGTCGAAGGACGCTGGCAGGACCAGTGGTACGAAAGCAGCAAAGACGGCGCTTTCCAGCGCGAAAACGCCCAACGCCGCAGCTGGGTCACGGCCGACGGTAAACCTGGACCGTCAGGCGATGGCGGTTTTGCTGCGCAGGCTGGTCGCTACCATCTGTATGTTTCTCTGGCCTGCCCTTGGGCGCACCGCACGCTTATCCTGCGCAAACTCAAGGGGCTGGAGAGTCTGATCGACGTTTCGGTAGTCAGTTGGCTGATGCTCGAAAACGGCTGGACCTTTGATCAGCAGAAAGGCTCAAGCGGCGATGCCCTCGATAACCTGAGCTTCCTGCACCAGCGCTACACCGCCGATGACCCTCAGTACACAGGCCGAGTGACCGTGCCGGTGCTGTGGGACAAACACACACAGCGTATCGTCAGCAACGAGTCGGCGGAAATCATTCGCATGTTCAACTCGGCGTTCGACGAACTGACAGGGAACCGCCTGGATTTCTACCCGTCAGCACTGCAGGCGACCATCGACGAGCTCAACGAGCGCATCTACCCCGCCGTCAACAACGGCGTGTATCGCGCAGGCTTTGCCACCTCGCAGAATGCCTATGAGCAAGCCTTCGATGACGTGTTTGCCGAACTGGGCGAGCTGGAAAACCTGCTGGGCGAGAAGCGCTATCTGGCAGGTGAACACTTGACCGAAGCCGACGTGCGACTGTTTACCACCATCGTGCGCTTCGATGCGGTTTATTACAGCCACTTCAAATGCAACCAACGGCGCATCGCGGATTACCCGAACCTCAGCAACTGGCTGCGCGAGCTGTACCAGTGGCCGGGTATTGCCGAGACGGTGAATTTCGAGCACATCAAAGGCCATTACTACGCGAGCCATCGCACTATCAATCCGACCGGCATCATTCCCAAAGGCCCCGCTCTGAACCTCCAGTCCAGCCATGATCGCGAACGGCTGTCCGGGATGGGCGTCTGGGAAAAGTAAGCAATGTGAAGAGGGATAGCCCGAACGGGCTATCCACTGACCGCAATCAGACAGTCGCCTGATTGCCTTCGAACCAGGCCAGCTTTTCACGCAACTGAACCACTTCGCCAATGATCACCAACGTCGGCGCGTGTACCTCGTGCTCGGCAACCAATTGCGGCAGGTTGGCCAGAGTACCCGTGAACACTCGCTGATTGGTGGTAGTGCCCTGTTGAACCAATGCCGCTGGCGTGTCCGCAGAACGCCCATGCCTGATCAGTTCCTGGCAGATCACCGGAAGGCCGATCAACCCCATGTAAAACACCAGAGTCTGCGCCGGAGCCACCAGATCGGACCACGGCAAATCGGTGGTGCCATCTTTCAGGTGGCCGGTGATGAAACGCACCGACTGGGCATGATCGCGGTGGGTCAACGGAATACCGGCGTAGGCCGCACAACCGCTGGCGGCGGTAATGCCGGGCACCACTTGAAACGGAATGCCGTGGGCGGCCAGCTCTTCGATTTCCTCGCCACCACGGCCGAAGATGAACGGATCGCCGCCTTTCAGGCGAACCACGCGCTTGCCCTGCTTCGCCAGATCGACAAGTTGCTTGTTGATCTGATCCTGCGGAACGGCATGCTCGGAGCGGCGCTTGCCGACGTAGACCCGCTCCGCATCGCGGCGGCATAGATCAAGAATGGTCGGCGCCACCAGACGGTCGTAGAGCACCACGTCCGCCTGCTGCATCAGCCGCAACGCCTTGAACGTCAGCAAGTCGGGATCGCCAGGGCCTGCGCCCACCAGATAGACCTCACCGGTTTCCGCTGGCGGCTCGCCTGCAATCTTGGCAATCAGCAGACGCTCGGCCTCCGCGCCCTGCCCGGCCAGTTGACGATCGGCAATGGCCCCCTGAAATACATCTTCCCAGAAGGCCCTACGCTGCTGCACGTTGGGAAACAGACCTTTGACCTGATGACGGAAGCGCGCCGCCAGACCGGCCAGTTGCCCGTAGGTCGAAGGAATCCAGGTTTCCAGCTTGGCGCGGATGAGCCGCGCCAGCACCGGTGCATCACCGCCACTGGACACTGCAATCACCAGCGGGGAACGGTCGACGATGGCCGGAAAGATCACCGTGCACAGCGCAGGCGCATCCACCACGTTGACTGGCACGCAACGCGAGCGGGCATCGTGGGAAACCTGAGCGTTGAGCGGCTCGTCGTCGGTCGCAGCGATAATCAGCACGCAGCCGTCCAGATCATCTTCGTGATAGCCACGCAGAATCAGTTCACCACCGCTCTGAACGACCAGCTCGCGCAACTGGCTCTCGATTTGCGGTGCAACGACCCGGATGACGGCACCCGCCTCGAAGATCAGGCGAGATTTGCGAAGGGCGATTTCACCGCCACCGACCACCAGCACGCGGCTGCCACGCAGGTTATGGAACAGCGGCAGGAATTCCATTTAACCGATGACCTCAAGGCCGCCCATGTAGGGCTTGAGAACGTCAGGCACACGAATCGAACCGTCTGCCTGCTGATAGTTTTCCAGCACCGCGACCAGCGTACGACCTACCGCGAGACCGGATCCGTTCAGCGTATGAACCAGCTCCGGCTTGCCGGTTTCCGGGTTGCGCCAGCGAGCCTGCATGCGACGCGCCTGGAAATCACCGCAATTGGAGCACGAAGAGATTTCACGGTACTTGTCCTGGCTCGGAATCCAGACTTCAAGGTCGTAGGTCTTTACAGCACTGAAACCCATGTCGCCGGTGCAGAGGGCCAGCTTGCGGTAAGGCAGCTCCAGCAGTTGCAGAACGCGTTCGGCGTTGCCAGTCAGGGATTCAAGAGCGGCCATGGATTCGTCCGGCGCAACGATCTGCACCATCTCGACCTTGTCGAACTGATGCTGGCGAATCATGCCGCGAGTGTCACGACCCGACGCGCCCGCTTCGCTGCGAAAGCACGGCGTGTGGGCGACAAACTTCATCGGCAGCTGCCGGGCATCCAGAATCTCGCCCGACACGATGTTGGTCAGCGACACTTCGGCGGTCGGAATCAGGTACAGATCCGCTTCGCCTTCGCGGGAAATCTTGAACAGGTCTTCCTCGAACTTCGGCAACTGGCCGGTGCCCTGCAGCGCAGGCGCTTGAACCAGATAAGGCGTGTAAGCCTCTTCGTAGCCATGCTCGTTGATGTGCAGGTTGATCATGAACTGCGCCAGCGCGCGATGCAGACGTGCGATAGGACCACGCAGCAGCGCAAAACGCGCACCGGACAGCTTGGCGGCGGTTTCGAAATCCAGCCAGCCGTACTGTTCGCCCAGCGCAACGTGGTCCTTGACCTCGAAATCGAAGCGGGTCGGCGAGCCCCAAGTGCTCACCTCGACGTTGCCGTCTTCATCCGCGCCTACCGGCACCGATTCGTGTGGCAGGTTCGGGATATTGAGCACCAGTGCGTCCAGTTCGGCCTGAATGCCGTCCAGTTCGACTTTGCCTTCACTCAGCTCGGTGCCCATACGCTCAACGTCCGCCATCAACGGCGCAATGTCTTCACCGCGCTGCTTGGCCTGACCGATGGATTTGGAACGGGCGTTGCGCTCGGCCTGCAACTGTTCGGTGCGGGTCTGCACAACCTTGCGCTGGGCTTCCAGCGCTTCAATACGGGCCACATCCAGTGTAAAGCCACGGGAAGCCAGGCGATCCGCTACGTCCTGAAGTTGAGTACGTAACAGTTTGGAATCGAGCATATCGTTCTCTCGTCTATCAAAGTCTGGTCAGGGACAGGCCAACCCAGGTTGCGAGCAGCCCGCCGAACACACTGATACCGGCATAGCCCAGGGCAAGTGGCAGTTGCCCGCTTTCCAGCAGGCGCAGCGTATCCAGTGAAAAAGAAGAAAAGGTCGTCAGACCTCCTACAAAACCGACGATCAGGCCGGCACGAATTTCGATGGGCACTTCAGGGCGCAGCAGAAACAGCCCGTACAGCACGCCGATGATCAGGCAACCGACGATATTGACCGCCAGCGTCGCCGTGTAGAAATACCGTGGCCAGTTTTCGCTGATCCAGGTACCTGTCGCAAAGCGCAATAATGTACCAGCGATACCGGCAATCGACACCGCAAGAATGGTCTGAATCATTACTTTCTCCGTTTGCGGGGGCTGGCGTCATCCAGCGCACTCAGATGCCTGAGCTTTTCGCCGATCTTGAGTTCGAGGCCGCGAGGTACAGGCTGGTAGTACTGGCGCGGTTCCAGCTCGTCAGGGAAGTAGTCTTCGCCTGCGGCGTAGGCATCCGGCTCGTCATGGGCATAGCGGTATTCTTCACCATAGCCGAGCTGCTTCATCAGCTTGGTTGGCGCATTGCGCAAATGCAACGGAACCTCAAGCGAACCCTGTTCGGATGCTTCACGCATGGCGCTCTTGAATGCCATGTACACCGCGTTGCTTTTTGGTGCGCAGGCCAGATAAACAATGGCCTGAGCAACTGCCAGCTCGCCTTCCGGACTGCCCAGGCGTTCCTGAACATCCCAAGCCGACATGCACAGCGGCAAGGCGCGCGGGTCGGCGTTGCCGATATCCTCACTGGCCATGCGCACGACACGGCGCGCCAGGTACAGAGGATCACAGCCACCATCGATCATGCGGGCGAACCAGTACAGGGCAGCATCCGGGCTGGACCCGCGAATCGACTTGTGCAACGCCGATATCTGGTCGTAGAACGCTTCGCCGCCCTTGTCGAAACGACGTCGACTGTCACCGAGCAGGCTCTGCAGCAGTTCGGTACCGATCTCGCTGCCATCTTCGGCCAGATCGGAAGCATTCTCGAGCAGATTGAGCATGCGCCGCCCGTCACCGTCAGCGGCGGCCATGAGAATCGCGAACCCCTCATCGCTCAGGGTCAACTGACGTTGACCCAGACCACGATCCTCGGTCAGCGCACGATGAACCAGCTTGCGCAGTGCGGTTTCATCCAGGCTCTTGAGCACATAGACCCGCGCCCGGGACAGCAACGCATTGTTCAGTTCGAAGGACGGGTTCTCGGTAGTCGCACCGATGAAAATAAGGGTACCGTCTTCGACATACGGCAGAAACGCATCCTGCTGCGACTTGTTGAAGCGGTGTACTTCGTCCACGAACAGGATCGTACGGCGACCGTACTGACCCGCCTGCTGCTTGGCGACCTCAACGGCCTGGCGGATTTCCTTTACCCCGGCCAGTACGGCGGAAACCGTTTCGAAATGCGCATCCGATACCTTGGCCAACAGCCGGGCGAGCGTAGTCTTTCCGACGCCCGGCGGCCCCCAGAAGATCATGGAGTGCAACGCGCCCTGCTCCAGCGCCTCGCGCAACGGCTTGCCATGAGCCAGCACGTGCTCCTGGCCGACATATTCGTCCAGATTGGTCGCACGCAGACGTGCGGCCAGTGGCTGGGCGATGGGTTCGCGGCTAAACAGGTCCATGGTTCGGAATCAGGCCTTCTTACTCTTGAATGACATCAGCACCCTTGGGGATCTGAAACTGAAACTTGCTGGCGGCGATCGGTTCGTTGGCCTTGACGCCGGTGAACAGGATATTGGTGCGCTGGCCGACGCTGTCGATCAGTTGCATGTCGTTAATGATGCCGTTACGGAACGAAAGGCGCAGGCTGTCGAACAGGGTATCGCGGGTCTTGGGCTTGAGCACGAAATCGATCACTCCACCGGCTTCCTTGGCGGTGATGTCGAAGCTTTCGCTGATCTTGGACACGTCGCCGGACAGCAGCAAGGCCGGGGTCTGGGTCAGGCGCTGATCAAGGGTCTTGATCGTGACCTGCTCAAGGTCCGGGTCCCAGAGCGAGACTTTCTTGCCGTCGGACACCATCAGTTGTTCCTGAGGTGCGTCGGTATGCCAGTTGAACAGGCCAGGGCGCTGCAGCGCCATTTCACCGGACGTTTCCTGCAACTGGGTGCCCCCACCATCCAATGTCAACTGGGAGAAGCGTGCAGTCAGGGTACGGGAGTTTTCCAGCAACTGGGTCAGGCGTGCCACGTCCTTGCTGTCTGCATGGGCGGGAATCACGGAAAAGGTCAGTGCGGTTGCCAGCAGCATGCGGATAAGACGCATGGAATTCCTCTTTGCAGTCATTGGATGTCACGACAGCGAGCAGGACTCGCTGTCGACGCAGTTTTGCAATCAGTCACGCATCGGGCCCGGCGCAATAACTTCACGCGAGCCATTGGTGTTCATGGACGTCACGACACCCGCCATCTCCATCGCCTCGATCATGCGCGCCGCCCGGTTGTAACCGATCTTGAGCTTGCGCTGCACAGCGGAAATCGATGCACGACGGCTCTCAAGCACGAATTTTACGGCTTCGTCATAAAGCGCATCGCTTTCGCTGTCCTCACCGCCCTCACCGCCACCGCCATCGAAGCCGCTACCGGCTTCTTCGACGCCAGCCAGAATATCGTCGTTGTAGTCCGGGGTGCCGCGCAGTTTCCAGGCTTCCACCACACGGTGCACCTCTTCGTCGGAAACGAACGCACCGTGCACACGAATGGGCAGGCTGGTGCCCGGTGGCATGTACAGCATGTCACCATGGCCCAGCAGTTGTTCGGCGCCCCCCTGATCGATGATGGTCCGCGAGTCGATCTTGCTCGACACCTGGAACGCCATGCGCGTCGGGATGTTGGCCTTGATCAGACCGGTGATCACATCCACCGACGGCCGCTGGGTCGCAAGGATCAGGTGAATACCCGCAGCACGTGCCTTCTGGGCAATACGGGCAATGAGTTCTTCAACCTTCTTGCCGACGATCATCATCATGTCGGCGAACTCGTCAACGACGACCACAATGGTCGGCAGCTTGGTCAGCAAAGGCGCTTCGTCGTGAATACTTTCACGCTTGTACAACGGATCCGCCAACGGCTCGCCGGCATCCTGAGCATCCTTGACCTTCTGGTTGAAGCCCGACAGGTTACGCACGCCCATCTTGGCCATCAATTTGTAGCGACGCTCCATCTCGGCCACGCTCCAGCGCAACGCGTTGGCAGCGTCCTTCATGTCGGTCACTACAGGACACAGCAGGTGCGGAATGCCTTCGTAGATCGACAGTTCCAGCATTTTCGGGTCGATCATGATCAGCTTGGCGTCATCGGGCCCGGACTTGAACAGGATCGACAGAATCATCGCGTTCACGCCCACCGACTTACCTGAACCGGTCGTACCCGCGACCAGCAGGTGCGGCATCTTGGCCAGGTCGGTAATGACCGGTTTGCCGCCGATATCATGGCCGAGAGCCAGCGTCACCGGAGACTTGGCGTTATCGTATTCCGTCGTCGAAAGAACCTCGGAGAAACGCACAATCTGGCGGTCCTCGTTGGGAATCTCGATACCCACTGTGGTCTTGCCGGGAATGACTTCGACCACACGTACGCTGGTCACTGCCAGAGAGCGTGCAAGGTCCTTCGCCAGGTTGGAGATACGGCTGACCTTGACCCCTGCCGCTGGCTGGATTTCGTAGCGAGTGATCACAGGACCCGGATGAATGGAATCTACCGTGACCTCGACACCGAATTCCTTGAGCTTGATTTCCAGCAGATTACCCACAGCCGCCAGGGACTCGGGAGAATAATTGAGCTGCTTCTTTTCAGCCGGGTCAAGAATCGAGATCGGTGGCAGCGTGCCTTCGACTGCGCTGTCAACGAACAGCGGCACCTGCTTTTCCTTCTGCACGCGCTTGCTGGGCTCGGGCGGGCGTGAAGGCGCAGGAGCAATGACAGCAGGCACATGCTTTTCACGCTCGGTCACTTGCTTGCCGAGGGGTACCTCGCGCTCGGTGATCCGCTCGCGGGCCTTGGCCTGCTCGCGACGATCAGAAGCTGCGGGCGCGACCGCGTCGTTGACCTGCATGTCGACTTCACGCAATTGCGCGACCATCTGTTTGCGCTCTACACGCGCAGCCCACCAGCGATTGGCGGCACTCTGGAAGAGTTCGAACAGGTCCAGAGTGATCTTGCCGGTCACGTCCATGACCTTGAACCAGGACAAGTCGGTGAAAACGGTCAGACCAAACAGGAACAAGGCAATGAACAGCAAGGTGCTGCCCTGAATGTTCAGTGCTTTCTTGGCCAGATCACCCAGCACTTCGCCGAGCACACCGCCCGCAGAACCGGGGAAGCCGGCTGCAAAATGAAAATGGATGTGCGCCAGCGCAGCACCCGCCAGCACCAGAAATACCAGACCGATCAGACGCCAGGAGAACAGCCAGCCGCTCCACTGCCACGGTTCATGGCGATGACGGAATACCTGCCAGGCCTTGATGGCCAGAAGCAACGGGAAGATATAGGCGAAGTAGCCCAGCACCATAAACAGGATGTCGGCACAGAAGGCGCCTGCACGGCCGGCCGCGTTCTGCACTTGCGCGGCGCTGCTGGTATGACTCCAGCCCGGATCGCTCTGATCGTAGGTCAGCAACGCCATCATCAGGTACAGGCACAGGGCACCGAAGGCGATCAAAGCACCTTCCTTGAGCCGGTAATGCAGTTGCTGTCGCCAAAGCGGAACAGCGCTGGGTGCGGGTGTGGATTTCTTCAAAACGCTTTAATTCCTGCGCTGGAGCGCGAACATCTCGTTGATTGACGTTGAACGGTTGTCGCCGGCACCGACTGCACCCTGGTAAAAAAGGCCACAGCCTGCTGCAAGGCCTGTTCGAGAACCGTTTGAATGATAATGCGCAAAGCTGGCATTGTAAGGCCTTACGGGCCTTGAGGTCTGTACGAAAACTCGCTTGACCGGTTTCATGCCTGATAAAAAGCCTGCGTTGAGGTCGACGATCTTCGTACATTGTCGACAGCGTTCAATTTGAGCACGCATTTTCTTTTGTGACAAAGGCTTATGACAGGATTCTGCCAATGGCCTCCAACACTCGGTGCATGACCCCGCCATCCTTTGCATGCCCTACCGCAAGCGGCAGACAAGCGCCATAATAACGACCGCTTGTGACCGCGTTTGCTGCACGGAGTTGCACACACGCATCGCATGCGCCCTCCCCTTCCGCAAAGTCGTGATACCCATGCTGACCTGGTTACAACGCAACAGCCTCGATTTTCCGCCCCTGGACAAGGCACTTCGCGAGCCAAACGGATTGCTCGCTGCTGGCGGTGACCTTTCTGCCGACCGCCTGATTCGCGCCTACCGCCACGGCTGTTTTCCCTGGTTTCAGGACGGCCAGCCGATCCTGTGGTGGTCGCCCGATCCCAGGACCGTGCTGTTGCCAGAAGAGCTGCACGTCTCACGCAGCCTAGGCAAGATCCTGCGTCAGGCCCGCTACACCGTCACCTTCGACCAGGACTTCGCCGCCGTCATACAGGCCTGTGCCGAGCCGCGCAGCTATGCCAATGAAACCTGGATAACCCGTTCGATGCAGGAGGCCTACGTCGAACTGCATCGCCGTGGGCACGCGCACAGCGTCGAGGTCTGGGAAAACGGTACCCTGGTCGGTGGCCTTTATGGCCTGGCGATGGGGCAACTGTTTTTCGGGGAGTCCATGTTCAGCCGCGCAGACAACGCCTCCAAGGTCGGATTCGCCACGCTGGTAGAACGCCTGCACGCCTGGGGCTTCGTTCTGATCGACTGCCAGATGCCTACCCGGCACTTGCACAGCTTCGGCGCACGCTCGATTCCACGACAGACCTTTGCCGATTATTTGAACCGCCATCTGGATCACCCGACTAACGCAGACTGGTTACCTAGGCGAGTTTGACAGGCTGGCATACACTCATGATTAAAGGTTTTTTGACAAGGGGGCGATCATGACGGAGCTGGCGCGGCTTAAGTTTTATGCCACTCAACCCCATACCTGCAGTTATCTGCCTGAAGAACAGGCGACAACACTGTTTCTGGACCCCAGCCAGCCCATGGATGTTCAGGTTTATGCCGACCTGTCCGACATGGGTTTTCGTCGTAGCGGCGATCATCTGTACCGCCCTCACTGCCAGAACTGCAGTGCCTGTGTGCCGGCGCGCATCCCTGTGAACCTGTTCGTGCCAGACCGCCAGCAAAAACGCATCCTCAAGCGCAATGCTGATATTCAGGTGCGCAGTACCAAGCCCGTATTTACCCAGGAATACTTCGATCTTTACCAACGCTACATCGAACAGAGGCATGCCGATGGCGACATGTTTCCACCGAGCCGTGATCAATTTTCGACATTTCTGGTGCGAGACCTGCCGTTTTCACGCTTTTACGAGTTCCGCCTTGAAGGTCGGCTTCTGGCCGTAGCGGTGACCGACTTGCTGCCCAATGGTCTTTCTGCGGTCTACACCTTCTACGAACCCGAAGAAGAGCGACGCAGCCTGGGCCGCTATGCAATCCTGTGGCAGATAGCCGAAGCCGCAAGGCTGCAGTTGCATGCGGTGTATCTGGGGTACTGGATAAAGAACTGCAAAAAGATGAATTACAAGACTCAATATCGCCCTATCGAGCTGCTCACCAATCAAAGATGGGTCACTCTGTATTGAACCCCTTGGCTTAAACAGGTTTTTTCGGGCACAATGCACGCCGCTTTTGCCTGGCGCCACTTGCACCGGGCCACTCATTTGTATACCGAGGGCTTTACTGCATGTCGAAAGAAGACAGCTTCGAAATGGAAGGCACTGTCGTCGACACCCTGCCCAACACCATGTTTCGCGTGGAGTTGGAAAACGGGCACGTCGTAACCGCGCATATCTCCGGCAAGATGCGCAAGAACTACATCCGTATTCTGACCGGTGACAAGGTGCGTGTAGAGTTGACGCCCTATGACTTGAGCAAAGGGCGTATCACCTACCGCGCTCGTTAATCAGGCATCAACAAAAACGCCCGGCATATGCCGGGCGTTTTTGTTTCTGACAATTAAAGACAGTCTGAACATGCTCAGGACTGCGCCCTCTCCGGGCGCACCCCCTACTGCATCACGCCATTTCTGCCGTGGTTTCGTAGTCGAACGTGATCTCGCCATCCTTGATGTCGATGTGAACCACACCACCGTGCTCCGACAATTCGCCGAACAGGATCTCTTCGGCCAGTGGCCGCTTGATCTTGTCCTGAATCAGGCGGGCCATTGGTCGAGCGCCCATCGCCGCATCGTAGCCACCCTGCGCCAGCCAGCTTCTGGCCGCGTCGGAGACTTCGAGCAGAACACGCTTGTCTTCCAGCTGCGCCTGAAGCTCGGTGAGGAACTTGTCCACCACGCTCTTGATGACTTCGTGGCTGAGACGGCCAAACTGGATGATGGTGTCCAGGCGGTTGCGGAATTCCGGCGTGAAACTCTTCTTGATCACTTCCATTGCATCGGAAGAGTGATCCTGATGAGTGAAGCCGATCGAGGCCCTCGCAGCCGATTCAGCACCGGCGTTGGTGGTCATGATCACGATCACGTTACGGAAGTCGGCCTTGCGCCCGTTGTTATCGGTCAGCGTACCGTGGTCCATGACCTGCAGCAGCAGGTTGAAGACTTCCGGATGCGCTTTTTCGATTTCATCGAGCAACAACACGCAATGCGGTTGACGCGTGATGGCCTCGGTCAGCAGACCACCCTGATCGAACCCGACATAACCTGGAGGCGCGCCGATGAGACGGGAAACGGTATGCCGCTCCATGTACTCGGACATGTCGAAACGAATCAGTTCGACGCCCAGCGCCTTGGCCAGCTGGCGAGCTGCCTCGGTCTTGCCGACACCGGTCGGCCCTGCGAACAGGAACGAACCGACAGGCTTGTCCGGTGACTTGAGCCCCGCACGGGACAGCTTGATCGCAGTGGACAGCGAATCGATCGCTGCATCCTGACCGAACACCGTAAGCTTGAGATCGCGTTCCAGATTACGCAGCAGTTCCTTGTCGGAGCTGTTGACGTGTTTCGGGGGAATGCGTGCAATCTTGGCGACGATGTCTTCAACCTGCGGCACGTCGATCCGCTTGACCCGTTGCTCCACCGGCTGCAGACGCTGATAGGCGCCCGCCTCATCAATCACGTCGATTGCCTTGTCGGGCATGTGACGATCATTGATGTAGCGCGATGCAAGCTCGGCTGCGGCTCGCAGCGCCTCGTCGCTGTACTCGATGCTGTGATGCTGTTCGAAACGCCCCTTCAGCCCTCTCAGGATGCCAATGGTGTCCTCGACCGAAGGTTCGGACACATCGACTTTCTGGAAGCGACGTGCCAGCGCACGATCCTTCTCGAAAATTCCGCGGAATTCCTGGAAGGTGGTCGAACCAATGCACCGGATGTCACCCGAGGACAACAGTGGCTTGAGCAGATTCGAAGCGTCCATGACCCCACCGGATGCCGCGCCGGCACCAATGATCGTATGGATTTCATCGATGAACAGGATGGCATGCGGACGTTTGCGAAGCTCATTGAGCAGCGCCTTGAAGCGCTTCTCGAAATCGCCGCGGTACTTGGTACCGGCCAGCAACGCACCCAGGTCAAGCGAGTAGACGACACTGCTGGCAAGCAGGTCAGGGACCTGATTGTCGACAATACGCTTGGCCAGGCCTTCGGCGATTGCGGTCTTGCCAACGCCTGCCTCACCGACCAGCAGTGGGTTGTTCTTGCGACGACGCGCCAGAATCTGCGCAACCCGCTCGACTTCGCTTTCGCGGCCGACCAGCGGATCGATGCGTCCCTGACGGGCCAGTTCGTTCAGATTGCTGGCATAGGCATCCAGAGGATTGCCAGAGGAAGATGCTTCACCGCCCTCGTCGTCCTGCATATCTTGCTCACCTTCAGAAGAGTGTTCGCCATGCCCTGGAACCTTGGAGATCCCGTGGGCGATGTAATTGACGACATCAATCCGGGCAACGCTCTGCTGCTTGAGCAGAAACACGGCCTGGCTTTCCTGCTCACTGAAAATCGCAACCAGCACATTGGCACCGGTCACTTCACGCTTGCCGGAGCTCTGTACGTGGAAGACTGCGCGCTGCAGGACGCGCTGGAAACCTAACGTCGGCTGGGTTTCGCGATCCTCGTCGTGGACGGGGATCAGTGGTGTGGTGGAGTCGATAAACTCCTGCAGATCATGCTTGAGCTTATCGAGGTTTGCGCCGCAGGCACGCAAGACAGTGGCTGCAGCCTCATTATCCAATAAAGCCAGCAGAAGGTGCTCGACCGTCATGAACTCATGACGTTTCGAACGCGCTTCCTTGAAGGCCAGATTGAGGGTGACTTCGAGCTCACGGTTTAACATAGCTTCACCTCATACCCAAGTGGTCGGCGATTAACCGTCCTTCTCGATCTCACAGAGTAGTGGATGCTGGCTCTCCCTGGCGTATTGATTGACCTGCATTGCCTTGGTCTCGGCGATGTCGCGGGTAAACAATCCGCAAACTGCCCGTCCCTCTGTATGGACGGCCAGCATGACCTTGGTAGCCAGCTCACGATTCAGGTTAAAAAACACCTCGAGCACTTCAACGACGAAATCCATCGGGGTGTAGTCATCGTTAAATAAAACCACCTTGTACATCGGTGGAGCCTGCAGGGTCGGCTTGGCGTCCTGCACTGCGATGCCAGCCGAGTCGTCCTCGTGTGATTGCGGACCATCCTGATTGAATGTTAGTCGAATCTTGCTGAATGCATGCATGGAAAGAAACGTTCATGGTAAAGGGCGGATTGAGCCTGAGTCGCGATCTGACCAGTTTTGAAATGGACTGCCGCATGACCTTGACTATCAGCTAAACGGTGTTACAAACAATAGAGCCCACATTGGGTAAAAAGGGTCCGCGCAGTCAACCAAAATTTTTTAGGTCAGGCGGATTGAGGTGGATGATACTCCAGACGGAGTCCTTTGCAGAGGGATATGGCTATGCTCAGTGGTAAAGTCAAGTGGTTCAATAATGCAAAAGGCTATGGATTTATCCTTGCCGATGGCAGGGACGAAGATCTGTTCGCTCATTATTCGGCTATTAACATGGATGGGTATAAAACACTCAAGGCCGGCCAGCCAGTCAGCTTTGACATTATCCAGGGCCCGAAGGGTTTGCATGCAGTCAATATAACCACGGTCACGGCAGGCGTCAGCGCTGCGACTGAGGGTTCGAATGCAGCTCAGAAAGCTTCAAACGTGCCAGCATAGGGCGAACCACCACAAACGCCAGCCATAGGAAACAGCCGGTTCGAAAATCACTGCACCGGCTGATTCTGATAGCTGGGTGGTTCACATGTGTTCGATGAGCGCATCGCCGAATGCTGAGGAGGACAACAACGTTGCGCCCTCCATCAACCGCTCAAAGTCATAGGTCACCGTTTTAGCGGAGATTGCGCCGCTGGTGCCTTTGATGATCAGCTCTGCCGCCTCTGCCCACCCCATATGCCGCAGCATCATTTCAGCCGATAGAATCAGCGAACCCGGATTGACCTGATCCTTGCCCGCATACCTGGGAGCGGTGCCGTGCGTCGCTTCGAACATCGCGACGGCATCCGAAAGGTTGGCCCCTGGCGCAATACCTATTCCGCCGACTTGGGCCGCCAGCGCGTCGGACAGGTAGTCGCCATTGAGATTGAGCGTCGCGATCACATCATACTCGGCCGGTCTGAGCAGAATCTGCTGCAGCATGGCGTCGGCGATTACGTCTTTCACGACGATGTCTTTACCGGTCTTCGGGCTTTTGAACTGCATCCATGGACCGCCATCAAGCAAAGTCGCCCCAAATTCTTCGGCTGCCAGCTCGTAAGCCCACTCCTTGAAGGCGCCCTCGGTGTATTTCATGATATTGCCCTTGTGGACAATGGTCAGCGAAGTGCGATCATTATCGACAGTGTATTGCAGCGCCTTGCGCACCAGGCGCCGGGTACCCTCTCTGGAAACCGGCTTGACGCCAATGCCGCAGTCTTGATCGAAACGGATCTTCGTGACGCCCATTTCCTCTTTCAAGAATCTGATGACTTTGGCGGCCTCTGCCGAACCGGCTTTCCATTCAACGCCAGCGTAAATGTCCTCCGAGTTCTCGCGAAAAATCGTCATGTTCACATCACCCGGCCGCTTCACGGGACTGGGCACGCCCTGGAACCAGCGGACCGGACGCAGACACACATACAGATCAAGTTCCTGGCGCAGCGCAACGTTGAGCGAGCGTATGCCGCCGCCTACAGGCGTGGTCAACGGCCCCTTGATGGAAACCACATAGTCTTTGACCGCGCACAGGGTTTCCTCGGGTAGCCAGGTATCCGGGCCGTAGACACGGGTTGCTTTTTCGCCTGCGTAGACTTCCATCCAGGCAATCCTGCGCTGGACGCCGTACGCTTTTTCAACGGCCGCATCCACCACCTTGATCATGACGGGGCTGATGTCCACGCCGATCCCGTCACCTTCTATATAGGGAATGATCGGTTTGTCAGGTACGTTCAGGGAGTGATCGGGATTGATCGTAATTTTTTCGCCCACATCTGGAATGCTTATGCTCTGGTATTCCATGACTGACTCCGTTTTCGGGTCTGATTGGACTGCGTGACAGCCAATGAGCGTAGCCACGGGCACTGCCAGCCGCAAACCGAAGCGCCCCGCGAAGACCTTATAAAACACCTGAAAACATTGACCCAGAGCGGTTTCGTTCGACCATCGGCGAATATTCATTATTCGATAGCGCGCATAGCATTAATGCTTGGCGCCAAGGGTTTGATATACTGCGCGCCGTGACCGCAGAGTCATAAAGGCTGACCCGTCTGATCCAGACCTCTCAGCCTTACAGATGCGCCGGACTGAAGCTCGCCCGGCAGCTTGACGCTCGACTGATGCACCCAACATCACCGCGAATAAACCTCGACCCAGGCTCATGACTGAACTGTGAGCAGAGTGCATACCCTGCGCGTATCGAGATTTTGTGCATGCTCAGCAAAACAGAGAGTTAATACGAATGTCCAACCGCTCGAAGATCATCTATACCTTCACCGACGAAGCTCCGGCCCTCGCCACCTATTCGCTGCTGCCCATTATCGAAGCGTTCACCGCCTCCTCCGATATCGACGTGGAAACGCGTGATATCTCCCTGGCAGGCCGCGTTCTCTCCAGCTTCCCGGAGTCGCTTGGCGCCGATCAACAAGTGCCGGATCATCTCGCCGAGCTCGGCAAACTGGCCACCACGCCAGAAGCCAACATCATCAAATTGCCCAACATCAGTGCTTCGGTTCCGCAACTGAAAGCGACCATCAAGGAGCTTCAGGACCAGGGCTTCAAGATTCCCGACTACCCTGAAGCACCTGCCACTGATGCCGAAAAAGAAACCCGCGCCCGCTACGACAAGGTCAAGGGCAGCGCTGTAAACCCGGTTCTGCGTGAAGGCAACTCCGACCGCCGCGCGCCGCTGTCGGTCAAGAACTACGCTCGCAAGCACCCGCACAAGATGGGCACCTGGTCTTCCGACTCCAAGGCCCACGTTGCCCACATGAGCAACGGCGACTTCTACGGCAGCGAAAAAGCCGCCCAGATCGAAGCTGACAACACCGTCAAGATCGAACTGGTCGCCCAGGATGGCACCACCACCGTCCTGAAAGAAAAAACCGCCGTGAAAGCTGGCGAGATCGTCGATTGCTCGGTCATGAGCGCAAAAGCACTTCGCAGCTTCATTGCTGCTGAAATCGAAGACGCCAAGAAACAGGGCGTACTGTTTTCGGTACACCTGAAAGCCACCATGATGAAGATCTCCGATCCGATCATGTTCGGTCAGATCGTCGACGAGTTCTACAAGGATGCGTTGACCAAGCATGCCGACACCCTGAAGCAGATCGGCTTCAGCCTGAACAACGGCATCGGCGACCTGTACGACCGCATCAGCGCCCTGCCCGCCGACAAGCAGGCCGAAATCAAGGCTGACATCGACGCGGTCTACGCCGTTCGTCCACAGCTGGCGATGGTCAACTCCGACAAGGGCATCACCAACCTGCACGTGCCGAGCGACGTGATCGTCGATGCGTCCATGCCTGCAATGATCCGCGACTCCGGCAAGATGTGGGGCACCGATGGCCAGCTGCATGATGCCAAGGCGGTAATCCCGGACCGCTGCTACGCCACCATCTATCAGGCAGTGATCGAAGACTGCAAGAAGAACGGCGCATTCGATCCGACCACCATGGGCAGCGTACCGAACGTCGGCCTGATGGCTCAGAAGGCCGAAGAGTACGGTTCGCACGACAAGACTTTCCAGATCAAGACCGACGGCGTTGTGCGCGTGACCGACAGCCAGGGCAATCTGCTCATGGAGCAGAAGGTCGAGGCTGGCGATATCTGGCGCATGTGTCAGGCCAAGGATGCACCGATCCAGGACTGGGTCAAACTGGCCGTCAACCGTGCTCGCGCAAGCGACACGCCTGCCATCTTCTGGCTCGACGCCTCGCGCGCGCACGACAGCGTGATGATCGAGAAAGTACGTCAGTACCTGCGCGACCACGACACTTCGGGCCTGGACATCCAGATCCTGTCGCCGGTCGACGCCATGAAACTGACTCTGGAACGCACCCGCGCCGGCAAGGACACCATCTCGGTGACCGGTAACGTACTGCGCGACTACCTGACCGACCTGTTTCCGATCATGGAGCTGGGCACCAGCGCCAAGATGCTGTCCATCGTTCCACTGATGAATGGCGGCGGTCTGTTCGAAACCGGCGCTGGCGGTTCGGCTCCGAAGCACGTTCAGCAGTTCGTGGAAGAAAACTTCCTGCGCTGGGACTCGCTGGGTGAATTCCTCGCGCTGGCGGCTTCCCTTGAGCATCTGGGCAACGCTTACAACAACCCGAAAGCTCTGGTTCTATCCAAGACGCTCGACCAGGCCACTGGCGAGTTCCTGGACCGAAACAAGTCGCCTTCGCGCAAGGTCGGCGGCATCGACAACCGTGGCAGCCACTTCTACCTGACCCTGTTCTGGGCACAGGCGCTGGCGGCTCAGAATGAAGATGCGGCCCTCAAGGCGCAGTTCGCTCCGCTGGCCAAGACCCTGACCGACAACGAGGAAAAAATCGTTGCCGAGCTCAATGCGGTTCAAGGCAAGCCGGTTGAAATCGGTGGTTACTACTACGCCAACGCCGAGAAGACCAGCAAAGCCATGCGCCCAAGCGCAACCTTGAACGCAGCCATCGCCGCGTTGTAAGGGGCAAAACGGCGACGCTGTCCAGCATCGCCTCCTGAAAGCCCCGGCCCTGCGCCGGGGCTTTTTCGTTCAAGCGAAGAGCACGTGACAACACCTGTACTTCGCGCTTCATTCCTCTCTCGAAGGAGCCACGTATGGATTGGCAAGCCCACGTTACCGTTGCCACGATTGTCGAGGATCAGGGTAGATTTCTGTTCGTCGAAGAGATCAAGGGTGGTCGCAAGGTGTTGAATCAGCCCGCAGGCCATCTGGATCCGAACGAAAGCCTGCAGCGCGCGGCCGTTCGCGAAACCCTGGAAGAGACCGGCTGGGATGTAGAACTCACCAGCGTGGTGGGGATTTACCTCTATACCGCACCCAGCAACGGCGTGACCTATCAGCGGATCTGCTTTGCCGCCAAGGCGCTACGCCATCATCCCGACTACACGCTGGATGAGGGCATCGTCGGACCGATCTGGCTGACGCGCGACCAACTGCTTGTCGAGCAGGACCGCTGGCGCAGTGCGCTGGTACTGCGCTGCGTGGACGATTATTTGAATGGCGAACGATTCAGTCTCGACCTGCTGCGCGACAAGGCGTGAGACTGGACGCCCTCAGCCTGATAGAATCGCGTCCTTTTAAAGGCCACCCATTGAATCCCTATGCGTGATCCAGCTCCCTCCAACTCAGAAATGAAGCGCGTGATCGTCGGCATGTCCGGCGGCGTGGACTCTTCCGTTTCCGCCGTACTGCTCATGGAGCAGGGTTATCAGGTGGAAGGCCTGTTCATGAAGAACTGGGAAGAAGACGACGGAACGGAATATTGCACCGCCCGCGAAGACCTGGCCGACGCTCAGGCTGTGTGCGACAAGATCGGCATCAAGCTGCACACGGCCAACTTTGCCGCCGAGTACTGGGACAATGTGTTCGAACACTTCCTGGAAGAATACAAGGCCGGACGCACCCCCAACCCGGACATCCTCTGCAACCGGGAAATCAAGTTCAAGGCCTTCCTCGACTACGCCCTGATGCTGGGTGCCGACCTGATTGCCACCGGCCACTATGTGCGCCGCCGGGATATCGACGGCCGTACCGAACTGCTCAAGGGGCTGGACTCGAACAAGGACCAGAGCTATTTCCTGCATGCGGTGGGTGGCGAACAGATCGCCAGAACGCTGTTTCCGGTCGGCGAACTGGAAAAGCCGGAAGTGCGTGCCATCGCTGAAAAGCATGGCCTGGCGACCGCCAGGAAAAAGGATTCCACCGGGATCTGCTTTATCGGCGAGCGTCGCTTCACCGACTTCCTGCGCCAGTACCTGCCCGCCCAGCCGGGCGAGATCAAGACCACCGAAGGTGAAGTGATCGGCCGCCACAGCGGACTGATGTACCACACCATCGGCCAGCGTCAGGGCCTGGGCATTGGTGGCCTCAAGGATGCCAGCGATGATCCGTGGTACGTCCTGGTCAAGGACCTGGAGCACAACGAACTGATTGTCGGCCAGGGCAATGATCACCCTTGGCTGTTCTCACGGGCGCTGGTCTCTTCGGAAATCTACTGGGTCAACCCCATCGACCTGAGCAGCCCGCGCAAGCTGACTGCCAAGGTTCGTTATCGCCAGGGCGACCAGCACTGCACGCTGGAGAAAACGGCTGACGGTTATCGCGCCACGTTCGACGAACCGCAGCGTGCGGTCACACCCGGCCAGTCCGTCGTGTTCTACGATGGCGAAATCTGCCTGGGCGGCGGCGTGATCGAAGTCGCCGAACCCTGGACCAGCAAGGACAAGCGTTGATGACCCCGACTCAGGAACAACTGATCGCGCTGGGTGGCGTATTCCAGGCCGCCGTGCTGGTCGACCGGATCGCCAAGACCGGCCAGGTCAGCGAAGCGGCGATGAGCTGTATGATCGGCAGCCTGCTGGTGATCGACCCCAAGGACACGCTGGACGTATATGGCGGTGACGACCTGAACCTGCATGAAGGCTATCGCGCGATGGTCAGCGCTCTGGAGCGAGATCCCGCGACCCTGCAGCGCGAGCCGCTCCGCTATGCCCTGGCCATGCTTGGCCTGGAGCGCCAGCTCGCCAAGCGTGACGACATGCTGGAAGTGATCGGCAAACGGATTCCGGTGATTCAGTCCCAGGCCGAGCATTTTGGTGTAGCCCACGAGAATGTCATCGCCGCCACGGGCGCTCTGTATCAGGATACGCTGAGCACATTGCGCCAGCGTATCCAGGTGCACGGCGACATGCGCAATCTGCAACAACCCAACAACGCATCGAAGATTCGTGCCCTGTTGCTGGCCGGGATTCGCTCGGCGCGGTTGTGGCGACAGGTTGGCGGTCATCGCTGGCAGCTGGTCTTCAATCGACGCAAGCTATTGAAAGAACTTTACCCATTGCTGCACGGCTGACCCGCTGCGCCACAATGACCCCCACCACCACAGGCATGGTGCGATCTACGCTGGTCAGTCCGCCTCAGTCGGACTGATTTTTCATGTATGATACGCGCCCTTTTCGTTGCCCGACTGTCCGAGAGCATCCCATGCAGCTTTCTTCGCTCACTGCGGTTTCCCCTGTTGATGGCCGCTACGCCGGCAAAACCCAGGCTCTACGCCCTATTTTCAGCGAATACGGCCTGATCCGTTTTCGTGTGATGGTCGAAGTCCGCTGGCTCCAGCGTCTGGCGGCCCACCCGCAGATCACTGAAGTCCCGGCATTCTCCGCACAGGCCAACGCCATCCTCAACACGCTGGCCGAAGACTTCTCCGTGGACCACGCCGAGCGCGTGAAAGAGATCGAGCGCACGACCAACCACGACGTGAAAGCCGTGGAGTACCTGCTCAAGGAACAGGCTGCCAAACTGCCCGAGCTGGAAAAAGTCAGCGAATTCATCCATTTCGCCTGCACCAGCGAGGACATCAACAATCTGTCCCACGCGCTGATGCTGCGCGAAGGCCGCGACACCGTCATGCTGCCGCTGATGCGCCAGATCGCCGACTCCATCCGTGAACTGGCCATCCGTTTCGCCGATGTGCCAATGCTATCGCGCACCCACGGTCAGCCCGCCTCTCCGACCACTCTGGGCAAGGAACTGGCCAACGTCGTCTACCGACTGGAGCGCCAGATCGCACAGATCGCGGCAGTGCCACTGCTGGGCAAGATCAACGGTGCGGTGGGCAACTACAACGCACACTTGTCCGCCTACGCCGATATCGATTGGGAAGCCAACGCGCGTGCATTCATCGAAGATGAACTGGGCCTGGGCTTCAACCCCTACACCACTCAGATCGAGCCGCACGACTATATCGCCGAGCTGTTCGATGCCGTTGCACGCTTCAACACCATCCTGATCGACTTCGACCGCGACATCTGGGGCTACATCTCCCTGGGTTATTTCAAACAGCGCACCATCGCGGGCGAGATCGGCTCGTCGACCATGCCGCACAAGGTCAACCCAATCGACTTCGAGAACTCCGAAGGCAACCTGGGCATCGCCAACGCACTGTTCCAGCACCTGGCCAGCAAACTGCCGATCTCCCGCTGGCAGCGTGACCTGACCGACTCCACCGTGCTGCGCAATCTGGGTGTCGGTTTCGCCCACAGCGTGATCGCCTACGAAGCCAGCCTCAAAGGCATCGGCAAGCTGGAACTGAACGAACAACGCATCGCTGCCGATCTGGACGCCTGCTGGGAAGTGCTAGCCGAGCCGATCCAGACCGTCATGCGTCGGTACAACATCGAAAACCCGTACGAAAAGCTGAAAGAACTGACACGCGGCAAGGGCATCAGCCCGGAAGCGTTGCAAACTTTCATCGACGGCCTGGACATGCCTGCCGAAGCGAAGGCCGAGCTGAAAACGCTCACCCCCGCCAATTACATCGGCAACGCGGCAGCTCAAGCCAAGCGCATCTGACACGCAAGACAATTTGCACACGCCCGGCTGTGCCGGGCGTTTTCATTTCAAGGGCTTACACATGAATCCTGATATTCCTCTTCAACTTCTGGGCGGCATCAGCGCACGCGTCTTCATGCGTGACTACTGGCAGAAAAAGCCGTTGCTGATCCGTCAGGCATTGCCGGACTTCCAGAGTCCGATCGATGCAGACGAGCTGGCTGGCCTGGCCCTGGAAGAAGAGGTCGAGTCGCGACTGGTCATCGAAAAGGGCGAGCGCCCCTGGGAGCTGCGTCGCGGCCCGTTCGCCGAAGACGAGTTCAGCAAACTGCCTGAGCGTGAGTGGACCCTGCTGGTCCAGGCAGTTGATCAGTTCGTTCCGGAGGTCAGCGAACTGCTGGAACACTTCCGCTTCCTGCCGAGCTGGCGTATCGACGACGTGATGATCAGCTACGCCGCACCGGGCGGCAGCGTTGGCCCGCATTTCGACAATTACGACGTATTTCTGCTTCAGGGCCACGGCAAGCGTCACTGGCAGATCGGCCAGATGTGCGACTCCGACAGCCCTCTTCTGCAGCATGCAGACCTGCGCATTCTTGCCGACTTCGAAGCGACCGAAGAATGGACGCTGGAGCCGGGCGACATGCTTTACCTGCCTCCGCGCCTGGCCCACTGCGGCGTAGCCGTAGACGACTGCCTGACCTACTCGGTGGGCTTCCGCGCTCCGGGAGCCGCCGAAGTGTTGACCCACTTCACTGACTTCCTCAGCCAGTTCATCTCCGACGAAGAGCGCTACACCGACGCAGACGCACAGCCGGTCAGCGATCCGCACCAGATCCAGCACGACGCACTGGGTCGCCTCAAGGCCCTGCTGGCCGAACACATGGGCGACGAGCGCCTGCTGCTGACCTGGTTCGGGCAGTTCATGACCGAGCCACGCTACCCGGAACTGGTAACTGGCCCGGAACTGGCCGAAGACGATCTGCTCGACAGCCTGGAACAGGGTGCAGTGCTCATTCGCAATCCGAGCGCACGCCTGGCCTGGTCGGAAGTGGACGATGATCTGCTACTGTTTGCCAGTGGCCAGAGCCGCCTGTTGCCGGGCAACCTGCGCGAACTGCTCAAATTGATCTGCGCTGCCGATGCACTGCACAGCGAAAACCTTGGCCAATGGTTGGCCGATGACGAAGGACGCAATCTGCTTTGCGAACTCGTAAAACAAGGAAGCCTGGGATTTGCCGATGAATAAAGTCACCGTATCTGTTGCAGACTGGCAGAGAAAAAACGCCGATATCAGGCGCATCCGCGATGCGGTCTTCATCGCCGAGCAATCGGTTCCGCCAGAACTGGAGTGGGACTCGGAGGACATGGATGCCGTGCACTTCCTGGCCTCCGAGGGCGATTACCCGATCGGCACTGCCCGCCTCCTGCAGGATGGTGAAATTGGTCGACTGTCTGTGCTCAAAGACTGGCGAGGCCTCAAGGTCGGTGAAGCCCTGCTGACCGCCGCGATCAGCGAGGCCGAGAAGCGTGGCTTGAAGGAGCAGAAACTCAGTGCCCAGGTTCAAGCCATCGCGTTTTACGAGCGTTTCGGCTTCACCGTGGTCAGTGACGAGTTTCTCGAAGCAGGACTGCCACACGTGAACATGGTCCGACAGGCCTGAACCAAGGCATGTAGGCGCTTATAAACGCACTACAAAACATGACGCCCCGATTTTTTTCCAGCCGGAACAGGCTGAGATAAAAATCTCGGGGCGTTTTGCCATCCGGGCATTCAGCTTGCTCGCTACAGGCCGACAACATGGCACACTCATGCTTTACGCAATCATTGCGGAGACTGGACATGTCAGGACGTACCCTGCTCGCCTCGCTGCTGATCATATTCAGCACCTGCACACTCGCGGCGACGGAAGTTGTACCGCTGAATTACCGGACCAGTGCCGATCTGCTGCCCGTTGCCAAATCCTTCCTCGGGCAGGAGGGCACGGTCAGCGCTTACGGAAACCAGCTTGTCGTCAATGCGGATTCACGCAAGATCGAGGAACTTCGCACCTTGATTTCGCAACTCGATACCGCGCCCAAGCGCCTGCTCATCAGCGTGGACACCAGTGAAAACGCCTCTCGCAGCGCCAACGGGTCCCGGGTCATTAACTACGGCACCGTCAGTCGCGAAGGCGGGGTGCAACAGATACAAGCCACAGAGGGCACGCCAGCGCTCATCCAGGTCGGACAAAGCGTGCCCTTGACCACCTCGTCTACCGACTCTTACGGCTACGCGCAGAGCAATACCGAATACCGCAACGTGACTCAGGGGTTTTACGTCACCGCCAGCGTTACAGGCGAAACCGTGCACCTGAACATCAGCACCAACCGCGACCGGATGAGCCAGGAACGTCCTGACGCCATCAAGGTGCAAAGCACCGACAGCCAGGTCAGCGGCCGCCTCGGTGAATGGATCACGCTGGCCAGTAGCAGCGACCAGTCGATGGCCGATCAGAGCGGCGTCGCCCAACGCTATTCGACCCAGGGTCGGGATGACATGGTACTGCGCGTAATGGTGCAAGCCCTCGAATAGCCTGCGCACGCCTGAAAGCCAATACCTGCGGGGCTTTTAATGACCAACCGGTCGCTTTCAAACAGATATGTAGTAATTTATAAAAAGCACTACAAATTGTTTGACGGACAAAAAACCGCGAGGCATGATTGCCTCGCTCCCGCTGATCAGAGGCCCTGAACAGGCCTTCGAATCGCCGCTCTGACCCACCCACTAGAGCCGATTCGTGTCCGCACCGCCCACAAGGCAGTTTGACGAGGTTGCGACTGGAACGAAGTTGTCCCGAGGGACGGAAGCGTAAACGGTAACCCGGCAAGGCTTTTGGTGACGCACAACGGCATCCACGAGCCAGACTGTCCACTTGACTGAGTCATGCCCGGCGCCCTGCTCTCTCTCCTCGAGCCATCGTTCATCCATCGCAGTCAGTCAAGCCCCGGCCCGACGCAGGGTCTCTTGTCAGCGAGCAGCCATCTACCGTGCCTTCGATAAACAAGGCGTTTTGGCGGAGCAGGACTTTCCAACAAGACCTACTTCTAGAGGTTTATCTCCATGGCACTGACACGCGAACAACAAATAGCGGCTCTCGAGAAAGACTGGGCCGAAAATCCGCGCTGGAAACACGTGACCCGTACCTATTCCGCCGCTGATGTGGTCCGCTTGCGTGGCTCGGTTCAACCGGAACACACCCTCGCAAAAATGGGCGCCGACAAGCTCTGGAATCTGGTCACGCAAGGTGCTAGGCCATCCTTCCGGCCTGACAAGGACTTCGTCAACTGTATGGGCGCGCTGACAGGCGGCCAGGCGGTTCAGCAGGTCAAGGCTGGCATTCAGGCGATCTACCTCTCCGGCTGGCAGGTTGCCGCCGACAACAACTCTGCCGAGTCCATGTACCCGGATCAGTCGCTGTACCCGGTTGATTCGGTGCCGACCGTGGTCAAGCGCATCAATAACTCGTTCCGCCGTGCAGACCAGATTCAGTGGAAAGCCGGCAAGAATCCGGGTGATGAAGGCTATATCGACTATTTCGCGCCCATCGTGGCAGACGCAGAAGCTGGTTTCGGCGGCGTACTGAACGCCTACGAGCTGATGAAAAGCATGATCGAGGCCGGTGCCGCCGGCGTTCACTTCGAGGACCAACTGGCCTCGGTGAAGAAATGCGGTCATATGGGTGGCAAAGTGCTCGTGCCCACTCAGGAAGCCATTCAGAAGCTGGTGGCTGCCCGCCTGGCTGCCGACGTAGCAGGCGTGCCGACCATCATTCTGGCCCGTACCGACGCCAACGCCGCGGACTTGCTGACCTCGGACTGCGACCCTTACGACAAGCCGTTCGTGACCGGTCAGCGCACGCCGGAAGGTTTCTACAAGGTCCGTGCCGGTCTGGATCAGGCGATCTCCCGCGGCCTGGCCTACGCGCCATACGCCGATCTGATCTGGTGCGAGACCGCAAAACCGGATCTGGACGAAGCACGTCGCTTCGCCGAGGCGATCAAAAAGGAATACCCGGACCAGCTGCTGTCTTATAACTGCTCGCCTTCCTTCAACTGGAAGAAGAATCTGGACGACGCGACCATCGCGAAATTTCAGCGCGAGCTGTCGGCAATGGGCTACAAACACCAGTTCATCACCCTGGCCGGCATCCATAACATGTGGCACAGCATGTTTAACCTCGCGCACGACTATGCCCGCAACGACATGACCGCTTACGTGAAACTGCAGGAACAGGAGTTCGCCGACGCCGCCAAAGGCTACACCTTCGTGGCCCACCAGCAGGAAGTGGGCACTGGCTACTTCGACGACATGACCACCGTGATCCAGGGCGGCGTGTCGTCGGTCACTGCTTTGACCGGCTCGACTGAAGAAGAACAGTTCCACTGATCCAACCGGCAATGCGCCAGATAAAAACCGCCCCAAGGGGCGGTTTTTTTATTCCCGGGCATCGGTGCACTGTATTGATCCGGGACAATGTAAGACTCTGCGCGCAATGCGATAAAACCTGCAGACTCTTAATCAACTCATGGCGTAACTATGGCAGGTTGAACTAACAGAACCCCTCAAATGATATCAATTATCATTCAAATTGCGTTTCATTCATTTTCGACCGGTTGATACATAATTGGCAAAATGCGCTGTAACGCCCGCCTGGCAGGCCCTTGGGCCTTGTTTCGGGCTTATAGCCGATTGATTCGTTGAATAAATTTGATGTAGAAAATTTACTTGCCAACTGTTTGCACATAAAATCATCGCGTTGACCGCTCTGCGACATTTCGTCACTGCCTCGACTCTTTATCAAGCACAGAGACCTTTGCTCTCTAACAAGGACTGCCAGCATGCCCGAATCGACAGGATTGATTGCCCACAACTGGGGCTTCGCCATTTTCCTTTTGGGTGTTGTCGGCCTTTGCGCCTTCATGCTCGGTCTCTCCAGCCTGCTCGGAAGCAAGGCCTGGGGCCGCAGCAAAAACGAACCTTTCGAATCCGGCATGTTGCCCACGGGCAGCGCGCGTCTGCGTCTCTCCGCAAAATTCTATCTGGTCGCGATGCTTTTCGTGATCTTTGACATTGAAGCCCTTTTTCTCTTTGCCTGGTCTGTGTCCGTCCGCGAAAGCGGCTGGACCGGATTCGTCGAAGCTCTCGTTTTCATAGCAATTCTGTTGGCAGGTCTTGTCTACCTATGGCGGGTTGGAGCACTTGATTGGGCTCCTGAAGGTCGCCGTAACCGGCAAGCGAAGCTGAAACAATGAGGCTTTGGCGATGCAATACAACCTTACAAGGATCGACCCGGACGCTCCTAACGAGCAGTACCCCATCGGCAAACGGGAAACCGTTTCCGATCCGTTAGAAGACCAAGTCCACAAAAACATTTTCATGGGCAAGCTTGAAGACGTGCTGAACGGCGCGGTCAACTGGGGACGTAAAAATTCCCTGTGGCCCTACAACTTCGGCCTGTCGTGCTGCTACGTGGAAATGACCACTGCCTTCACGGCTCCTCACGACATCGCGCGCTTTGGCGCCGAGGTTATCCGGGCTTCGCCACGTCAGGCGGATTTCATGGTAATCGCCGGTACGCCTTTCCTGAAGATGGCTCCCATCATTCAGCGTCTGTATGAACAGATGCTTGAACCGAAATGGGTCATTTCCATGGGCGCCTGTGCCAACTCCGGTGGCATGTACGACATCTATTCCGTGGTTCAAGGTGTGGACAAGTTCCTCCCCGTGGATGTCTACGTGCCCGGCTGCCCGCCCCGCCCCGAGGCATTCCTGCAAGGCCTGATGCTGCTGCAGGAATCCATCGGCCAGGAGCGTCGCCCACTTTCCTGGGTCGTCGGTGATCAAGGCGTCTATCGCGCCGACATGCCGTCGCAAAAGGAACAGCGCCGCGAACAGCGTATTCAGGTCACCAACCTGCGCAGCCCCGACGAAGTCTGATCCAGCCCGTTCTTCTTATAAAAAAGACAGGAACCGGGGTTGATTCTGTACGTTGACCGAAGTGATTGAGACCTATGACTGCAGACAACGCTCTGTACATCCCGCCTTACAAGGCTGACGACCAAGATGTCGTCGTTGAACTGAACAACCGTTTTGGCGCCGAGGCCTTCACGGCCCAACCGACCCGCACCGGCATGCCTGTGCTGTGGGTCGAGCGCGCCCGGTTAGTTGAAATCCTGACGTTCCTGCGCCAGGTGTCCAAGCCATACGCCATGCTCTACGACCTGCATGGCGTGGACGAGCGCCTGCGCACCCACCGCCGTAATCTGCCTGGCGCCGACTTCACTGTGTTCTATCACCTGATGTCGATAGAACGTAACAGCGACGTCATGATCAAGGTAGCGCTGTCGGAAGGCGACCTGAGCGTTCCGACCGTAACCGGTATCTGGCCTAACGCCAACTGGTACGAGCGAGAAGTGTGGGACATGTTCGGGATCGATTTCCCGGGCCACCCGCACCTGACCCGCATCATGATGCCGCCGACCTGGGAAGGTCACCCGCTGCGCAAGGACTTCCCTGCGCGCGCAACCGAATTCGACCCCTACAGCCTGACACTGGCCAAGCAGCAACTGGAAGAAGAAGCCGCGCGCTTCAATCCGGAAGCCTGGGGCATGAAGCGTTCCGGCAAGAACGAGGACTACATGTTCCTCAACCTGGGTCCGAACCACCCTTCGGCTCACGGTGCGTTCCGTATCATCCTGCAACTGGACGGCGAAGAAATCGTCGACTGCGTTCCGGACATCGGCTATCACCACCGTGGTGCCGAGAAGATGGGCGAGCGCCAGTCCTGGCACAGCTACATCCCTTACACCGACCGCATCGATTACCTGGGCGGGGTAATGAATAACCTGCCGTACGTGCTTTCGGTCGAGAAGCTGGCCGGTATCACCGTGCCTGATCGCGTCAACGTGATTCGTATCATGATGGCCGAGTTCTTCCGTATCACCAGCCACTTGCTGTTCCTGGGTACCTATATTCAGGACGTGGGCGCGATGACTCCGGTGTTCTTCACTTTCACCGACCGCCAGAAGGCGTACACGGTGATCGAGGCCATTACCGGTTTCCGTCTGCACCCGGCCTGGTATCGCATCGGCGGTGTTGCACACGATCTGCCACGCGGCTGGGAAAAACTGGTCAAGGACTTCGTGGACTGGCTGCCGAAGCGGCTCGACGAATACACCAAGGCTGCATTGCAGAACAGCATCCTCAAGGGACGTACGGTCGGCGTTGCTGCCTACAACACAAAGGAAGCGCTGGACTGGGGCGTTACCGGCCCAAGCCTGCGTGCCACCGGCCTGGACTTCGACCTGCGCAAGGCTCGTCCCTATTCGGGTTACGAGAACTTCGAGTTCGAAGTCCCGCTGGCTGTCCATGGTGATGCGTACGACCGTTGCATGGTGCGTGTGGAAGAAATGCGCCAGAGCATCAAGATCATCGACCAGTGCATGCGCAACATGCCGGCCGGCCCGTACAAGGCGGATCACCCGCTGACCACGCCGCCGCCAAAAGAGCGCACGCTGCAGCATATCGAAACCCTGATCACGCACTTCCTGCAGGTTTCGTGGGGCCCGGTCATGCCGGCCAACGAGTCCTTCCAGATGATTGAAGCGACCAAGGGTATCAACAGCTATTACCTGACGAGCGACGGCGGCACAATGAGCTACCGTACCCGGATCCGCACCCCAAGCTTCCCGCACCTGCAGCAGATCCCTTCGGTGATCAAAGGCAGCATGGTCGCGGACTTGATCGCGTACCTGGGTAGTATCGATTTCGTTATGGCCGACGTGGACCGCTAAGCATGAACAGCCCGCTTATCCAGACAGACCGTTTCGCGCTGAGCGAAACAGAGCGCTCGGCCATCGAGCATGAAATGCATCACTACGAGGATCCGCGAGCGGCATCCATCGAAGCCCTGAAGATCGTTCAGAAGGAACGTGGCTGGGTGCCGGACGGTGCGATCTACGCCATTGGCGATCTGCTGGGCATTCCTGCCAGCGACGTCGAAGGCGTGGCCACCTTCTACAGCCAGATTTTCCGTCAGCCGGTCGGGCGTCACATCATTCGTGTCTGCAACAGCATGGTTTGCTTCATCGGCGGCCACGAATCAGTGGTCGACGAGATCAAGAGTTCGCTGGGCATCGGTCTGGGTCAAACCACCGAAGACGGCCGCTTCACCCTGCTGCCCGTCTGCTGCCTGGGCAACTGCGACAAGGCTCCGGCCGTGATGGTCGATGACGATACTTTCGGCGACGTACAGCCTGCTGGCGTAGCCAAGATGCTGGAGGGTTACCTATGACCATCACGTCCTTCGGCCCTGCGAACCGCATTGCGCGCACCGCAGAAACTCACCCGTTGACCTGGCGTCTGCGTGATGACGGCGAACCAGTGTGGCTTGACGAATACCAGACCAAAGACGGATACGCAGCAGCGCGCAAGGCGCTGCTCCAGCAGTCGGCCGACGAAATCGTCCAGTCCGTCAAGGACTCCGGCCTCAAGGGTCGCGGCGGCGCAGGCTTCCCCACTGGCGTGAAGTGGGGCCTGATGCCAAAAGACGAGTCCATGAACATCCGTTATCTGCTGTGCAACGCGGACGAGATGGAGCCCAACACCTGGAAAGACCGCATGCTGATGGAGCAACTGCCCCATCTGCTGGTAGAGGGCATGCTGATCAGCGCCAAGGCCCTGAAAGCCTATCGTGGCTACATCTTCCTGCGTGGTGAATACGTGACGGCGGCCAAGCACCTGAACCGCGCCGTGGCCGAGGCCAAGGCAGCGGGACTGCTGGGCAAGAACATTCTGGGCACCGGTTTCGATTTCGAGCTGTTCGTGCACACCGGCGCCGGTCGTTACATCTGCGGTGAAGAGACCGCACTGATCAACTCCCTGGAAGGCCGCCGCGCCAACCCGCGCTCCAAGCCGCCCTTCCCCGCTGCCGTGGGTGTCTGGGGCAAGCCTACCTGCGTGAACAACGTCGAAACCCTGTGCAACGTGCCAGCCATCGTCAACAACGGCAACGACTGGTACAAGTCGCTTGCCCGCGAAGGCAGTGAAGACCATGGCACCAAGCTGATGGGCTTCTCCGGCAAGGTCAAGAACCCCGGCCTGTGGGAGCTGCCATTCGGCGTGCAGGCTCGCGAACTGTTCGAAGACTACGCCGGTGGCATGCGCGACGGCTTCAAGCTCAAGTGCTGGCAGCCTGGCGGTGCCGGTACAGGCTTCCTGCTGCCGGAGCATCTGGATGCCCAGATGTATGCCGGTGGCATTGCCAAGGTCGGTACGCGGATGGGTACCGGTCTGGCGATGGCGGTCGATGACTCGGTGAACATGGTTTCGCTGCTGCGCAACATGGAAGAGTTCTTTGCCCAGGAATCCTGCGGATTTTGTACGCCATGCCGCGACGGCCTGCCGTGGAGCGTGAAGATGCTGCGCGCGATCGAGAACGGTCAGGGCCAGCCGGGTGATATCGAAACCCTGCTCGGCCTGGTCAATTTCCTCGGCCCTGGCAAGACCTTCTGTGCACACGCACCAGGAGCCGTCGAGCCGCTGGGCAGTGCGATCAAATACTTCCGGTCCGAGTTCGAAGCCGGTATCGCACCCGCACGACCAGACACGCTGACACCCGGCAAAAGTCCGACCATGGTCGGCGCATAACAAGACACACCGGGCGGCGGACTTTTCAAGGCCGCCGTCCTTGTACCTGCTGACGCCCTGACGGGCTGAGCGCTGCAGGTACTACCGAGATTCCATTAGCCACGCCTGCTGACAACGGGCCAACGAAGATCTTTGAACCATGGCTACTATCCACGTAGACGGCAAAGCCCTCGAAGTCGATGGCGCAGACAACCTGTTACAGGCTTGCCTGTCGCTGGGCCTCGATATTCCTTATTTCTGCTGGCACCCTGCCTTGGGCAGCGTTGGCGCCTGTCGCCAGTGTGCGGTCAAGCAGTACACCGACGAGAACGACACGCGTGGTCGTATCGTCATGTCCTGCATGACGCCAGCCACCGATAACACCTGGATTTCCATCGAAGACGATGAATCCAAGGCGTTCCGCGCCAGTGTCGTTGAATGGCTGATGACCAACCACCCGCACGACTGCCCGGTCTGCGAAGAAGGCGGTCATTGCCACCTGCAAGACATGACAGTGATGACCGGCCACAACGAGCGCCGTTATCGCTTCACCAAACGCACCCACCAGAACCAGGAACTGGGGCCGTTCATCGCGCACGAGATGAACCGCTGCATTGCCTGCTATCGCTGTGTCCGGTTCTACAAGGATTATGCGGGTGGCACGGATCTGGGCGTTTACGGCGCGCACGACAACGTCTACTTCGGTCGCGTCGAGGACGGCACGCTGGAAAGCGAGTTCTCCGGCAACCTCACCGAGGTCTGCCCGACCGGGGTGTTCACCGACAAGACCCACTCCGAGCGCTACAACCGCAAATGGGACATGCAGTTCTCGCCAAGCATCTGCCATGGTTGCTCCAGCGGCTGCAACATCAGCCCCGGGGAGCGTTATGGCGAGCTGCGTCGCATCGAGAACCGCTACAACGGTTCCGTGAACCAGTACTTTCTGTGCGACCGCGGCCGTTTCGGCTATGGCTACGTGAACCGCAAGGATCGTCCTCGTCAGCCACTGCTTGCCGATGGACAGGTCAAACTGAGCCTGGACGAGGCGCTGGACAAGGCAGCCGATCTGCTGCGCGGTCGTAACATCGTCGGTATCGGCTCGCCGCGCGCCAGCCTGGAAAGCAATTATGCCCTGCGCGAACTGGTGGGTGCCGAGCACTATTACAGCGGCATCGAAGCCGGTGAACTGGAGCGCATCCGTCTGATCCTGAAGGTGCTGAACGACAGTCCGCTGCCGGTTCCGACCCTGCGTGACATCGAAGACCACGACGCCATCTTCGTCTTGGGCGAAGACCTGACCCAGACCGCTGCCCGTATGGCGCTGGGTCTGCGTCAGGCCGTCAAGGGCAAGGCCGAAGACATGGCTGCGGCCATGAAAGTCCAGCCATGGCTGGACGCTGCCGTGAAGAACATCGGTCAGCACGAGCTGAACCCGCTGTTCATCGCCAGCCTGGCTGAAACCCGCCTGGACGACGTCGCCGAAGAATGTGTACATGCGGCCCCCGACGACCTGGCCCGCATCGGTTTCGCCGTTGCCCACGCTCTGGACGCCAGCGCGCCTGCAGTTGAAGGCCTGGACAGCGAAGCGCTGGAACTGGCGCAACGCATAGCCGATGCCCTTCTCGCCGCGAAACGCCCCTTGATCATTTCCGGCAGCTCACTGGGTTCGACCGCGCTGATCGAAGCCGCCGCGAATATCGCCAAGGCCCTGAAGCTGCGTGACAAACAAGGCTCCATCAGCCTGATCGTGCCTGAAGCCAACAGCATGGGTCTGGCCATGTTGGGCGGTGAGTCGGTTGACACTGCACTGCAGGCCGTCATCTCCGGCAAGGCCGATGCAATCGTTGTGCTGGAAAACGACCTGTACCGCCGTGTCGATGCCTCGCTGGTTGACGCTGCATTGAGTGCCGCGAAAGTGGTGATCGTTGCCGATCATCAGAAGACGCCTACCAGCGACCGTGCCCACCTGATCCTGCCTGCTGCCAGTTTTGCCGAAGGCGACGGTACGCTGGTGAGCCAGGAAGGCCGCGCCCAGCGCTTCTTCCAGGTGTTCGATCCGACCTACCTGGATGCCAGCATCATGATCCACGAAGGCTGGCGCTGGCTGCATGCCCTGCGTGCGACCCTGCTCAACAGGCCGGTAGACTGGACACAACTGGACCATGTCACCGAAGCCTGTGCGAGCAGCTCTGCGCAACTGGCCGGTATCGTCAATGCTGCGCCATCGGCTTCGTTCCGCATCAAGGGCCTGAAACTCGCTCGCGAACCGCTGCGTTACAGCGGTCGCACGTCCATGCGCGCCAACATCAGCGTTCATGAACCGCGCACTTCGCAAGACAAGGACACGGCGTTTGCGTTCTCCATGGAAGGTTATTCGGGGTCTGCCGAGCCGCGTCAGCAAGTGCCGTTCGCCTGGTCTCCGGGCTGGAACTCGCCACAGGCCTGGAACAAATTCCAGGACGAGGTCGGTGGTCACCTGCGTGCAGGCGATCCAGGCACTCGCCTGATCGAAAGCAAAGGCGACGCTCTGTCGTGGTTCGCCAGCGTTCCCCGCGCATTCGCGCCAGAGCGCGGCACCTGGCAGGTGGTGCCGTTCTTCCACCTGTTCGGCAGCGATGAAACCTCGTCTTTGGCCGCCCCGGTCCAGGAGCGGATTCCACAGGCTTACGTGGCGCTGGCCAAGTCGGAAGCGGATCGTCTGGGTGTCAACGAAGGCGCGCTGATCTCGCTCAATGTCGCTGGCCAGACACTGAAACTGCCGCTGCGCATCAACGAAGAACTCGGCGCCGGTCTGGTTGCATTGCCGGCAGGCCTGCCGGGCATTCCTGCGGCAGTGTTCGGTAAATCCGTTGATGGTCTGCAGGAGGCAGCGCAATGACCTGGTTCACCCCTGAAGTGATTGACGCAATCATCGCGGTCGTGAAGGCCATCGTGGTGTTGCTGGCCGTCGTTGTCTGCGGTGCGTTGCTCAGTTTCGTGGAACGTCGCTTGCTGGGCTGGTGGCAGGACCGTTACGGTCCGAACCGCGTAGGCCCGTTCGGCATGTTCCAGATCGCCGCCGACATGCTGAAGATGTTCTTCAAGGAAGACTGGACGCCGCCGTTCGCCGACAAGGTGATCTTCACCCTGGCACCGGTCGTGGCCATGAGCGCCCTGCTGATCGCATTCGCCGTGATCCCGATCACCCCGACCTGGGGCGTGGCGGATCTGAACATCGGTCTGCTGTTCTTCTTCGCCATGGCCGGTCTCTCGGTGTACGCGGTGCTGTTCGCAGGCTGGTCGAGCAACAACAAGTTCGCCCTGCTGGGCAGCTTGCGCGCTTCGGCGCAGACCGTGTCCTACGAAGTGTTCATGGGCCTGGCGCTGATGGGCATCGTGGTGCAGGTCGGCTCGTTCAACATGCGCGACATTGTCGAGTATCAGGCGCAGAACCTGTGGTTCATCATTCCGCAGTTCTTCGGCTTCTGTACGTTCTTCATCGCAGGCGTGGCGGTAACTCACCGTCACCCATTCGACCAGCCGGAAGCCGAGCAGGAACTGGCCGACGGTTACCACATTGAGTATGCCGGCATGAAATGGGGCATGTTCTTCGTCGGCGAATACATCGGCATCATTCTGATTTCGGCGTTGCTGGTAACCCTGTTCTTCGGCGGCTGGCACGGCCCGTTCGATATCCTGCCATCGCTGGCCTTCTTCTGGTTCGCCCTGAAAACCGCGTTCTTCATCATGCTGTTCATTCTGTTGCGCGCTTCCATTCCGCGCCCACGTTATGACCAGGTCATGGATTTCAGCTGGAAATTCTGTCTGCCGCTGACCCTGATCAATTTGCTGGTGACTGCTGCGATTGTGTTGTTGAACACACCGGCAGGCTCGGTTCAGTGAGGATTTGACCCATGTTCAAATATATTGGCGACATCGTTAAGGGTACTGGTACCCAATTGCGCAGCCTGGTGATGGTGTTCGGTCACGGCTTCCGCAAACGCGACACCCTGCAATACCCCGAGGAGCAGGTTTACCTGCCGCCCCGCTACCGTGGCCGCATCGTACTGACGCGTGACCCCGATGGTGAAGAGCGTTGCGTAGCCTGTAACCTGTGCGCCGTGGCTTGCCCGGTGGGCTGCATTTCGTTGCAGAAAGCGGAGAAAGAGGACGGCCGCTGGTATCCGGACTTCTTCCGCATCAACTTCTCTCGCTGCATTTTCTGCGGTCTGTGCGAAGAAGCCTGCCCGACCACCGCAATCCAGCTTACGCCGGACTTCGAGATGGCCGACTTCAAACGTCAGGATCTGGTGTACGAAAAGGAAGATCTGCTGATCTCCGGCCCCGGCAAGAACCCCGACTACAACTTCTACCGCGTTGCGGGCATGGCCGTTGCCGGCAAGCCCAAGGGCTCCGCGCAGAACGAAGCCGAGCCGATCAACGTCAAGAGCTTGCTGCCTTAAGGAAGTAAAGATGGAATTCGCTTTCTATTTCGCATCCGGTATCGCTGTCGTGTCCACCCTGCGGGTGGTCACGAACACGAATCCGGTGCACGCCCTGCTCTACCTGATCATTTCACTGATCGCCGTCGCCATGACGTTCTTCAGTCTTGGCGCACCGTTCGCCGGTGTACTGGAAGTCATCGCCTACGCTGGCGCAATCATGGTGCTGTTCGTGTTCGTGGTCATGATGCTGAACCTTGGCCCGGCCTCGGTCGAGCAGGAACGTACCTGGCTGAAACCGGGTATCTGGCTCGGTCCGGTCATCCTCGGCGTGCTGCTGCTGGCAGAGCTACTGTATGTGCTGTTCGCCAACCAGACCGGCGCTGCCATCGGTCACACCACGGTCGACGCCAAGGCGGTCGGTATCAGCCTGTTCGGGCCTTATCTGCTCGTTGTGGAACTTGCCTCGATGCTGCTGCTTGCAGCCGCAGTCACGGCATTCCACCTGGGCCGCAACGAGGCGAAGGAGCCAAGCCAATGAATGCTATCCCTCTCGAACACGGCCTGGCGGTGGCCGGCGTCCTGTTCTGCCTCGGTCTGGTCGGCCTGATGGTGCGACGCAACATCCTTTTCGTGTTGATGAGCCTTGAGATCATGATGAACGCCTCTGCTCTTGCGTTCGTCGTTGCCGGCAGCCGCTGGGCGCAGCCGGATGGACAGGTCATGTTCATTCTGGTGATCAGCCTTGCAGCGGCCGAGGCCAGTATTGGCCTGGCGATCCTGATGCAGCTGTATCGCCGCTTCCACACGCTCGATATCGACGCTGCCAGTGAGATGCGCGGATGAATCTTCTCTTTCTGACTTTTGTATTTCCCCTCATCGGTTTTTTGCTGCTGTCGTTTTCACGGGGCCGCATTTCGGAAAACCTGGCAGCGCTGATCGGCGTCGGCTCCATCGGGCTCTCCGCCATCGTGACGGCCTGGGTCATCTGGCAATTCAACGTCGCACCGCCTGAGGGTGGTCATTACACCCAAGTGCTGTGGCGCTGGATGGACGTGGATGGCTTCCAGCCCAACTTCGCCCTGTATCTGGACGGCCTGTCCGTCACGATGCTGGGTGTAGTGGTCGGTGTAGGCTTCCTGATCCATCTGTTCGCGTCCTGGTACATGCGCGGCGAAGCGGGCTACTCGCGCTTCTTCTCCTATACCAACCTGTTCATTGCCAGCATGCTGTTCCTGATTCTGGGCGACAACCTGCTGTTCATCTACTTCGGTTGGGAAGGCGTGGGCCTGTGCAGCTACCTGTTGATCGGTTTCTATTACAGCAACCGCAACAACGGCAACGCAGCCCTCAAAGCGTTCATCGTGACCCGCATCGGCGACGTGTTCATGGCCATCGGCCTGTTCATCCTGTTCCAGCAGTTGGGTACGCTGAACGTTCAGGAACTGCTGGTAAGGGCGCCGGAGCACTTCAAGGTCGGCGACTTCTGGATCGTACTGGCGACGCTGATGCTGCTCGGTGGTGCTGTCGGTAAATCTGCACAGCTGCCACTGCAGACCTGGCTGGCGGACGCGATGGCCGGTCCTACCCCGGTTTCGGCCCTGATCCACGCTGCAACGATGGTCACGGCCGGTGTCTATCTGATTGCCCGGACTCACGGCCTGTTCGCCCTCGCGCCGGACATCCTGCATCTGGTTGGCGTCGTCGGTGGCGTCACCCTGGTACTGGCAGGCTTCGCAGCGCTGGTGCAGACCGACATCAAACGTATTCTCGCCTACTCGACCATGAGCCAGATCGGCTACATGTTCCTGGCGCTGGGTGTCGGCGCATGGGAAGGTGCGATCTTCCACCTGATGACGCATGCGTTCTTCAAAGCGCTGCTGTTCCTTGCATCGGGTGCCGTGATCGTTGCCTGCCACCACGAGCAGAACATCTTCAAGATGGGCGGCCTGTGGAAGAAACTGCCACTGGCCTACGCAAGCTTCATCGTTGGTGGTGCCGCTCTGGCCGCGCTGCCACTGTTGACGGCAGGCTTCTACTCCAAGGACGAAATCCTCTGGGAAGCGTTCGCCAGCGGTAACAACGGTCTGTTGTACGCCGGTCTGGTCGGTGCGTTCATGACATCGCTGTACACCTTCCGCCTGATCTTCATCGCGTTCCACGGTGAAGCCAAGACCGAAGCGCACGCGGGTCACGGCATCGCTCACTGGTTGCCACTGTCGGTGCTGATCGTACTGTCGACCTTCATCGGCGCGCTGATCACGCCTCCGCTGGCCGGCGTATTGCCGCAAAGCGTTGGCCATGCCGGTGGCGAAGCCAAGCACAGCCTGGAAATCGCCTCGGGCGCCATCGCACTGGCGGGCATTCTGCTTGCGGCATTGCTGTTCCTCGGCAAGCGTCGTCTGGCAACAGCCATTGCCAACAGCGGTCCGGGCCGTTTCCTGTCAGCCTGGTGGTTCGCCGCCTGGGGCTTCGACTGGATCTACGACAAGCTCTTCGTCAAACCTTATCTGGCGATCAGTCATCTGCTGCGTAGCGATCCGTTCGACCGCACCATCGGCTTGATCCCACGTCTGGTCAAAGGCGGTCATGACACCATGAGCCGTACCGAGACCGGCCAGCTGCGTTGGTATGCTGCCTCGATTGCCGTGGGTGCCGTTCTGGTACTCGGTGCCGTCATTCTGGTTGCGGTCTGACATGAACCTTGCGAATTTGCGAAAGGAATTGAGCCCGTCATGATTCTGCCTTGGCTAATCCTGATCCCCTTTATCGGCGGCCTGCTGTGCTGGCTGGGTGAGCGCTTCGGCCCTACCCTGCCGCGCTGGATCGCGCTGCTGACCATGACCCTCGAACTGGCCCTGGGCCTCTGGCTCTGGGCCACCGGCAACTTCGGCTACGCGCCGGTGCCCGGTGCGGATCCGACCTGGACCCTGGAATTTCACCAGCCGTGGATCACCCGTTTCGGCATCGACGTACACCTGGCCCTTGATGGCCTGTCGTTGCTGATGATTCTGCTGACCGGCCTGCTCGGCGTGCTGTCGGTGCTGTGCTCCTGGAAGGAAATCCAGCGCAAGGTAGGCTTCTTCCACCTTAACCTGATGTGGATTCTGGGCGGCGTGGTGGGCGTGTTTCTCGCCATCGACCTGTTCATGTTCTTCTTCTTCTGGGAAATGATGCTGGTGCCGATGTACTTCCTCATCGCGCTCTGGGGTCACAGCTCGGCAGACGGCAAGAAAACCCGTATCTATGCCGCGACCAAGTTCTTCATCTTCACTCAGGCCAGCGGCCTGATCATGCTGGTGGCGATTCTGGGCCTGGTGCTGGTGCACTTCAATCAGACAGGTGTCATCACCTTTGCCTATGCCGACTTGCTGAAAACCAAACTAGCGCCAGGCACCGAGTACATCCTGATGCTGGGCTTCTTCATCGCGTTCGCCGTGAAGCTGCCGGTCGTACCGTTTCACTCCTGGCTGCCGGATGCGCACGCTCAGGCGCCGACAGCAGGCTCTGTCGATCTGGCAGGTATCCTGCTGAAGACTGCGGCCTATGGTCTGTTGCGTTTCGCACTGCCGCTGTTCCCTAATGCCTCGGCAGAGTTCGCACCGATCGCGATGACGCTCGGCCTGGTCGGTATCTTCTACGGTGCTTTCCTGGCGTTCGCCCAGACCGATATCAAGCGTCTGATCGCATTCTCCAGCGTTTCGCACATGGGCTTCGTGCTGATCGGTATCTACTCCGGCAGCCAGCAGGCTCTGCAAGGCGTCGTTGTACAGATGCTGGCGCATGGTCTGTCGGCTGCTGCGCTGTTTATCCTCAGTGGTCAGCTGTACGAGCGCCTGCACACGCGTGACATGCGCGAAATGGGTGGCCTCTGGTCGCGAATCGCTTATCTGCCAGCCATCAGCCTGTTCTTCGCGGCCGCTTCTCTGGGCCTGCCAGGCACCGGTAACTTCGTCGGTGAGTTCCTGATCCTGCTGGGCAGTTTTGTCAGCTCGCCATGGGTCACCGCCATTGCCACATCCGGTCTGGTATTCGGCTCTGTCTATTCGCTGATCATGATCCACCGCGCCTACTTCGGCCCGTCCAGATCGGACGAGATTCTCAAGGGCATGGATAGACGGGAAATGATCATGGTGCTGGGCCTTGCCGTGTTGCTGATTGTGCTAGGGGTCTTCCCGCAGCCGATTCTCGACACCTCGGCAGCGACCATGCACGGCGTGCAGCAATGGCTAGGCACTGCCTTCACTCAACTCGCTTCGGCCCGGTAAGAGCGCTATGGACCTGACGATTCAACACTTTATTGCGCTTGCGCCGCTGCTGATCACCAGCATCACCATCGTTGTGGTGATGCTGGCGATCGCTTGGCGCCGCAATCACTCGCAAACCTTTCTGCTCTCGGTAGCGGGTCTGAACCTGGCCCTGCTTTCCATTTACCCGGCATTGAAGGTTGCCCCGCTGGCAGTCACACCGCTGCTGCAGATCGACAACTTCGCCTGCCTGTACATGGCGATCATCCTCGCCTCTACCCTGGCGTGCGTCACCATGGCTCATGCCTATCTGGGCGACGCCAAGGTCGGGTATCCGGGCAACCGCGAAGAACTCTACCTGCTGATCCTGCTGGCAGCCGCTGGCGGTCTGGTTCTTGTGAGTGCTCAGCACCTTGCTGGCCTGTTCATCGGTCTCGAATTGCTTTCGGTGCCGGTCTACGGTCTGGTGGCCTATGCCTTCTTCAACAAGCGCTCGCTGGAAGGCGGCATCAAGTACATGGTGCTGTCGGCTGCGGGTTCGGCCTTTCTGCTGTTCGGTATGGCGTTGCTGTACGCGGAAGCAGGCTCGTTGAGTTTCGAAGGCATCGGCAAGGCCATCGCTGCGACCGGTATGCCTAGCCCGATTGCGAGCCTGGGTCTGGCAATGATGCTGGTCGGCCTGGCATTCAAACTGTCGCTGGTGCCTTTCCATCTCTGGACGCCAGACGTTTACGAAGGCGCTCCTGCTCCGGTTGCAGCGTTTCTGGCCACGGCCAGCAAGGTTGCGGTGTTCGCTGTGCTGGTGCGCCTGTTCCAGATCTCGCCAGCCGCCAGCAGCGGTGTGCTGCAGGACGTACTGGCAGTCATCGCAGTGGCCTCGATTCTGGTCGGTAACCTGCTGGCACTGACTCAGACCAACCTCAAGCGTCTGTTGGGTTATTCCTCCATCGCGCATTTCGGTTACCTGATGATCGCGCTGGTGGCCAGCAAAGGTATGGCGGTCGAAGCCATCGGTGTTTATCTGGCCACCTACGTGCTGACGTCTCTGGGCAGCTTCGGCGTGATCACCATGATGTCGTCGCCGTACAGCGGTCGCGACGCCGATGCGATGTTCGAATACCGTGGTCTGTTCTGGCGTCGTCCGTACCTGACCGCTGTCATGACCCTGATGCTGCTGTCGCTGGCGGGTATTCCGCTGACGGCTGGCTTCATCGGCAAGTTCTACATGATCGCGACGGGTGTCGAGTCTCAGCTGTGGTGGCTGGTCGGCGCACTGGTACTGGGCAGCGCCATCGGCCTGTTCTACTACCTGCGCGTCATGGTCACGATGTACCTGGTCGATGCCAAGCTGCCGCGTCACGACGCAGCCTTCAACTGGGCGCAGCGCACCGGTGGCGTCATGCTACTGGCCGTGGCGATCCTGACGTTTGTACTGGGTGTCTACCCACAACCGTTGCTGGATCTGGTGGTGAACGCGGGTATTCACATGCCGGGTTGATTGCCTGAACATAAAAAACCCTGCCGCCTGGCAGGGTTTTTTTTCGCCTCGGACAATGCTAACCCGGCAATCGAACGGGTTTCTTGGCACTGCTGAACAGTCCCCAGGTGGAGATGAACAGCGCAGCAATCAGCGGGCCGATGACAAAGCCGTTCAGGCCGAACACCGACATGCCGCCAAGTGTAGAGATCAGGATCAGGTAGTCCGGCATCTTGGTGTCCTTGCCGACCAGAATCGGACGCAGCACATTGTCTACCAAACCAATGACGAAGACACCGAACAGCCCCAGAACGACGCCCTGCCAGATCATACCGCTGAGCAGGAAGTACAACGCCACAGGCGCCCAGACGATCCCCGCGCCCACCGCCGGCAGCAACGACAGAAAGGCCATGATGACCGCCCAGAGCAGTGCGCTCGGGATGTCCAGCGCCCAGAAGATGAACCCGCCCAACGCACCCTGCGTGACCGCCACCACGACGTTACCTTTGACCGTAGCACGTACGACGCGGGTGAATTTGAGTTGCAGGCGGCGCTTCTGCTGTTCAGCCAGTGGGACCGCGTTGCGCATCTTGCGGACCAGTTCGTGGCCGTCGCGCAGGAAGAAGTAGAGCAGGTAAAGCATGATGAAAAAGCTGACCACGAAATCGAAGGTCCCCTGCCCGAAACTGAAGGCCTGAGTCGCCAGATACTGGCTGCCTTGCATCGCGCCCTTGGCAATCTTGTCGCGCAGCCCTTCAAGGTCGCCCATGCCAAGCCGGTCAAGCAGCGCCTGCAGCGAGTGCGGCAACAGGGTCTTGAATTCAGCCAGGTAGCCCGCGATGTCCAGTTGCCCGGTTTCGACGTTTTTGTACAGGGTGGTGCCTTCCTGAACCAGCAACGCGCTGATGATGATCACCGGCAAAATGGCGATAACCAAACAGATGATCAGCGTGCACAGGGATGTCAGGTTGCGTGACCAACCGAATCGAAGCAACAGTCTGCGCTGAAGCGGCGCAAAGATAATGCCGAGAATCACGGCCCAGAACACTGCGCCGTAGAACGGCAGCAGAATCCAGATAAAGGCAACGGTCACCCCCACCAGTAGCAGGAGTAGTGTCTTGTATTGCTGTACGGTTTCGTTCATGTCCAGTCCATGTCAGTAGACCGCGCATTGCGCGCGGCCTAGCTCTTAGTCAGCGGACAAACGTACGAGTGCCGTGGGAAACGACGACAGCCGGGTCAGACCCGAAATTGGCCAACCAATCCATCCAGACGTGAGCCCAGTTCAGCAAGACTGCGCGAGGTCTGCGCACTTTGCCGGGTTTCGTCTGCCACGCTTTCGACCGCTCCGGCGATCTGATGGACACTGCGATTGATTTCTTCCGCCACGGCCGTCTGCTCTTCAGCCGCACTCGCGATTTGAGCGTTCATCGAGTTGATGGTCGCAATCAGCTCGCCAATGGTACTTAGCGATAGACCCGCCTCGTTGGCCTGGGTCGACGTCCCGTCACCGGCCTCGCTGGAACGACGCATGGCGGAGACGGCTTCCTGCGTGCCGTGCTGCAGGCGATCAATCATTGCCTGGATTTCCTGCGTGCTCTGCTGGGTGCGGCTGGCAAGCGCTCGCACCTCATCTGCAACCACGGCAAAACCGCGACCGGCTTCCCCTGCCCTTGCAGCCTCGATGGCGGCGTTGAGGGCCAAAAGGTTGGTCTGCTCGGCAATGGAGCGAATGACACCGAGCACGCTGACGATTGACGACACGTCTTGCTGCAAGCTGTCCAGCGACGTACCGCTCTTGCGAATATCGTCCACCAGCGCGTGAATCTGCCGAATGCTGCCATCGACGACACGCTTGGCCGTGCGCCCCTGCTCATCGGTCTGCTGCGCGGCCACCGAAGCGCCTTGGGCGCTCTTGGCGACCTCCTGCGCGGCGGCCGACATTTCGTTGATGGCGGTGGCCACTTGATCCGTCTCGTGGCGCTGACGCTCCATTGCGCTTTCTGAACGCTGAGCCTGCGACGACACTTCACTCACCAACCCGTTCAGCTGTCCGGTCATTTCAGTGATCTGCCGCACCAGCCCGTGGATCTTGTCTACGAAGCGGTTGAAGGAGGTCGCCAGTTCACCCAGCTCGTCGTTGCTGGTTACAGCCAGACGACGTGTCAGATCGCCTTCGCCTGCAGCGATGTCGTCGAGGTTGTCTTTCATCAGGCGCAGGGGGCGCAACAACGTGCCGGTCAGCAGCATCCCAGCAACACTGATGACCACCAGGACCAGCAAGGTGATTCCAAGGATGCTGTAGAGCATTTCCTGCAAGCGAGCTTCCACGTTCTGCCTGACGACGGCGACCTGAGCATCGATGCCGTCCAGATTGACCGCAGAGCCTACAACCAGGTCCCATTTGGGCAGATAATCGGTGTAACCGATCTTGGGCACAGGTTCGGTCTTGCCAGGGAGCGCCGAGGAATACATCACATAGTGGGTTCCCGCCTTGCCGACGGCAACCAGTTCCCGATTGAGGTAAACCCCATTCGGGTCACGCACGTCATTGAAGCTCTTGCCCAGACCGTCGGGGTTGGTACTTCTGAAAATACGAATGACCTGGGAGTCGTAGCCGAAGAGATAGCCATCCTTGCCGTAGGACACTGCGGACAGCAACTTGATAGCCGTGGCTTTTGCTGTTTCATCACCCGGAGCTGATGCCTCATACAACGGCTTGATGGCGGTCATCGCGATAGCAACGTAGTTTTGCAGGGTGGTCTTGGCCTCGGAGAGCAGGCGCTCTCGCGTGTCGCTGACCTCTCGGTCAGCCTGCTGGTGCAGCATGAATACGGTCGTCGCGCTGATCACCAGCCCGAACATCAGAACCGGCAGTATTGCCAGTGACAGCACCTTGGCTTTCAGACTAAGACGCATAGGATTGGCCTTATGGTTATTGTTATAAAGTCAGGTATACCCCTCCTTTATCGGCAGCCTTGTCTGAATATGAAGATCGGTCCTGATTTTCTGTCAGGCTGAACTGAAGATGCTCAGGGAGCGGTTCGCTCGGGAAGATCGATCTGTACCCGCAGTCCGTGCAATGGGCTGTCGAGCAGCTGCAATTGGCCACCCCAAGCCTCAACGATGTCGCGAACGATACCCAGACCGAGACCGTGCCCCGTGATCTGCTCGTCCAGACGTGCTCCCCGGCTGAACACTTCTGCGCGCCTGGATTCGGGAATGCCGGGGCCGTCATCGTCAATCAGCAAACGGAAACCCTGATGCTGACGCAGGATATCCAATTGCACCTCGCTGTCCGCCCACTTGCATGCGTTGTCCAGCAGGTTACCCAGCAACTCGAGAATGTCTTCCCGATCCCAGGGCAGGTACATGCCGCCTTCCACCTTGTTGATCAAATCAAGATGACCACCGTGGATCATGCCTAGCGTGGAGAAAAGACCAGGCAACTCGGTGTCGCAATCAAAGCGCGCGCCGGGCAGCGCGTCACCTGAAAGCCGGGCGCGGTTAAGCTCGCGCTCCAGACGCAGCCGAATATTTTCAAGCTGTTCCTGAAGGGTTTTACGCAGCGCCGGATTGTTGTCGAGCTGATCACTCAGCGCGAGACTGAGCAGCACCGCCAAAGGGGTCTTGAGCGCATGTCCCAGGTTACCTAGCGCATTGCGCGAGCGCTTGAGGCTGTCTTCGGTATGGGCAAGCAAATGGTTGATCTGGGCAACCAGCGGCTCAAGCTCGAGCGGTACATGCTCGTCCAGCTGTGAACGCTGACCTTGCTGAAGTTGTGAAATCTGTTCACGAACCGTTTCCAGTGGCCTTAATGCTCTGAAGACCGTGACGCGCTGCAGCACGAGTACCAGTATCAACGCTGCAAGCCCCAGCCCCAGACCGATCTGCTGCATCCGGCGGAAACTGGCTTTGACCGGCGTGTAGTCCTGAGCCACGGTGATCGTGATTTTCTTGCCGAACTTTCGGTATTCCGCCGTCAGCATCAACAGCGACTGACCGGTCTGGCCGAGTTCAAAATTGGCATGCAAGCCGACGGGGCCTGACTCGGGCAGCTCGAAATCCCAGAGCGAACGCGACCGCCAGTGACCTTGTGGCAGATCCATGCGGAAGTAATGTCCGGATAATGGACGCTGATAGGCGCCTGACAGCCGATGATCGTCAAGTTGCAGGCCTGCCGGCCCGCGGACCAGCGCAACGAGCAGATTCTCGCTTTCGTTACGCAGGCCCGATTCCAGATAACGCTGCAGGCCCAGTTCAAAAAGCCAGAGGCTGGTCTGCGCCATGACCAGACCCACGACAACCATGACGGCGATCAGGCCCAGACTCAATCGCCGCTGTATGGACTTCAACCGCCTGCCCCACCATACACATAGCCCTGACCACGGCGCGTTTCGATCACACCCCGTCCCAGCTTGCGACGCAGATGGTTGACGTGCACCTCGATCACATTGGAATCACGTTCGTTTTCTCCATCGTACAGATGCTCGGAGAGATGGCTTTTGGAGAGAATCTGCTCGGGATGCAGCATGAAATAGCGCAACAGCCGAAACTCGGCCGACGTTAGCTGGATATCGGCACCATCGAGCGATACTGACTGTCGCCCCTCGTCCAGCTTCAGGCCTGCCGCTTCCAGCGTAGGCTGGTTGGCCAACCCGTGCGAGCGGCGCAGCAATGCCTGGATGCGCAGCTGAAGCTCTTCAGGATGAAAGGGCTTGGTCAGGTAATCATCAGCGCCGGCTTTGAGCCCTTCGATGCGCTCGGACCATGAGCCACGGGCAGTGAGTATGAGCACCGGAATGGCGAGACCATTGCTTCGCCATTGCTCCAGCACTTCAAGACCGGGCAGGCCGGGCAAACCCAGGTCCAGCACGATAAGATCATAAGGCTCGCTGGCCCCTTGATAGACGGCGTCACGCCCGTCGGCCAACCAGTCAACCGCGTAGCCTTGCCGCCCAAGTGCGGCGATGAGTTCGTCCGCCAGGGGCACGTGGTCTTCAACCAGTAACAGACGCATCAATCTTCCTCGTCTTTCAGCAGCCGGCTATCGCGAGCGTCGAACTTCAGCTCGCGAACAACGCCCTGCGGGGTCAGCAATTCAAATTCGTACACGTAAACGTCGTGTTTTTCTTCAAGCTCAGCCTCGAGCAACTTGGAACCCGGATGGAGGCCCAACGCATGCTCGATGAATTGCTCGAGAGGCAGGATGACGCCCTGTTGTCTCAGCCTGAGGGCTTCATCCTGATTCAGATCTCTGGCATACGCAAAGGAACAAACCAGGCTCAGACCAAGGATTGCGCAGAGAGGCTTGTCGACATTCATTAATTATCCTGATGATTCCGGAAGACATGACCAGTGACAGCATCTATTTCGAGGTCCCATTCAACGTTTTTGGCGTCCAATAGCTCGACCTTGTAAACATACCTGCCGTACTGGCTCTTCAACTCTGTGTCGATGATCCTGGCGCCGGGATGCGTGGAAAGCGCCTGTGCGTCAAGGTACTCATACGGCTGCAGCGTCCCCGCACTGCTCAATCGCAAAACCTCATCGGGATCAACGTTGCGTGCATGAATGATACAGGCAGCCATTGAAAGCGCTAACGCGGTCATTAGAGTGATCGGCATTTTCATTATTGGAGGGCTCCATGATGGCCGATGCTTTTATGGCGGCCATCATAGCGCCGGGAACTTAATTCAAACTGAACACATGTGGCTACGAGCCATCATTTCCGAGTACTGAAACCTCCCTTCCCCCTCCTCAATCATGGAGTTTCAAACCATTGCTGTTAAACTCGTGGCCTGCATTTTTCGCATCGGCGATCGCCATTTTCCTAGAGCTAATACATTTTGGAAATCTTTAAAGAGTTTACATTTGAGTCAGCCCACCGCCTCCCACACGTGCCGGAGGGCCATAAGTGCGGACGCCTGCATGGACATTCCTTTCGCGTAGGGATTCACCTGGCAGGCAAGGTGGACCCTCACACGGGGTGGATACGGGATTTCTCTGAAATCAAGGCGATCTTCAAGCCTCTCTATGAGCGCCTTGATCACAACTACCTCAATGACATCCCGGGCCTTGAAAATCCGACCAGCGAGAACCTGGCGAAATGGATCTGGAACGAACTGAAACCCTTACTCCCTGAACTCTCGGCCGTACGTATTCATGAAACCTGTACAAGCGGATGTGAATACCGCGGCGAGTGACTTCAAAACCACCTTGAACAGGTGGTTTTTTTTGCCTTGAATATAGGGTTAAAGCCATTTCCAGCGCACACAGACAAAACCCCTCACCGCGTGAGCGATGAGGGGTTTCGGAATTTAATCTTGACGATGACCTACTCTCACATGGGGAAACCCCACACTACCATCGGCGATGCATCGTTTCACTGCTGAGTTCGGGATGGGATCAGGT